>VBHJ01000131.1 GCA_005887685.1 Chloroflexota bacterium | reverse complement strand
CGGTGATCACGCACACAGGCGAGCCAATCGAGATCCAGATCCGCACCCAGGAGATGCACCGGGTCGCCGAGTTCGGCGTCGCGGCTCACTGGACGTACAAGGAGGGCGGCAAGGACGCGAGCTTCGACCAGAAGCTTTCATGGCTGCGCAGCCTGCTCGAGTGGCAGAACGAGGTGGGGGACGCCGAGTCGTTCCTCAACACGGTCAAGGTCGACCTCTTCCAGGACGAGGTTTACGTCTTCACGCCGCGCGGCGACGTGATCAACCTGCCGACCGGCTCGACCCCGGTCGACTTCGCCTACCGCATTCATACCGAGGTCGGTCACCACTGCATCGGTGCCAAGGTCAACGGACGAATGGTGCCGCTCGAGTACGACCTGAAAAACGGCGAGATCGTCGAGATCCTGACCTCGAAGGGCCCGCACGGCCCGAGCCGCGACTGGCTGAACTTCGTCAAGAGCGCATCCGCCAAGGAGCGCATCCGCAAGTGGTTCAAGAGCCAGCGCCGCGAGGAGAACGTGGCCAAGGGACACGACCTGCTCGAGAAGGAGCTGCACCGCATGCACCGCGTGAGCCTCGTGGATCTGCCGGAGCAGAAGCTGCTCGAGATCGCGGCGCTGCACCGGTACGGGACGATCGACGACTTCATGGCGGCGATCGGATACGGCGACCTGTCGCCGCACTCCGTTGTGATGCGCATGGCGCTGGAGGCGCCCGGCGGAGACCTGCGCACGATTCCTCTGATTCCCCAGGCGCAGCCATCGCCTCGCGTACTCGTGCGCGGCGAAAAGGGAATTCTGACCAGCATCGCCACCTGCTGCCAGCCCGTCCCCGGCGATGCCATCGTCGGCTACACGACCCGTGGCAGGGGAGTGACAGTGCACCGCGCGGACTGCATCAACGCGGTCAACGCCCAGGACTCGGCGCGCGTCGTGCCGGTCGACTGGGAGTCCGGCGCCACACATCTCTACCCCGTCGCGATCAAGATCGAGGCCTTTGACCGCCAAGGCCTGATGCGCGACATCGCCACGGTGGTGGCGGAGAACCGCGTCAACATGTCCTCGCTGGAGGTGCATGTGTACGACGACAAGACGGCGGTCGTTTCGACGACGGTCGAAATAGACTCGCTCGCGCAGCTCTCACGCCTCATGGAAAAGCTCGAAGGCGTCAAAGACGTGCACACGGTCGCCCGCGAAGCGTCGTGAGCGGCGGGTCGCACTCGATCGATCTCCGCGTGCCGCCCGAGGACGTGTGGGCGTTGCTGGTCGGGCCCGGCCGGCGCGACTGGTATTACCGGCTGACGGCGGAGGGCGACTTCAAGCCCGAGGGCCATGTCCGTTGGCTCGACTCGCATGGCGCGGTGGTTGAGGAATCGGATGTCGTCGAAGTCGAGGCGCCGCGCCGCCTGTTGCTGCGCACACGCTTCCTGTTTGCGCCCACGTTCGCCGCCGCGCCGCCGCACGACCTGGCCTGGGAGGTCTCGGAGAAGGACGGCGGTTCGCTGGTTCACATGTCGTGGACCGCGGAGGAACCCGTCCATGGTCTGCTCCAGTCGGAAGGCGGAGCCCAGCTCCAGGGTCTGCGGCTTGCGGTCGACCCTGCAGCCCGCGCGGAGCTTGCACGTTTGCCTGACATCGGGGAGATCGAGGTACGCGATGTCACGCCCGATCTATTGCCGGCCTATCAGCACTTCTTCGACAAGGTGGGGTTCCGGGATTTCCCGGCGTGGCAGAGCTGCTACTGCATGGAGACTCATCGCACGCAGGGCGACGAGGAGTGGGCAACGCGAACCGCCGCCGACAATCGACGCGACATGTCAGAGGCAATCGACGACCGAAGAGTGACCGCGCTCCTGGCCTTCGCGGGCGACGCTCCTGTGGGCTGGTGCAATTACGGCGAGACGACGCATCTGGCCGGCGTGATGACTCGCTTCAAGCTCGAAGCTGCGGATCATGAACGAATCGGGTCGATCGCCTGCTTTGTGATCGCCGCGCCGTATCGGGGTCACGGTGTTGCGGCCATGCTGCTGGATGCCGCGATCGAACGGCTGCGGTCGCGCGGGGTGCGCGCCGTCGAGGCCTACCCGTCCCGCGGCGGCGACGACTCCGCGCAGGCCCACTACCGTGGACCTCTCGCGATGTATGAGCGCGCGGGCTTCGAGCCCTATCGGGAGACCGAGCGCTACGTTGTTGTCCGCAAAGCGTTGTGACGATTCGCGTCGAGGTCACCGCCGACCGTCGCTTCGGCACCAACTCCTACCTCGTGGAAGATGACGCTACGCACGACGCCGTCGTCATCGACTCCAACCTCGAACCCGAGCTGGTCATCGGCGTCGCCAGGGACCGCGGGGCAAACGTGAAAGCGATCCTGCTGACCCACACGGACATCGACCACATCGCGGGACTGCATGAGCTGCGCGAGGCGTTCGGCCCGGTGCCGATCGCGGTCCACGAAGCTGAAAGGGATGTCATCGAGAAGGGAAAACCGCTGCGTCGAGAGTTCGGTCCGCTGGCGACGCGCCTCGACGACGTGACGGCTTTCCTCGAGGGCGAGCCCTACCGGGCGGGTTCGCTCGAGTTCGAGGTGCTGCACACCCCGGGACACAGCCCAGGCGGCGTGACGCTGAAGATCGACGGTTACCTGTTCACCGGCGACGCGCTGTTCGCCGGGTCGGTCGGCCGCTCTGACTTCGCGAACTCCGACGGCGAAGCGCTGCTCCACGGCATCAAGACGAAACTGCTCTCGCAGCCCGACGAGATGATCGTCTACAGCGGCCACGGCCCGGCAACGACCATCGGCCGGGAGCGAAAGACAAACCCCTTCCTGGCTTGAACCCCGGATAGTCCGGACTATCCGGCGTTCTGCTCGACGAGAAGTCCCGTTAGTCCGGACTAACCGATGGTTCAGTGGCCGAGAGTCAGGACGACCAGCAGCGCAGGGCCGAGCAGGATCAACCACAGGGTTGGAAAGACGCAGCCCACCGTGGGAATCAGGATCTTGAGCGAGGCGCGAGCGGCCTCGGTGCGAATCTTGAGCCGGCGCTTGACCCGCATCTGCGCCGCGTGCGCCGCGATGGTGCGGGCGATCGGCACGCCGGTCTTTTCGGCGTAGAGGATCCCGCGGATCAAGGAGGTGAAGTCGTCGATTCCCGTCGCCTCAGCCATCTCCTGCAGCGCCTCGCTCCGGGGCCTGCCCAGCTGGATCTCGCGTAGGGCGCGGGCCACGAGAAGCGTCAACGAGTCGTCCTGGTGGCGGACGAGCTGTTCGAGCGCGCGGTCGAGGCCTAAGCCCGCCTCCATGCTGATGGCGACGACGTCGAGTGCGTTGGGGAGGGATGCCTCGAGCTCGGTGCGGCGCTCCTGTACCAGCTGGCCCAGCCACACCACGGGCACGTAGAAGCCGACGGCCACCCCGATGACCAGCGCCAGCCCGATCGCGAACGGCGTCCCGATGAACATTCCGATCGCTGTGCCGATGGCACCCAGCGCGGCCGCCGCGGCGATGCGAAGGGTCTGCAGGCCGGCGGGGTCGAGGTTCAAGGGGTTGCCGACGAAATCGAGCTGGCGGCGGAAGTTTGCGGCTTGCGCCTCGGGCGTCATCCGCATCATCTGGCGATCGAGCCAGCGGCGCATCGGACCGAACAGCCGCTCAGCGAGCGGCTTCTCGAGCTGCAGCGCGACGGCGCTCTGGCCCAACCCGACCTCCTGGCGCGCAAGACGCTCGCGGGCCAGCGTCGTGGCGTCCGCGGCGCGCGAAGCGATGATGCCCATGGTCAGCAGGTAAGCGCCCAACGCGGCGCCGATTCCGATGACCAGTGGCAGCGCGTTCATGCGATCGCCGTCAGCCGGCGAATGATGAGATTGCCGACGAAGAGAAGAAGCGCCGCCAAGCCGAGCATGAACCAGCCGAGCGGGTTGACGAGCATGGGCCGAAAGTAATCGCGGACGATGAAGTACAGGGCCAGGGCCGCCACGATCGGCAGCAACGTGATGATGAAGGCCGTCGCGCGCGACTGAGCCGTCGCCGCGTTGATCTCCGCACGCATCTCCTCGCGCTGCCGCATCGTGTCGGCGAGGGTGACCAGGATCGCGGGTAGGTCCCCTCCAATCGAGCGCTGGATCGTGATCACCATCACCATCAATCTCAGGTCGTGGCTGCCGATCCGCCGGACCATGTTGTTCATCGCGCTCTCGACCGAGGCTCCGAGCTCGATCTCACGCCGCGCCAGCGCGAACTCGTCCGATATCGGAGGGCCCGCATTGTCCGTCACCGAGGTCAGGGATTGGGCCACCGATTGCCCCGCCTTCATCGAGTTCGCGATCAGCTCCATGGCGCGCGGCAGGCCCGCGTCGAACTGTCGAAGCCGGTGCCCTCGCCGGTTGCGGAGGTAGAACGACGGAAGGAGATAGCCGATCACGGCAAAAACGAGAAACTCGGGACCAAAGCCGAATCGCAGCAGGCTGATCACGCCGAACAACACGGCGACCACGAGCTGGATGATCCGGAACTCATATGGCCTCAGCTCGATGTCGGCGCTGACCAGGTCGCGCTGCAGCTTGCTGGTCTGCTGCTCAGCGGCGATCCAGACGGGCGTGCCGGTCGGCTCGAAGCGCCGCCTCAGCTGCTCGCGGACGTCAGCGAGGGTTCGATACGAGGCCCGGACCGATTGCTCCGCCGCGATCGACTGCTGCGAGCGAACTGTTCCGTAGACGACGAGCCCCACCCCGATGGCCGCCGCGACCGCGACCAGGATGATCGCGGTGCCCATCTAATGCGACGCGGTGAACTGCCAGCGCTTGTCGACATCCCTCGGGCCGACGCCCGTTGCCGCGGACACGTTCTCGCATTTGCTGTCTGGTGACGTCGGAAGGGTGGCGTAGTCGGTGTAAGACTCGAGCTCGTACTTCATCGTCGCGTTGTTCAGCAGCCAGAACAGGTACTCGGAATCGCATGCGGTCATCAGCACGGTCAGGCTGCTCGTGACCGCTCCCGACGCCACAGCCGGGCCATTGCTTGCCGGTCCGACCCGCAGCACGTCGATGTCGCGAAACACGGTGCGCACCACCGCCGTGCCGGGGCTCTGGCCGAACGTCGAGGTGTTGATGGTGGCCAGCATCGTGATCCGGTCACCGATCTGGACGTAACCCCCGACCCCTACCTGCTCGCTCGTCGGGACGGTGACGGCAACCCAGCCTTTGGGGATCGGCAGGAAGGCGACGTCGCTGTTGCTCAGGAGGTCCCCGGTCGCGGCGACGAGGTTGGCCGTGATCGGGCTGCCCGACGGGATGTCCACCCGGGCGCCCTTGCCCGCGACGTCCCTCACCGCGGTGAAGGCCTGCGGTGGGGCGGGGCTGAAGCTGGAGATCGTCAAGTCAGAGGCCTGGATCAGCGTTCGCGCCTTTATGTCGTGGCTCGCCACGACGATCCGGGTGCCGGTCGTGCTGCCCTGGATCAGCGGGAGGCTGGCGATCGCGGCGGCGGCTGCAAACGCAAGCACCGCGAGCACGGCGCCGATGACGATGTACAGGCGTCCGCGACGTGGCCGGGCCAGCGCGGAAGTGGCTATGGACACTTAACGGCCGCAAGCTTCACAAAAAGGACGCCTGAGCGCAACAAATAAGGCCAAAAGGACCTGGAGGGGGCGCTCTCACTCGACAAGGACGGCCTCCACCAGGGCGGTGCTGATCCCGTAATTGCCGCCCACGGCCATGCCCGCGCCGGCCGCGGCGGAAACCGCCAGCGTGCCGCAGGAGATCGTTCCATCCAGCGTGCTGGTGCCATTGACTGTGTCGGTGCAGGTGCCCGCCCAGTACACCGAACCCAGCAGCCAGTGCTTGGCGGAGACTCCCTTGATCGCGATCTGGCCCGTATTGGACGGCGGCGTCCATACCAGGAGGTTCCAGCAGGCCCGATCGCCTGCCACGCACCAGGCTGAGCCCGGGCAGCTCGCATCACCTGCCGGCGCCTGGGAGCAGGGAGCCGCAAACCACGTGTAGCCCCCGCCTGCCGCGTCGGCGGCAGCGTTCGGCGGGCAGGCCGAGATCGAGCACGGGGTGGAGCCGAACTGGCAGGTGGCCACGGCGCAAGACGCTCCGCCACCCGCCGCGCAGGTCCCGGACGAGAGGCCGGCCTGGTTGACGAATTCGAGGGTCACGTCCCGCGCAAGGAGCGTCCCCCCGTTGAGGCAGATGCCTCCGCCGCCCGCAAAGCCCGACCCATTGAAGTAGTAGAAGCCCGGATCCAGCACGGCCCCGTTGGGCACCGCGCCGGCGGCGGGCTTGAACGTCGCGATGGCAAGTGACCAGAGGCTGGCCTGGGTCGTCGTCACCGTCTCGGTCTGGATCGCGATGGGAGCGTTGACCCGGTACTCGGACGCGAACCCGTTCGTCGGGTCGTTGGTGAGGCTGGTGTAGGCGGCGCCCTTGGAGAACGTCTGGCCGGCCGCGATCTTGAACCCGTCGTTGGTGATCACCAGGTCGTTGGCGGCTGTGGTCGCCAAGGTGGTTGAGATGGTGGCGGTTGTCGTGGCTGCACCGATCAGGGTGGTGCCCGTCCGATCCAGCGGAGCGGCCGCGACGACGCCACTCCACTCGGTCATCTGGGAGACGACGTTTTTCGATGCGGGCAGCACGGTCCAGGTGGCGGTGCTGATCCCGCCGGGGTTGTTGGGGTAGTACCAGATCTGGTCCCACCCTTCGCCGGCCTGCTTTGCACTGGCGGCGAGCACCCAGCCCGCTTGAGCGTTGATCGTGTTCACGGCGTCGACCGTGCTGATGGTCGCGACGAGAAGCGTGCCGGCCAGGCTCGGGCCGGGCAATGTCGGCGTGATGAGATGCACGTCAGGTGCAGATTCGACCCCGATCTGGCGGTTCGTGATCGTGCCTGCCGACCCGAGGTTGCCGACGTTCAGGTAGCCGTAACACCCGGTCTTGAAATGCACGTACCCGCTGGCGTCCTGGGTCGGCACTGCCGCGTTCCCGGTGCCGACGGTGACGCCGTTGACGACGACGTTTCCGTAGGCCGCGCCTGCATTGCACGGCACGCCGCCTGGAAGCGTCGCTGTGATCGCGGGATCAGCGTTGGGCTCGGGAGGAAGGTTGCCGGACAGAGAGGCGACGGGTTGCGGGCCGGTGCCGGCCGCGCACGGGTTGGCGTTGGTCGCCGCATCGCCCGCGGCGAGGAATGCGCTCGCTCCGCTGGTGCCGCAGGTGGTTGCGGTATGGCCCGAGAGCTCGAAACCGTCGGCGCAGATTGCGTTGCTTGATCCAGAGCTTCCCCCAGCCAGGCAGGACCCGCCCGCGCGAACCCAGGTCTGCGCGTTGGCGTAGACAGAGACGTTGCCCAGGTCCGAGTAGGTGCTCGACGCGGCATCGAAGCGATCATGGGCATAGACCGCACAGCTTCCACTCAGGGCGATCGCGTTCGACGCTACGATGCTGCCCGCCACGTTGAACTGGCCGCCCGTGCAGGAAAGTGTCGTGGCTGTCACCGCCGCGGTCGAGCCGCTCAGCTGTTGCGCCACGGCTCGCCTGGTCACATTCGTGGTCGACGCACCGGCGAAGTTGCCGAACGAGATGGGCAGCGCAACGGTGAGGCTGACCTCCACCTGCTCCTGACGGGCGCGGAACGGGTAGCGGATCGTTTCGGTAAGCCCGCCGGCGAAGGTGTCGGTTCCGGCGTAGCCGGCCGCGCAGGAGCCGGCCCCGATGGCCAGCGCTCCGGTGCGCGTGCGCTGCGTGGCGAGGAAGTTGTCCGCCTCGGTGATCACCGTGCTGGCCGACCCCGCGCTGCAGCCCACTCCGATCTTCAGCGCGGAGTCGAGGGCCGCCTGATCGGCGAGCTGCTGCAGCTGGTTGCGCTGCCATTCGACCGAACCGGTCAG
>VBHJ01000024.1:35466-72927 GCA_005887685.1 Chloroflexota bacterium | reverse complement strand
AGGCGTCCGCGGGTTTCGCCCAGGTCACGCTTGACTCGATTGCGCACGCCGACGTGACACACCCCACAGTTGACCCGGTCCCGTACGTCGGGATCCAGTACGTCGACATCACCGAATTCCAGCAGCTGGGAGATCAGGTTTCGCAGGAGTTTGCGAAGGTGATCGCCGGCACCGAAACTGTTGACGCGGCCCTGCAAAAAGCACAGGCGCTCGCCCAAACCGCCGGCAAGAACTACCAGCATTAGCCCTTGATCTCGAGGAGAGATCGCGACAAGTGAAAACGGGTAGCTCGATCCTCCGTTCGGTCGTCGGGCGTGGAGGCGCGCGGGATTCCGCCGCCTCCATTTCCGGCCGGGACGCTTGGGCCCGGCGCCTGCCTCTGCTGGCCGCCTTCATCTACGTCTTTCTGATGACCCAGATCCCGTTCGTGCTGACGATCTACTACAGCTTCTTCAACTGGAACCTGCTGAAGCCAGGGAGCTTCAAGTTCTCAGGGCTCGACAACTACGCGAGGCTCATAACCGACGAGAGCATCAGGACCGCCGTCTGGAACACGGTCGTCCTCACGGTCTCGGTGATCGCGATCTCTGTGATCCTCGGCACGGCCGTGGCCATGATTCTGAACTCGGACGTTTTCGGCAAGGGCCTGATGCGGACGCTCATGATCGCGCCCTTCCTGATCATGCCGACGGCGGGTGCTCTGATCTGGAAGCACACGCTCCTCAACCCGCTCTACGGCCTGATCCCATATCTGTTGAAGCCGATCGGTCTCGGCCGGGTCGACTGGGTGGGTCAGGCCCCCATGGTCACCGTCGTGACCGTCGAGGTCTGGCGCTGGACGCCGTTCATGATGTTGATCATCCTGGCCGGCCTTCAGTCGCAGAACCCTGAGGTCCTGGAGGCGGCAAAGGTCGATGGCGCAAACGCCCTGCAGGCCTTTCGCCGGATCACGCTCCCGCTGGTGCGGCCGTTCATCGAGTTGGGCGCTTTGCTGGGGTCGCTCTTCGTCGTCCAGACCTACGACTCGATCTACATGCTGACCTACGGTGGCCCGGGCGAGGATACGACCAACATCCCGTTCCTGCTCTACCTCGTGGCATTTCAGGGTTACAGCATCGGACAGGCGTCGGCGATCGGTGTAGTGGCGGTGATCATCACGATCATCGTCGCCACCTTTGCGCTGCGCACCCTGTTCTCGATCTTCCAGGTGGAGGCCAGGCGATGATCTCGGCGCAAACCAGCCTGCGCTCCAAGATCCTGCTCTCCGTGGTCGGTTGGCTGGTCGTGTTCATCTTCTTTTTCCCCGTCCTGTGGATGTGGATGGAAGCGCTCAAGACGGAGACTCAGGCCGCGAGCTCGCCGCCGACGATCTTTTTCATGCCGACCCTGGCCTCGTTTCAGGAAGTGCTCTCCGGCGACTTCCCGCCGTTCTTCATCAACTCCGCCATCGCAAGCATCGGGTCCACGATCCTCGTCCTGGTGCTGGGCCTGCCCGCCGCGTATGCGCTGGCCATCAGGCCGATCAAGAGGACTCAAGACGCGCTTTTCTTCTTCATCTCGACCCGCTTCCTGCCGTTTGCCGCCAGCCTCGTCCCCCTCTACCTGCTGGCTCGCGACCTGCAGCTGCTGGACAACATCTTTGCGCTGACCCTTATCTACACGACGATCAACCTCCCGCTCGGCGTATGGCTCCTGCGCTCGTTTCTCCTCGAGATCCCCAACGACCTGTTCGAGGCGGCCCGGGTCGACGGTGCCGCGTTCCGGCACGAGATACTGCGGATCGTGGTGCCCTTGATCGCGCCCGGTATTGCGGCGACATCGCTGATCTGCCTGATCTTCAGCTGGAACGAGTTCTTCTACGCGGTCAACTTCACCTCTTCGGTCGCCGCCACGACCCCGATCTTCCTGGTCGGCTTCATCAGCGGCCGCGGCCTGTTCTACGCGAAGCTTGCCGCCGCCGCCACCGTGTCGAGCCTGCCGGTCCTGCTGGCCGGCTGGATCGCGCAAAAGCAGCTGATCCGCGGCCTGACCATGGGCGCGGTGAAATGAAAGCGGTCGTCATCGAGGAGCCGAACGAGGTCGTCGTCAAGCAGGTCGCGGACCCGACGCCCAGCGCCGGCGAGGCGGTGGTCAAGGTCGAGGCCTGCGGCATCTGCGGCACGGACATCCACGTGATCCGAGGCGAGTTCGCGCCGACCCGCTACCCGATCATCCCCGGCCACGAGTTCTGCGGCGAGGTCGTCGCGATCGGCGACGGCGTGCGCAATCTCAAGGTCGGCGATTTCGTGGCCGTCGATCCTTCGCTGTACGACGGCACGTGCCGGCAGTGCCGCGCCGGCCATTTCAACCTCTGCGAGAACTGGAACGGGATCGGCGTGGGGAGGACCGACGGGGCGTGCGCCGAGTTCGTCGCAGTCCCGGCCACCAACGCGTTTCGCCTGCCGCCCGACCTGCCGCGCAACTGGGGCACCCTGGTCGAGCCGCTCTCCTGCGCGGTGCATGGGCTCGACATGGTGGACGCAAAAGTCGCGGGCGACTACCTGATCTACGGCGCGGGGACCATGGGACTGCTGCTCGCCCAGCTCGCGAAAGACAGCGGCGCGAGCCGTCTCGACATGGTCGAAACGAACCCCAGGCGCCACGAGCTCGCCCGCCGGCTGGCCGCGGACCGCATCGCCAGGTCCGCGGACGAGCTGGATATGCCGCAGGGCTGGGACGTCGTCATCGATGCGACCGGCGTCGTGCCGGCCATCGAGGACGGGCTGACAAGAGTGGCGCGCGGAGGGACGTTCCTGATGTTCGGCGTGGCCAAGACCGACGCGAGCGCGCGGTTCTCGCCCTTCCGGGTCTACAACGACGAGATCAAGATCGTGGGCTCTATGGCCGTCCTGCACAGCTTCGAGCGCGCGCTGGCGCTGTTCGCCAGGGGCGTGATCGACTCCGACGCGATGATCACCGATCGATTCCCGCTCGACCAGTACCCCAGGGCGATCGATGCGTTCCTGGCCGGGTCGGGCCTCAAAGTACAGGTGTCGCCACAAGCGTAGTCAGGCGCTGGCCGCGCACTCCCGGCAAAGGCCGCCGAACACCACCTGGTGGCTGAGAACCCGATAGCCCGTGAGGCTCTGCACCTGAGCCGCCGCGTCGTCCAGGACGCAGACCGGGACCTCCGCCACGCGCCCGCAGCTCTCGCAGCGGATGTGCTCGTGGTGGTCGTCGCGGAGCTCGAAGCGCGCGTGGCGTTCGCCGAGGTCGATGCGGTCGATGAGACCCTGCCTCTCGAGCAGGCTGACCGCCCTGAAGACTGACGAGTAGTCCGCGGATCCGAGCGAGGTTCGGACCGTGTCGTGCAGCTCCTCGATCGACCACGCGTGGCGTTCCCGGATCTCGAAAAGGCGGCGCACCTCGTCGGTCACCGGGCTCGGTCGGGGCATCTGCGCCAAGTATAGGCGGGTTGCGCATTCGGCTTGCGCATACGGCTTGTGCAATAATCTTGCGCATCTTGTGGGGGAGCGTTGCGGTGGGCAATTCGAGCGCGGTCGCGCTGGAGGGGGCAAGCGTTTCGCTCGGAGGCCACCTCGTGTGGCGCGATGCCGACCTCGAGGTGGCGGCCGGCGAGTTCGTGGCGGTCCTCGGACCCAACGGCGCGGGGAAATCCACCCTGCTCAAGGCGCTGTTGGGCGTCGTCCCGCTCAGCGCCGGCACGGTGCGCGTCTTCGGACGCCCGGTCCGCCGCGGCAACGACGAGGTCGGTTACCTGCCCCAGCGCCGCAGGTTCGACCCCGACCTGCGCATTCGCGCCCTCGACCTGGTGCGCCTGGGACTCGACGGCGATCGGCTTGGGGTGCCGCTCCCCTCGCGGACCAAGGAAGACAGGGTCCGGCGGATGATCGAGCTGGTGGGCGCCTCCGCCTACGCCGAACGGCCGATCGGCGAGCTGTCTGGCGGCGAGCAGCAGCGCATCCTGATCGCCCAGGCGCTGGTCACCGGGGCCCGAATGCTGATGCTGGATGAGCCCCTCGAGAGCCTCGACCTCAACAACCAGCAGGCGATATCGGACCTGATTCGCACGATCTGCGAGAGGCAAGGCGTGACCGTTCTCCTGGTCGCGCACGACGTCAACCCGATCCTCCCCTTCGTCGATCGGGTCGTGTATGTCGCCGGCGGTCACGTCTTGTGCGGCAAACCGGAAGAGGTGATCCGGACCGAAACCCTGACCCGGCTCTACGGCGCCCCTGTCGAGGTGCTGAAGACCAGCGACGGCCGGCTCATCGTGGTCGGGCAGCACGAGCCGGTCAGCTACCACCCGGTCGATCACTGATGTCTCAGCCAGGACCGTCGTGGGATCTCGTGGCTGACGTGCAGCTGCTGCTTCAGTTCCACTTCATGCACAACGCGTTCGGCGCCGCCACGTTGGTCGCCCTGCTTGCCGGGGCGGCTGGGTACTTCGTGGTGCTGCGGGGTCAGAGCTTTGCGGCGCACATGCTCTCGCAGGTCGGCTTTCCGGGCGCGGCGGGTGCGGTGCTCGTCCACGTCGCGCCGGTTTTCGGCCTGATCGTCTTTTGCGTCGTCGCGGCGCTTGGCATCGGCTGGGTTGGCCGTACGGTCGATGCCGGCCATCGCGCCGAGTCGGCCGCCGTCGCCTCGATCCTGGCGTTTTCGCTGGGGCTCGGCCTGCTTTTCTTCCGTCTCTACGCGGGCAGCGCGGCAGGCATCTACAGCTTCCTGTTCGGGACCATCCTCGGGATCTCCGATCGAGATGTCCAGCTCACCTTCGTCGTGGCGTTGCTCGGCGTCGCGGCGCTCGCCATCTTCGGCCGGCAGCTTGTCTTCGCCACCGTCGACCCTGATGTGGCCGAGGCGCGCGGAGTGCGTGTGCGCCGCATCTCGATCGCATTCCTCGTCGTCCTCGCCCTGGCGGTCGCGATCACGGTGCAGATCGTGGGCACGCTGCTCATATTCGCCCTGCTCGTCGCGCCCGCGGCGTCCGCACTTCAGCTCACAGCGAGGCCGGCTCGCGCCCTGGCCCTGAGCATCGTGCTCTCGTTGGCATTCACGTGGTTGGGCCTCGCCCTCGCGTACTTCAGCAACCTCCCGGTCGGATTTTTCATCACAAGCCTCGCTTTCGCCGTGTACGTGGCGATTCGAGCCGTGAAAGGAGCTTTGGCTCTACGCACAGGGAAGCAGCACATTCGCCGCGCGTGGTCGGCGGCGAAGGCCTGAGGTCGATGGGGCAGATGCTCGCGCTCGACTTCATGCGCAACGCCTTCGTCACCGGCGGTTGCATCGCGCTGGCGGCAGGGCTGGTCGGGTACTTCGTCGTCTTGCGCAACGAGGTCTTCACGTCCGACGCCCTCGGTCATGTTGCTTTCACGGGAAGCCTCGGCGGTTTGCTCGCCGGGCTCAATCTGCTTGTCGGCGTTTTCGGCAGCTGCATCGCGGTGGCGCTGGCGATCGGCACGTTCGGCGGCCGGGGGAGAGGCCGCGACGTGGCCATCGGCACGATCTTTGCGTGGGTGCTCGGGGTGGGCGTCCTCTTCTTGAGCCTTTACACCTCCGCGCGAAGTGGCGCCACGGGTTCGGTCGGGATCAGCGTGCTCTTCGGATCGATCCTCGGCTTGCAGCAGGTCCAGGTCGTCGTCGGGTCGATCACCGGCCTTGCCACCGCGGCCGTCACGCTGTTGGTGGCGCGCCCGCTCCTGTTCGTGACCATCGATCCGGACGTCGCCACCGCGCGAGGCGTGCCCACCCGCGCGCTCACCGCGCTGTTCATGGTCCTGGTCGCGGTCACCGTGGCCGAGTCTGTCCAGGCGGTGGGGGCGCTTTTGATCTTCGGACTGATGGTCACGCCGGCCGCGATCGCCCAGAACCTCACGGCGCGCCCGTGGTTGGGGATGGGGCTGTCGGCCCTGATCGCCGTGGCCGTGGTCTGGCTCGGCCTTGTCCTTTCCTTCTATGTCTCGTATCCCTCGAGCTTCTTCATCACCGCGCTGGCGTTTGCCGGGTACCTGATCTCCCAGCTCGGGCGCCGCATCGTCCTCCGCCTCCCGATCAAGAGCGTCGCGGTGGCCGCGGCTCTGCTGCTTTCGGCGTGCGGCCTGAGCCAGTCACCGACCGGCAACGCCGAGTCCGGAAAGGTGCGGGTCGTGGCGGCTGAGAACTTCTGGGGCAGCATCACCGCCCAGGTCGGCGGTTCGCGCGTGCAGGTGACTAGCATCATCGTCAACCCAGACACCGATCCCCATTCGTATGAGGCCACGCCCGGCGATGCGCGCCTGATCGCGCAGGCGCAGTATGTGATCCTCAACGGCGCCGGCTACGACGCGTGGGCGCCCAAGCTGATCGGAGCCAACCCCGTCGCAGGTCGCACCGTGTTGACCGTGGCCGATCTCTTCGGCAAGAAAGAGGGCGACAACCCGCACCTCTGGTACTCGCCGGCCTACGTCGACCAGGTGATCGACCGAATCGCCTCCGACCTGGGGAAGATCGACTTCGCGAATGCTTCCGTCTTCACACAGCAGGCGGCCCAGTACTGGACCGTCGGCCTGAAGGACTACCACGACACCATCGGCGCCATCAGGCAGAAGCACGCGGGCACAAAGGTCGGCGCCACAGAAAGCATCTTTTCGTACCTGGCCGATGGGACAGGCCTTGACCTCGTGACGCCCTATAGCTACCTGAACGCGATCAGCGAAGGCACCGATCCGAGCGCGGCGGACAAGGCCGAGGTCGAGAGCCAGATCGCGTCAAGGGCGATCCGGGTGTTCCTTTTCAACTCGCAGAACTCGACGCCCGACATCCAGGGACTCGTGGACAAGGCGACCTCGAAGAGGATTCCGGTGGTGAAGATGACCGAGACGCTTACACCAGCGGGCGCGACCTTCCAGGACTGGCAGACGGCGCAGCTGAAGGACCTGCTCCAGGCCCTGGGCGGCTAGGGCGGGGCGCCGCCGGCAATGCCCGACCTCTATCCGGCGATCGAGCCTTACGACCACGGAATGCTGGACGTGGGCGACGGGAACCTCATCTATTGGGAAAGCTGCGGTGATCCAGCCGGCAAGCCGGCCCTCGTCCTCCACGGCGGACCAGGCTCGGGCTGCACGCCGTGGTTGCGCAGGCTTTTCGACCCGGGCGCCTATCGCGTGGTTCTCTTCGACCAGCGCGGCTGCGGGCGCAGCCGCCCGCATGCCGCTGCGGCGACGACCGATCTGCGGTTCAACACCACCCAGCACCTGGTTCAGGACATCGAGGTCCTGCGCCGGCGTCTCGACGTCGAGCGATGGCTCGTCGTCGGCGGCTCATGGGGGAGCGTGCTTGGCCTTGCGTACGCCGAGGCCCACCCCGACCGGGTCACGGAGATGGTTCTCTTCGGCGTCACGAGTGGGCGTCGTATCGAGGTCGACTGGCTGTTTCGCGGCGGTATCGCGCGGTTCTTTCCCGAGCAGTGGGCCCGGCTGGTGTCCGCGCTTCCGGCCGGGCGGCGCGAAGCGAACGTCGTCGAGTCGTATGCGGCGCTGCTCAACGGCCCAGATCTGGAAGTCCGCCGGCGGGCGGCGTTCGAATGGTGCCTGTTCGAGTCGGCGACGCCGCACTGGCCCCCGCACGAGGGCCTTGACGATCGCTTCCGCGATCCCGATCACGCGCTGGCCTTCGCGCGAATCGTCACGCACTTCGTCCGCCATGACCTGTTCCTAGAGGACGAGGTTCTCCTGCGCAACGCGGATGCGCTGTCGAAAATCCCCGGCGTCCTGATCAACGGCCGCTTTGACTTCCAGTCGCCGATCGCGAACGCGTGGGAGCTGCACCAAACGTGGCCGGCATCGCAGCTCGTGATCGTCGACGAGGCGGGCCACGCCGCGGACGCGAGAGTAGGTGCGGAGGTCGTTCGCGCTACCGACCGTTTCAGAGGGGAAACGGGTTATCGGTCGTGAGTCCGGACGGACCGCCCTTCGGGAAGTGCGAAACGAGGAGGCTCGAGAACTGCCTGAAGCCGTCACTCTTTCCCGTCAGCTTGTTGTAGGCCCGCTCAAGGGTCGGCGCCGCGGCGCCGGCGATCTGCGGCCACGTGAAGTTGAGCTGGAATCGCAGCCAGTTCAAAAACAGCACCGAGCAGCCGTTGGCAAGCGGATTGGTGTCGCTGTGGTCGTTGCGGTCGACGAAGTTCTGCCGGTTCGAATCGAGCCAGCTCGACGCGGTGGCAAAGCCATCCAGCTCGTTCGGATAGGCGTCGGTCGCCAGGACGCGCGAGAGCCCCTCGCCGTTGCTCATTCCGCAATCCCAACCCGCGGCCTGCGCAGCCTCGAACACCTCGACGAACTCCGCGATGTTCAGGAACTCGGAGTAGTCACCGTCGGCCGGGTTGGTCCTGGCGTCGCAAAAAAGGTCGGTCGCGGCGCACGTCTGGTGGTACGCGCCGCCCGGGTTCGCGAAAAGAATGACGTTGAACGGGCCGGCGTCCAGCCCGCCGAAGTAGCCGGCGACCTTTGCGTAGTCGGTCTCGCAGCTCGCCAGCACGCCCTGCGCGTCCTGCACCCCGTCCGGTCCGAGGCCGGGATCGACATAGACCGAGAAGTGCTCGGTCTGCCCCTGCAGGTTGCCGGGCGTGATCAGCCCGCCCGGATCTCCCGCCACCGCCGCCCCCGGGACCGGAAACGTCCGGCTGAAAACACTCGGCACGTCCTCTCACGCTACGCGGAAACGCGTGCCTGACGCCGGCGCGCCGAATCCATGCCGTGACGACGCCTCGCCGACGCCACACGCGCGGAATCGGTGCCGAGGCGAGCCGATCCAACTTCAGTCTTGACAAGTCCCTCAACGACCATATAATCCGCGGTAAGCGCTTACCGGTAAGCGCTTACAACAAGAGCCGGCCATCCATCGGTTGGAGCAACCAGCATTCATGCCCGACTCGAAAAGGCCAAAAGGTCCGCTCACGATCTACGACGTCGCGAGCAGGGCCGGCGTTTCGATCGCATCGGTTTCCCGGGTCCTGAACAGCCAGGGGACTCCCCGCGCGAGCACCCGTGAGCGCGTCATGCGAGCCGTGACCGAGCTCGGCTTCGTGCCCGACGGTGCGGCGCGTGCCCTCTCGAACGGGCTGAAGGAAGTCGTGGGCGTCGTCTTTCGCCGCGGCGACGAAACCCACTTCGAGGACGAGGACGAAAGCCTTCTCTTCATCGACGTCATCAATCGCGGCATCGACGTCGCCGCGCAGCGCCGCGGCTTCGATGTGCTGATGAGCTCGGTGGGGTTCAACGACGAAAACGCGACCACTCGCATCTCCGGCGTCGCCGGCAAGGCGGACGGGCTCATCCTGCACGACCGCCTGCTGCCCGCGGCCGGCGTCACCCGGCTGGCCGCCGCGGTCCCCATCGTCACCCTGGCCGGGACTCCCGTGCGTGGGGCGATGAACGTCAGGTGCGACAACGAGGCTGGCATGCGCGCGCTGGTCCGGCATCTCGTCGTCGATCATCGATACAAGAGCCTCGCCTACCTGTCGGGCCGCACCGACAGCCCTGACAACCGCGCGCGGGCCCGGGCATTCGAGCTCGAGGCCGTCGCCCATGGTGCTGAGGTCCAGGTCGGAAGCAGGTGGCAGGGAAACTACAGCGCCGCCGGGGGCGCAAAGGTCGTCGACGGACTGCTCGACGCTGGAGATAAGCTGCCCCGCGCGATCGTCTGCGCCAACGACCAGACGGCGCTCGGCGCTATGCATGCGCTCGCCAGGCGTGGGATCAGGGTCCCGCAGGACGTCGCGGTCACAGGCTTTGACGACGTCCCTGTGGCGCGCCACCTGCATCCGCCGCTGACCACCGTGCGCCAGCCCATGCTGGAGCTTGGCGCGACTGCGTTCGACGTCCTCTATTCCAAGATCAGCGCGGGCAAGGGCGATTCCGACGTGGTGCTGCCGGTCCAGCTCATGATCCGCGAGAGCTGCGGGTGCACAACTCGCGCGACCCGGACGATGCCCGCCGCGACATCGGCGCAGGACGGGCACTGACCATGGGCGTCATCTTCCGCAGGCTTCTCGTGTACCTGCTCGCCGCGTGGGTGGCGATCACAGTCAGCTTCCTGCTCCCGCGCGTGGTCCCAGGCAACCCCGTGGCAGGTGCCGTCGCCCGGGCCTCGCAATCCGGCAACTGCAACGCGCAGTGCGTCACCGCGATCGAGCTGCAGCTCGGCTACAACGTCCACACCAGCCTGTGGGACCAGTACACCCAGTACCTCGGCAACCTCGTGCGTGGGGACCTCGGCCACTCCTGGTCGGAGAACGCGCCGGTCGGAAGTCTCATCCTCTCGTACCTGCCGTGGACGCTTGTCCTGCTGGGCATCTCGACCACGCTGGCCTTTGTCGGCGGCAGCGCGGTCGGAACGCTGATCGCCTGGCGCCGCGGTTCCTGGACTGACTGGCTCATCCCGTTCGCGACTTTCTTCGCCGCGCTGCCTTATTTCTTCCTGGGCATCGTCCTCGTCCTGATCCTCGGCCAGACCGGGACCATGCTGAAGTGGTTCCCGAGCCTGTTCGGCTACGACATCTACGCGACCACCCCGGGCCTCAACCTCCCCTACATCCAGAGCGTCGTCAGCCACGCCGTCCTGCCGTCGGCAACCGTGGTCCTCGCGTCGATGGCCGGATTCATCCTCTCGATCCGCAACCAGGTGATCACGACCATGGACGAGGACTTCGTCCTGGTGGCACAGGCCAAGGGACTGCCCGCGCGCACGGTGGTCTGGTACGCGGTGCGCAACGCGCTCCTCCCGGTGGTCGCCAACTTCACGATCGCCATCAGCCTGATCGTCGGCGGGCAGATCCTGGTCGAGATCGTTTTCAACTACCCCGGAATCGGATTCCACCTGTACGACGCGCTGGGCAAGCTCGACTACCCGCTGGTGCAGGGCGTGTTCGTGGTGATCACCCTGGTCGTGCTGGCCGCCAACCTGATCGCCGACGCCGTCTATGTCGCGATTGATCCTCGGGCGAGGCAGGCGGCATGACGATCGACAGCACAACGCTCACGCAGCCGCCGGCGACGTTAAACCGAGCGCGCGTGCTCCGCCTGCCGCGCTCGCCGAAGGTCATCGCCGGACTGGTCATCCTCGGTGTGTTCGGCGTGGTCGCCGTGATAGCGCGGTGGATCACGCCCTATTCCCCCAACGCGACCGACACGCAGAACTGGGTGCAGCACGTCCTTGTTCCGGGCACCGGTGGCGACACGGGTTTTCCGGCCAGTTACTACCCGCTGCCGTTTGGGCCTTCCGCCGCGCACTGGCTCGGCACGACTGTGTTTGCCCAGGACGCATGGTCACAGCTGCTCGCCTCGACGCAGGCGACCATGTTCGTGGGCCTCATCGCCGCCGCGATCGCGACCGTGCTTTCGATCATCTTCGGTGTCACGGCCGGCTACATCGGCGGGGCGACCGATGAGGGATTCCCGGCCTGCCCCTGCTCATCGTGCTCGCGGATTACGTCCCGGCAGCCGGATCCAGCCTCGTGCTCGTGGCGGCAATCATCGCCGTGACCACGTGGGCGTATACCGCGCGCACGCTGCGAGCGCAAACCCTGTCCTTGCGCACTCGTGACTTCGTCGAAGCTTCGCGAGTCTCCGGAGAGAGCCGCCTTCGGATCATCGCGGTCGAGATCCTGCCCAACCTCGTCCCGATCGTCGCCGCCTCATTTCTCTTCACCACGCTCACGGCGGTCTACGCCTACGTGGCCATATCTTTCCTCGGCCTCGCCGGCTCGCCGACGGGCTCGCCGCCCGGCTTGTGGAACTGGGGCGAGATGCTGCGCGAGGGTTTCGCGAACAACGCGGTTCGCGGCGGCTGGTGGTGGTGGTGGGCGCCGCCAGGGATTTGCGTCGCGCTACTCGGCACCGGCCTGGCGCTCGTCAACTTCGGGATCGACGAGTTCATCAACCCCCGCCTCCGTACCTCGGGTCTGACCGCGCGAGCGGCGAGGAAAGCTGGCGTCCACGTCAGCACGACGCTCGGCCTGACGCCGGTGATGAGAAAAGCGCCCGCGGCCGCGACCACGACGCCCAGCGCGGGAGACGCGGTGTTGGAGATTCGCGGGCTGTCCGTCGATTACGGATACGGAGCAGAGGCGGTCCACGCAGTCAGAGACTGCGATCTCGTCCTGCGCCGCGGCCGCGTGCTCGGCCTGGCCGGAGAGAGTGGAAGCGGAAAGACGACGCTGGCTCTCGCCGCCATCCGGCTCCTCCGTGCTCCTGCCGTCATCACCACGGGTCAGGTCCTCTTCCACTCGAAGCCATTCACGGGTGATGGCCCGAAGGGAACGATCGACATGCTCGGAGCCGGCCCGCGCCAACTGCGCGATATTCGCTGGTCGGAGATCGCCGTCGTACTTCAGAGCTCGCTCAATGCGCTGAACCCGGTGACCACGATTGGCGCCCAGTTTGACGACCTGCTCCGCGCCCACCGGCCGAGCATGTCTCGCGACGAGCGGTACGCGCGTGGCGTCGAGCTGCTCGACATGGTCGGGATGAACGGCGATCGCCTGCGCAGCTATCCGCATGAGCTGTCCGGAGGCATGCGGCAGAGGGCGATGATCGCGATGGCGCTGGCGCTCGAGCCGCAAGTGATGGTCCTTGACGAGCCCACCACGGCGCTTGATGTCGTAACCCAGCGCGAAATCCTCGAAGAGCTGATGGGGCTGCGCGATCGCCTCGGGTTCGCCGCGCTCTTCATCACCCATGACCTTTCGCTGCTCGTCGAGTTCGCGGATGACATCGCGGTGATGTACGCGGGTCGATTGATGGAGCGGGCGCCCGCGAACTCCATTTTTCGAGCGCCGCGCTTGCCGTACACGCACGGGCTTCTGCACTGCTTTCCGCCCATGCATGGCAAGCGCGTCCCGATGGAGGGGATCCCGGGGTCACCTCCCGACCTCAGGGATCTCCCCTCGGGATGCGCTTTCCATCCCCGCTGCAAGTGGGCGCTCGATCGGTGCAAGCAGGAGGTGCCGGTTCTCGCGTCGATCCCCGGGCCCAACCGCGAGGTCGCGTGCTGGCTGCACCGGAACGGCGCCGCGCCACCGCCGGAGCTCTCACTTCCTGAGCCAGGCGATGTCTTGCGCGAGCGATTGAGCCAGGTGCACACGCCATGACGCCGGCACCGGTCCTCGAAGGCCGCAACCTGACGAAACACTTCTGGGTCAAGCAGGGTCGGGGTTTGTTCGCCCGCAAGGCGCCGGTCCACGCGGTGGACAACGTTTCGGTGAGCCTGGACGCGCGCAAGGTCACCGCCTTCGTCGGCGAGAGCGGCGCGGGCAAGACGACTGTGGCTCGAATCCTGGCCGAGATCATCAAACCCGACAGCGGCACGGTGCTGCTCGATGGAAAGCCGGTTCCCGCGGGCCGCCCGCGCTCGTACGCGAGGCAGGTTCAGATGGTATTCCAGGACCCGTTCGCCTCCCTCAACCCGGTGCATCGCGTTCGCCACAACCTGGAACGGCCGCTGAAGATCCACCACCTCGTCAACGGCAGCGCGGAGAAAACGGTCGAAGACCTGCTCGCGCGCGTCGCCCTGAAGCCTCCGCGTCAGTTCGCCGACAAATTTCCACACGAGCTCTCCGGCGGACAGCGCCAGCGCGTCGCCATCGCTCGCGCCCTGGCGGTGAAGCCTCGCGTGCTGATCGCGGATGAGCCCGTGTCAATGCTCGACGTGTCGATCCGCCTCGGCGTGCTCAACCTGCTCGCCGACCTGCGCGACCGCGAAAACCTCGCGATCCTTTATGTGACGCATGACATCGCGTCGGCCCGGTACCTGGCCGACACGATCGTCGTCATGTACGCGGGGCAGCTTGTCGAGGTGGCGCCGAGCGCCGAGCTGACCGACCACCCCGCCCACCCATACACGCAACTACTGCTCTCCGCTGCGCCCGATCCGGATCGGGCGCAGCCTCCCGCTCTGGCGGGGCAGGGAGCGCCTCCCAGCCTGCTCGCGCCGCCGAGCGGCTGCCGGTTTCATCCGCGATGTCCGTTCGCGATGGACGTCTGCAAACGCAAGGCGCCGCCAAGCGTTGCGGTCGCGCCGGACCACGTCGCGGCGTGCTGGCTGCACGTCGACCCGGCCGAGCGGCAGGCGAGTGACAACGGTTCGTTGACAAGCGCATCAGTGGAGAAAGAAACACAAAAGAGGTGAGGAACTTTGAACTGGAGTCTGGCATTTCGGTCTCCGCCCGGAGGCGGAGCAGTAGAGGAAGTGTGGTATCCGCGCGGCGTCCCCATCAACAGTCCACTGCGAGCGCGCAGTGCGTCACGGAGGTGACAGATCTATGAATTGGCGACCTTTGGCAAGTCTGCTCGGCGTGGCCGCCCTGGCGTTGGGCGCCTGCCAGCAGTCAAACCCGGCGACGACCTCGGGAGGCAAGCCCCTGATCGCTGAGCCGACCACCGGGGTTACCTTCTCCGAGGACTTCAACCCGTACGACTCCAACTCGGTTACCTCCGCCATGGGCACGCGGAGCCTGGTCAACGAGCCGCTGGTCGAGTTCGACGAGCTCGACCCGACCGCTGCGGGCATCCACCCCTGGCTGGCCACGGCCTTCCAGTTTGCGAACGGCGGCAAGGACCTTCAGATGACCATCCGCCAGAACGTGAAGTTCAACGACGGCTCATCGTTCGGTCCGGCTGACGTCGCCGCCACTTTCAAGACGGTCGCGAATCCAAAAGCCAACGTGTTTGGCGTCCCCGACCAGGCATCCGACGCGACGGTCTCCGGTAACAACGTCACTCTTCACTTCACCTCTCCGCAGTACACCGCCCTTTCGACCATCCTCGGGCACACCTACGTCCTGAAGGCGTCGGTGGCGACCCAGGTCGCGCAGAACCCGACCATGACGATCAAGGTTCCAGTCGGCACTGGGCCATTCATGCTGGCCAGTTACACCAGCTCGTTGATCAAGTGGAAGCCGAACCCCAGCTACTGGGGCGGGACTCCACCCGAGTCTGAAATCGACACCCCTTCGATTGCGACCAACGCCGCCGCCAGTGACGCTCTCATCAGCGGGCAGCTGGACTGGGCGGGCAACGACATCCCCAACGTCTACGAAAACTACGTCAACCTCAACCCGCTGACGAACCACGCGTGGTTTGCCTCAGGGTCGACGGTCACGCTTTACTTCAACCTGAACGCCGGCAACGGCGGCGCGACAGGCATCAACGAAGCGGCCGTCCGCAAAGCCGTCAGCTATGGCATCGACCGCAACGCCCTGGCGCTGCTTGGTGAGTCGGGCTACGAGCGCGCGGCGAGCTCGTCGAGCGCCCTGATCCTGCCCAACCAGAAGGCCTTCTTGCCCACTGACGGCAGCTTCGCCGGCGACCTCTCGACCGCCGGCAACACACCGGACGCAGCGACGGCCACGGCCCAGAAGCTGCCCGCCGGTATGGACGTCTACGACATCCTCAAGAACGGCGGCTGGACCCCTCCAGCCTCGTCTTCATACAGCAGCGGCACCTTCAAGTCGGGCGGAAACTGCGATGGCAGCAATAACGCCAACTGTTGGACCAAGGGCGGCAAGATAATCAAGTTCTCCGTCTACGATCCAGTCCCGTTCTCCGACTACTGGGAGAACGCGGCGCTCATCTCGCAAGAGCTGCAGCCACTTGGCATGGCCGTGACCACCAAGCCGGCGCAGGGCTACTCGGACTGGAACACCACTCTTACCTCGAACCCCGCCGGATGGCAGACGATGATCCACTGGGGCGCCGGCGGCAGCATCCCCTACACGCAGTACAACGACTGGTTTGCGAGCACCGCCGCGCAGCAGGTCGGCTACTCCAACGCCGACGCCAAATCGGCTCTGACTGCTTACGCGAGCACAGATCCGACTGACACTGCAGCGCTCTACCCGCTTGTCCAGAAGCTCGAGAAGATCATGTCGACCGACGTTCCCTATGCCCCGTTGCTCTACGGCGCCGACTGGAACGTCTACAGCAGCGCGAAGTACACGGGATGGCCAAACCAATCGCATCCCTACATGAACCCCTCCCCGAGCGACCCGCAGATGCCGTACATCCTCATGCAGCTCAAGCCCGTTTCCTAGCGTTCGCGTATCAACAGTCCGGCCGGCGTCCTGCCGGCCGGACTCACCACCCCGCCACCGAGGAGATCGTGGATGACTAGCGCCACCGCCGGTGTCTCGGATGAATCCAGCCTGGTGGCGCGCCTCAGCCTGGAGCAGAAGGTCCGCCTTCTGACGGGTGCCGACGCGTGGGTCCTGCACGGCGAAAGCTCAGTCGGTTTGCGGCCCGTGGTGCTCTCCGATGGACCGGCCGGCGTGCGCGGCGTCCGCTTCGACGCCGCCAATCCCTCGTCATCGCTGCCGTGCCCCGTCGCCCTCGCGGCGACGTGGGACGTGGGGCTCATCGAGGAGCTGACCACGGCGCTCGGCCGTGAGGCGCGCTCCAAGGGTGTGGACGTGCTCCTCGGTCCGACGGTGAACATCATCCGTACGCCTCTCAGCGGCCGGGGCTTTGAGTGCTTTTCGGAGGACCCGCTCCTTACGTCGCGTATCGCAGTCGCTTACGTGCGCGGCGTGCAGAAAGCCGGCGTCGGTGCGACCGCGAAGCATTTCGTCGCCAACGATTCCGAGACCGAGCGCCGCACATATGACGCGCGCATCACGGAGACCGTTCTCCGAGAGCTGTACCTGCCGCCATTCGAAGCATGCGCCGGCGAAGCAGGCGCCTTCATGGTCATGGCGGCCTACAACTCCGTCAACGGAGCGACGATGACCGCCAACTCGCCGCTGCTCCGCGACCTGCTCAAGGGGGAATGGGAGTTTCCCGGGGTCGTGGTCTCGGATTGGTCGGCGACGACCTCGACGGTGCCCAGCGCGGCGGCGGGCCTCGACCTGGTGATGCCGGGCCCGCACGGTCCGTGGGGCGACAAGCTCGTCGCGGCGGTGCGGGCCGGCAGCGTTGACGAGGCCGCGATCGACGACAAGGTGGCGCGCCTGTTGACCCTGGCCAGGCGCGTCGGCGCGCTCAACGGATACGTGGAGGGCAACGGATCGGGCCACGTCGCGGCGCCGCACTCAGCCCTGATTGAGCCCACGCTCCTGCGCGAGGTCGCCACGCGCTCTTTCGTGCTTTTGAAGAACGAGGGCGGGTTGCTGCCCATGCCCGCCGGCCGTGTCGACCGGATCGCGCTCATCGGGCCCAATGCGATCGATCCGCAGCTCCAGGGGGGCGGCAGCGTGCGCGTCCACGCCGTGCGGCGTCCCGGCATCGCCGACGCCCTGCGCGACGCGATCGACGCGCAGGTGACCGTCCACCAGGGATCGGTGACCAGCGCGACCATCGCCCTTCCCGCGGAGGGAACGCTGCACGACCCGGTCAGCGGCAAACCCGGCGTGCGCCTGGAAGTTCGCAGCCCGGAGGGAGAGGTCCTGCACGACGCGCCCTATCCGGGCAGCGTCCTGACGTGGTGGGACGGCCTGCCCGAGGCGGTTCACCTTCGCGGCGCCGCGGTGACCATGCGGGCGCGCTACCACGCCGAGCTGGACGGGCCGCATGTGGTGGGTGCCGCCGGCGTCGGTCAGATTCGAATCGCTGTCGGCGAATCCGTGGTCGCGGAGTCGACCAGCCTGCAGCCGCGGGACGTGGTGGAGGCGCTGTCGCGACCGCCCGAGCTTCGCGTACCCGTGGAGATGCGGGCGGGTAGCGATGTCGACGTCCGCGTCGAGTTCCGACCCGATTCGCGCTTCGTCACGATGCGGCTTGGCATCGCGCCACACTGGGAGGACGGCCGCCTGATCGAGCAGGCCGCCACGGCGGCCGCCGCGGCAGATGTCGCGGTCGTCATCGTCGGGTCCACGGACGGCACCGAGAGCGAGGGTTATGACCGCGACACCATGGTCCTGCCCGGGCGCCAGGACGAGCTCGTGCGCAAAGTGGCCGCCGCCAACCCGAACACGGTCGTCGTGATCAACTCGGGAATGCCGGTCCTCATGCCGTGGGCGGACGACGTCGCGGCGATCGTCCAGGCCTGGCTCCCGGGACAGGCGTTCGGCGAGGCGCTGGCCGATGTGCTCTCCGGCGACGCAGAACCGGGAGGGCGCCTGCCTGTATCGATGCCTCGCGCGGAGGCCGACTCGCCCGTTTTGCGCGCCCAACCCGACAATGGAACCCTCAATTACAGCGAGGGCCTGCTGGTCGGCTACCGCGGCTACGACCGCACCGGGACCGCCCCGCTGTTTTGCTTTGGACACGGGCTCGGCTACACGGAATGGGAGTACGAGTCGGTGGTGCCCTCGCTGCGCGAACTTCGTCCCGGCGAAGACCTCCACCTCGAGGTCACGCTTCGCAACTCAGGAAAACGCGCCGGTCGCGAGGTGGTGCAGGTGTATCTCGAGCCCGCCACCGACGACGCGGCGCGGCCGGTCCGCACCCTTGCGGCGTTTGGGAGCGTGGCGGCGGAGCCGGGCGAGTCGGTGCGCGTACGGCTGACGGTGACAGCGCGCGCTTTCGCGTGCTACGACGAACCGGCGGGTGCATGGGTGTCGCAGCCGGGAACCTACACGATCCATGCCGGACGGTCGTCGCGAGACCTCAAGTTGCAAACTGAGGTGGTGTTGCAATGAAATAGCGGCGGGGGAGTTTTTCGGCTGCCGGTGGATTCAGTTTTGGGGAGGAGGTCAACCAGATGAGGTTGCGAAGTCTTCGTGCGCTGTTTTTGGCCTGCGTGCTCGCGCTCGCATGGTCCACGACGACAACCGCGGTCGCGGCTGTGTCGGCGACGCCGAGCGCACCGAGCCTCGGCTCCAACGTTTACGTGTTCGACCCGAGCATGGCGCAGAGCCAGATTCAAGCGATCGTGAACTCAGTGGCCGCACAGCAGGTCTTCAACGAGTTCGGCACGCAGCGTTACGCGCTCCTCTTCAAGCCTGGGACTTACGGCACCAAGGACAACCCGCTCAGCTTCCAGGTTGGCTACTACACGACGGTCGCGGGCCTGGGCCAGTCACCCGGCGACGTCGTCATCAACGGCGAGATCGAGGTGCTCAACTCGAAATGCGCCGGTACCGGCCCGGACTTCGGGTGCATCGGGCTGACCAACTTCTGGCGCTCGCTGTCGAACCTGACGCTCAATGTCACCAGGTCGAGCAACACGGTTTACGTGCCGAAGCCCGTTGACGGAGAGACCGCCGGGTGCGCCAACTCGAACGAGCTGTGGGCGGTTTCGCAGGCCGCGCCGATGCGCCGCGTCGCGATCAACGACGGGCTGCTGTTTTTGTTCGATTACTGCGCGCCGAAGCAATACACAAGTGGTGGCTTCATCGCCGACTCGAGGTTCTCGGTTGGTGTCATCAACGGCACGCAGCAGCAGTTCTTCAGTCGCAACAGCAACCTCGGCTTCTGGTCGAACCCGGTGTGGAACCAGGTCTTCATGGGTGACACGGGCGCGCCCGCGCAGGGCTTCCCCAACCCGCCCTACACCACACTCGCGACCAGCCCGGTCACGCGCGAAGCGCCTTATCTCTTCGTCGACGCGGCCGGCGGCTACGACGTCTTCGTGCCGGCTTTGCAGCACAACACGACCGGGCCGAGCTGGGCATCCGGCCCGACGCCCGGCACGTCAATCTCGATCGACCACTTCTTCGTCGCCACGCCTGCGGACTCAGGCGCGACCATCAACGCTCAGCTGCACCGGGGTCAGAACCTGATCCTGACGCCCGGTGTATACAACCTCGAGCAGCCGCTCGAGGTGACGCGACCTGACACCATCGTGCTGGGCCTGGGCATGGCCACGTTGATCCCGCAGCACGGTGCGCCCGCGATGAACGTTCACAGCGACAACGGCGTGCTCATCTCCGGCGTCATCTTCGACGCGGGACCGCACGGCTCGAAGGTGCTGTTGGAGGTTGGGAGCGGCCACGAGCCGAAGAGCGAGAGCACGGCGTCAGACCCCTCAGGGCTCTATGACGTTTTCTTCCGTGTCGGAGGCGCCCAGGCAGGCCAGGTCGACACCGCGCTGATCGTCAACAGCAACAACGCCATCCTCGACGACATCTGGGCTTGGCGCGCTGACCACGGCAACGGCGTCGGGTGGACGACCAACACGTCAGACACAGGCGTCATCGTCAACGGCGACGACGTGACCGCAAACGGCCTGTTCGTCGAGCACTTCCAGAAATACGAGGTGATCTGGAACGGCAACGGTGGGACCGACGTTTTCTTCCAGAACGAGATGCCCTATGACGTGCCGAACCAGGACGCGTGGATGGAGGCGCCGGGCGTCGACGGGTACGCTGCATTCAAGGTCGGATCCAGCGTGACGAGCTTCCATGGTTACGGAATGGGCAGCTACAGCTTCTTCAACCAGGGAAAGGACATATTCGCGGAGCGCGCTTTCGAGGTCCCCGATTCGCTTCCCGCCGGCAGCCTGCACGACCTGCTCACGATCTTCCTCGACGTGGTCAACGGCAAGGGCGGCATCCTGCACGTGGTCAACGAGACCGGAGCATCATCGACCGCGGCCAACGCCGACAAGGTTGTGCCGGTGGTCAGCTACCCGTAAGTTCTGAGACCGGGCGGCGTCAGCCGCCCGGTTCACCCTCAACGCCGCCTATTTCAAAAGCAGGTTGAGCGATGCGCCGGCTATGTCCGGATGGGCGCGGAGTGCGGACAGGATTGCCGGGCCCGAGAACTTCCTCACGTCGTACTGGCAGATGACGGCGCACGGAAAACGCCTCGCCATCGTGTTGAAGGCGACCTCGTAGGCGAGCATCTCCTGCTCGGACTCGAAGTTCTCCCGCTCCGAGACCATCTCCCCGACCGCGCGGAGCACGGCCACGTGTCGGTCCATCGCCGACCACATCGCTTGCTCCCAGTACGCGAGCGCCGCGGCCACGGTGCGGCCGGGCGCGCCGACGACCGTCAGCAGTCCGGTCGCGAGGGCCGCGTCCACGTCGAGGCCCTGCATCTGGTCCAGCGCGATGAGATAGGTGGCGAGCTCTTCGCCCTGGGCGATGAGGAAGCAGGGCTGGCCGGCCCGAATGCCGTCAGCCAGGAAAGGCGCCGTCAACCGGACCCGGCCGGGATCGGAGTCATAAAACGCGGCGAGGTGGATCGGCACGTCGTATGACCGGCCGCCGAGGATGACCTGGGGCTTCTCGGACATCTTCCCGACCGGCTCGGCCCGAGCCTCCCGCGGAGCGCTGTCGATGTGCTCCGGCTTGAACCTGCGCTCCCGGCGCTTCCCGACCCGCTGCACAGGCAGCAACCCACGATCGCTCCAGCGGCGAACCGAGGCTTCGCTCACTCCGAGGCGCTCCGCGGCCTGCCGCGTGCTGAGCCAGGTCGTACTCATATCTCTCAGAGAGATATTATGAGTGATAGCTGGTTGACGGCCCGGGAGTAAGGTGAAGTTAATAAATGGCTAGAGGAGCGTTCGCTCGACGCGGACGGCGAGAGGTGGATTTGAGCGGCGGCCGGCTTTCCGAGATCGTCCGCCGTGGCTTCATGGCCAGGCTCGCGCCCGACCTGGCCGAAGAGTTGCTGGTGTCCGCGCGGTCCGCCTCGTACCCGACAGGCACGATCATCGCCTCGTCGTTGGAGCAGCCCGGCCCGGCCATCCTGATGTCCGGCTTTCTGCGCTACTTCCTCTCGGTCCTGGATGGCCGGCAGCTGACGATCCGATATCTCACGCCGGGAGACCTGGTCGGCACCACGCTCATGCAGCAGGCCAACGTGACCGCGCATATCGAGATGCTCGAACCGAGCGTCCTCCTGCACCTGGACGCGGAGCGTTTTGCGGCGCTGGCGGCGCGCCGGCCGGAGCTCAACACAGCCCTGGTCGACGAGCTGATAACCCGGCTGCGCCTGGCTTACCGAGCGCTGGCCGCCCACGCCTTCCTGAGCGTGCGCACCCGGGTGGCGATCGATCTGATCGAGCGCGCGAATATCTGCGGACCCATGAGTGAGGGGCTGCGGATCGATGTGACCCAGCAGTCCCTGGCGGACGCGACGGGGTCAGTCCGAGAGGTGGTGTCGCGTGCGTTGGGCCAGCTCCGCCGCCAAGGTGTCGTCGCCCGAAATGGCGATGGGGTGACCGTGCTGGACCCAGAAGGTCTCAGGCGGGCGGCGGGGCTGTGACCAAAGTCGACGCGATGCATGTCCTTAGTCACTGCAACGAGGCATGAACCCGATCAGGGTCGCAGGCGTGGAATTTGATTCGTCCGGCGGGGACGAGCGGCTGGCTGCGCTCAGCCGGGACCTGAGTGAAACCGCGCTTGACGTGACCGCAATCCTTACGACGTCGACCTCGACCTTGAGCCGGATCAGGCCGGCTACGTGGGTCGCGGTCATCATGAACCCCGACCCAGGCACGTCGCGGGTGGTGGCCGCCGATGTCGGGGCCCCGGCCATGGCCGACTACATCGATCGATACATGGCCGCGCTGTTCGAGCCTGGCCGCACGCCGACGGCGGGTCTTTCGCAGCAGGTCATCGAGTCGGGGAGCCCGGTCTTGAACCCCGGCGTGCCATTGAACGACTTCATCAAGATGCTCTCCACAGAGGGCCAGGCCTTCATCCGGGCCAACCCACCGCCGATGGAGGTCGAGTCGATTGGCGCCTTGATCGCTCCCATGCGCGTGGGGGGCGCCACGATCGGGACGCTGGGAATGCTCGACTGGCGTCGCAATCCCCTCCTGGTGGAGGCCGACGTGCCCTGGGTGCAGGCGGTTGCCGATCGCGTCGCGCTGTCCGTCGAGCACGCAAGGCTCGTCGCGACCACGCACGACCGGGTCGAACGGATGGACCTGATCCGGGCCATCGCGCTGGCGAACAGGTACGGCCAGGACCTTCGGCTCACGCTCAGGGTGATGGTGGAGCAGGTGACCGCCCGGCTCGCCATCGACGCGGCTGACATCCTGCTGCTGACCGAGCCTGGCAGCGAGCTGGTCGTCGTGGCCAGCGCGGGGTTTCGGTCCCCTTCACTCCCTGACTACCGCTTGTCGGTCGACGCCGACATGCCTGCCCAGGCCACCTCGCGACCGCATGTGGATCACCTCGCGGACCTCGATCGCGCCGGCCGGAACCCGCGCCGGTCGCTGTTCGCGCGGGAGGGCTTCCGGACCGTTCTTCGCGTACCCCTGCACGCTCGCAACAAGCTGCTGGGCGTGCTCGAGCTCTACAACCGATCGCTCGTCGACTGGGATCAGGACTGGCTCGACTTCTTCGAGATGCTCGGTGACCTGGCTGGAGTGGCGATCGATTACGCCGTCCTCGCTGCGCCCGGGGATGCGGGACGCCGCATCACGGGCACCCCTCAACCGGAGCTGAGCGATCTCGAGACGGACATGCTGCGCCTGATCGTGGAGGGGTTCACCAACGGCGAGATCTCCAACCGGTTGCACCGCAGCGCGAACACCATCAAGTTCCACGTCCGTCGCATCCTGGAGAAGACGGGCACCGCCAACCGAACAGAGCTCGCGCGCCGCGCCACGCGAGAGGGCTGGCTCTAGGGCAGTTGGCGTCCCCCTTCATGGGGAGGTGTCGGCGAGCCGGCGGAGGGGCCGGTGCGCTACTTGAAGGCATCGAGGACCAGGGTCCAACGCTCGATCCGAACTGGGGTCAGCATGCCGTTGGCCGACCAGGGATCCTCGGCCATCCGCCGGCGGATGACGGCTTCAGACTCCGCCTCCACGATCCACAAAGTCTCGCGGTCGCCCTCGAGTGGCCCAACCTGGAGCACGAATCCTTCCTCAAGGAGGCCGTCCATGTAGCGTGCGTGCCCGTCCCAGCCTTCCTGCTCGCGCATGTCGCGAGCGAAATCCCAGGGCCCTCCCCGCCGGACCCTGACCACGTATCGCGCCACTAGTCCACGACCAGCGGGACCAGCTCAAACCGGTTCACGTCGACCAGCCCGCGATCCGTGATCTTCAGCTCCGGGATGACCGAGAGGGCGAGGAAGCTCAGGCACATGAACGGGGCCTCCCACGTCACCCCGTTGTGGCGCAAGACCTTCTCCATGCCGAGCATCTCCTCGTGCACGGCGCCCAGCGGCGCGTCGCTCATCAGGCCCGCGACCGGCAGCGCCAGCTCGGCCTTCACCCCGCCACCTTCGACCACGACGACTCCGCCACCAAGCTCGGCGAGCCGGCGGACGCACAGCAACATGTCCGAGTCGTCGACGCCGATCACCACGATGTTGTGCGCGTCGTGCGCGACCGTCGACGCGAATGCGCCTTTCTTCAACCCGACGTTGGTGGCGAATCCGATGCCGATCCGCCCGGTCGCGTGGTGGCGCTCGACGACCGCGATCTTGACGAGGTCGCGAGCGGGATCCGCGACCAGCACTCCGTCCTTGGCCGTCGGTTCCACGATCTCGCTGCCGGTCACGAGCTGGCCGGGGATGACCCGCATGACCCGGATATGCCGTGCCCGGCCGCGCACGGCGAAACTTGTCTCCCCAAGAGCGCCGACGTTGACTGTCTGCCTTACCCATTCCGGTATCTCGATCGGCTGATGCATCGGCTCCGCACCGCGTTTGAGCACAACCCGCGGCTTGAAGGTGGTGAGGTCCTCCAGCACCACGACGTCGGCCTGATAGCCAGGCGCGATCGCGCCAAGGTGAGCAAGGCCGTGGTATTGCGCCGGGTGCAGCGTCGCCATCACGAGCGCGTCTTCGGGTCGGACACCATGTGCGACGGCGACCCGCAGCATCTGGTCGATGTGGCCTTCGTCGACGAGGAACACCGGCTCCCTGTCGTCGGTGCAGAACATGCAGCGCTCCGGCCCATGCTCGAGGACGAGCGGAAGCAGGTCGACGAGGTTGCGGGCCGCGGATCCCTCGCGGAGCATGATCCACATTCCGAGCCGCCGCTTCTCCAGGGCCTCGGCGTACGTGGAGCACTCGTGGTCGGAGGCGATGCCGGCCGCAACGTAGGCGTTGAGCTGGTGTCCGCGCACCCCGGGTGCGTGGCCGTCGACATGCGCGGTGAGTCCTGTCTCCAGCTTGGCGAGCTCGTTCCGTTGCCCGGCGATGACGCCGGGAAAGTTCATCATCTCGGCCACGCCGATGGTCCTGTGGCGCCGCAGGAGTCCAGCCAGGTCACCCTCGGTGAATGCCCGGCGAGGTGACTCGAGCGGCGATGCCGGAACGGTCGAAGGTGCCATCACGAAGACGTCGAGCGGCACGCGATCGCACGCGTCGAGCAGCCAGTGCACGCCGTCTGTGCCAAGCACGTTGGCGATCTCGTGCGGATCGGCGACCACAGCCGTCGTGCCATGCGGCAAGACCGCACGCGAGAACTGGTCGACCATGAGCTTGGAGGACTCGATGTGCACGTGGGCGTCGATGAAGCCCGGCACCACATACGCGCCTCGGGCGTCGATCTGCTGGCGCCCGCGGTAAGTCCCCAGACCCGCCACGAACCCGTCGGCGATCGCGACGTCCGCGTCGATCCATTCTCGGGTGAAAACAGAGAAGACCCTTCCGCCCGTGAGCACCAGGTCGGCGGGCTCGTCACCTCTGGCCACCGCCAGCCGCCGCGAGATCATTGACTGCAAAGTATTGCGCCGCCTGGCGGCTAAGAAGCGCGCGGGCCGGCAAGCAGGCCGCCAGCAGCGGCCGGCATGGGCCCCAGGCGCCCGACGATCACGAGGCTATGCCGTGCCTGCCTCCCAGCGAGGGCGAAGCTCGGCGAGGACCGCGTCGACGGCGTCGATGAACTGGTCGATGTCGTGCTCGGCCATCGGCGTCGACAGCGCACCCATCCCGCGCGGCGCCATGAGGACGCCGTGGTTCACGAGCCCGAGAAAGAAGTCACGCGTGCGCTTCTTATTCGCGCCGGCGACACCTCTGTAGTCGACCACGGGCCGCTCGGTGAAATGGAGCGCGAACATGGAGCCGGCCGAATTGACCTGCACCGGGACGTGGTGTGAGGCGAAAACCTCGGCGAGAAGCTCCGCGACGCGCGCGCCCTTGCGGTTGAGCTCCTCGTAGACGTCGGGTGTCAGCTCGGTCATCGTCGCGAGCCCCGCCGCCATTCCGAGCGGGTTGCCGTTGTAGGTGCCGCCTTGAGCGATGTTCTCTTCACGTCGCGGGTCCAGCAGCTCCATGACGTCTCCGCGGCCTCCGAATGCGGCGACCGGCAGGCCGCCGCCGATGATCTTGCCCATCGTCGTGAGGTCGGGTGTGATGCCGTACATCTGCTGCGCGCCGCCGGGCGCCACCCGCAGCGAGATCACCTCGTCGAAGATCAGCAGGATGCCAAGCTCTCGGGTCAGCGTTCGCAATCGCTCCAGGAAGTCGATCGAAGCCGCGATCACGCCACCCGCCCCGATGATCGGCTCGAGGATGACCGCCGCGAGGTCACTGCCTTCGCGGCGAATGATCGTCTCGGCGGCGTCGGCGTTGTTGAACGGAAGCACGACCGTGTTTTCGAGAACCCATTCGGGCGTGCCCCTGGAGTCCGGCCGCGGGATCGGCGCGTCGGGTGGGCCGGCGTCGGAGAGTACAGGATGCGTGCTGACCTCGGCGTAGTCATGGGTTCCGTGGTAACCGCCTTCCATTCGGGCGATCTTGCTGCGGCCGGTGAAAGCCCGGGCCAGCCGCATCGCGAACATCGTGGCCTCCGTGCCCGAGTTGCAGAACCGAACGGCATCGAGGCTGGGAACGCGCTCGCAGAGCAGCGTCGCCAGCTGCACCTCGACCGGGTTCGCTGCGGCAAAGCCGGTGCCCCGAGCCGCCTGACGGCGGATCGCCTCCACGACCTTCGGGTGGGCGTGGCCGAGGATCATCGCCGTGTAGTTGCCGAGCATGTCGATTCGCTCGGCGCCATCGACGTCCCACACGCGGCAGCCCTCGCCGCGCTCGATGAACAGGGGGTAGGGGTCGAAATAGGTCGTCGTGCGCGTGGTGCCACCTGGCATCACGGCCTGCGCCTTCTCGTGAAGGGCACGCGAGCCGGGAGTTGTCCTGCGGTAGGTCACCTCAGGATCAGCGGTCACTGCCCGTGAGGCTACAACAGCACCTCCCGGCCCGGCGCGTACCATACGACCAGCCCGATCGAGCGAGGGCGTCGCGGGCAGGGGTGGAAGTCAACTCGAAGGAGTCGCCATGAACTCGACGACTGCGGACGCGACGCGTCTCACAGAGCACGAATCCGAGCAGGTCGACCGCGCGAACGCATCGGGACGCAAGCCCGTGGTTTTCATCCACGGCCTCTGGCTTCTCCCGAGCAGCTGGGACCGTTGGGCGGCGCTGTTCGAAGACGCCGGCTACACGTCCTTGTCGCCGGGCTGGCCGGACGACCCCGAAACCGTCGCCGACGCCAAGGCGCATCCAGACGTGTTCGCCGGCAAGACGGTGGGCCAGGTCGCCGATCACATCGACGGGATCGTGCGGCGTCTGAACAAGAAGCCGGCGGTGATCGGCCACTCGTTTGGTGGGCTGCTCGCGCAGATCATCGCGGGACGCGGTCTCGCGTCGGTGACGGTTGCCATCGACCCCGCGCCGTTCCGAGGCGTGCTTCCGCTCCCCATCTCCGCGCTGAAGTCGGCGTCGCCTGTCCTGCACAACCCGGCCAATCGAAGCAAGGCCATCCCACTGACGTACGAGCAGTTCCGCTTCGCGTTCGCCAACGCGGTCAGCGAGCAGGAGGCCAAAGAGCTGTACGACACATATGCCGTCCCGGCGGCGGGCGCTCCCTTGTTCCAGGCCGCCACCGCGAACCTGAACCCCTGGACCGAGGTCAAGGTCGACACCACGAATCCCGACCGAGGGCCGCTGCTGATCATCGACGGGGAAAAGGACAACACCGTTCCGTGGGCGATCGCCAACGCCTCGTTCAAGCGTCAGAAGCGCAACGCCGGCGTGACCGAGATCAAGAAGATCACGGGCCGTGGCCACGCGCTCACCATCGACAGCGGCTGGAAAGAGGTCGCGGAGACCGCGCTCGCCTTCGTCCAGCGTTTCGCCTGAGCGAAGGCAGCACCGGCTCGACGCTCGACCACCTCGAGGGTGGTCTTTCCGGTGCGCGGTATGACGCTGGCCGGCTGATCGGTCTGGACCCGGCCGACCAGCGCCCACTGCTCGCCCGCTACGACCTCGATCGAGCGGCCCAGACCCTGAGCCGCGAGGCAATCGCGGCCAGGAGGTCGGGCGGCCTGTGGCGCTGGCGTGAGCTGCTGCCAGTCCAGCGCTGGGAGCACGTCGCCTACCTCGGAGAAGGCGACACTCCCCTGCAGCCCGCGCCCCGCATAGCCGCGTCGCTTGGTCTTTCCAACCTCAGCGTGAAGCGCGAGAGCCTCAACCCGACCGGCTCGTTCAAGGCGAGGGGCATGGCGGTCGCGGTCAGCCGTGCGGTCGAGCTAGGTTCCAAGCACCTGGTCGCCCCCTCGGCCGGCAACGCCGGCGGGGCGCTGGCCGCCTACGCCGCGGCGGCCGGTGTCCGAGCCACGGTGATCATGCCTTCGGACTCTCCCGCCGCCAACCAGGTCGAGGTGCTCGTGACAGGTGCGGACCTCTTGCTCCTCGATGGCCTGATCTCCGACTGCGGAAAGCTGGCCCGGCTCATCGCCGAAGAGACGGGGGCGTTCGACCTGAGCACGCTGAAGGAGCCGTACCGGGTCGAGGGCAAGAAGACGATGGGCCTCGAGATCGCCGAGCAACTCGATTGGCGCCTGCCGGACGCGATCGTGTATCCGACGGGAGGCGGCACTGGCGTGGTCGGGATGTGGAAAGCCTTCGCCGAGCTCGAATCGATGGGTCTTGTCGGCACCGACCGGCCCCGGATGTTTTGCGTCCAGGCCGAAGGGTGCGCGCCGATCGTCCGCGCTTTTGAAGAAGGTTCGCGTTTCGCGACGAGCTGGGAGAACGCATCGACCGCTGCCTCGGGCCTGCGCGTCCCGAGCGCGGTAGGGGACTTCCTGATCCTGGATGCCGTCCGTCAGTCGGGCGGCGCGGCCGTCGCCGTGCCGGAGGCGGCCATGTTCGAGATGCAGCGGCGGATGGGTTCGCTCGGCCTTGGCTTCGTGAGCCTCGAGACGGCGGCCGCCGCGGCTGGTCTCGATGCGTTCGTGAAATCAGGCCTGGTCGGACGACGCGACACGGTCTTGCTGTTCGACACCGGAGCCGGTTTCAAGTCCGAGCCGCCGCCCCTCAACGCCCCTCGGCCGATCCCGAACGACGAAGCCTTCTGGAGAGAACGCGTCCTGCCCGGCTTCCGCGCCTAAGCGACCCGCTTGAGAGCAGCGATGGTCCACATCACGCCTTGCTCGTCGAGCACCTGCTCGAGACCGTGCTGCCGTGAGGTGGAGATGATCTTGGTGGGCGGATGCAGAAAGATGTGGAACTCCCGCCGCAGCAGCAAAAGGATTGCGTTGCCCATCCCGAGCCCCATCCTGAGCCACCAAGTCCGCCGCGGAAAGCTCATGACAAGCAGCTGACGAGCGTGGTCGGCCGCCGCGCCGGTAAGGCGCGGCATGTCGGGATAGCAGCAGATGACCCGGTTCAGGATCACGATGTCGGCGCTGCTCACCCGGCCTGCGGTCTCGGCGAAATCCATCACCGTGCGCTCGACCCGGTCTGCAAGCCCGTTCTCTCGCAGGAGGTCGGCCGCAACGTCCTCATAGGTCGGCGTCAGCTCGACGCTGACCGCACGTGACGCGCCGGCCTTCAACAGCTCGATCTGGATCGCGCCGATCCCGCCGCCGACCTCGAGCACGGTCCTGCCTTCGACGCCCTGCTCCTTCAGGAAGTCGACGATCCGGCGCGACGTGGAGTCGAGGCCCTTGCGCCGGTATCGCTTCGCATCCGCACGGGCGCTGCGCTCGCTGAAAATCCAGCGGTAGCCCTTGGGCGAGCAGCAATCACTCAACTAGATCCAGCCGCGCCGCCTGAACAGCACGAGCTGGATCACGGTCGCGATGACCATGGTGCCGACGCCGACCGCGAACGCGGCGTAGGGCGTCTCGAGAACCTGCGTGAGATACACGAAGTTCATGCCGTAGAAACCTGTGAGGAAGCTCAACGGAAGAAACAGGCTCGCGATCACGGTCAGCGCTTTCGTCGTCTCGTTGACGCGGTTCGACACCGTCGACAGGTAGACGTCCATCGCGCTTGACAGCAGGTCGCGGAGCGAGTCGACGGTTTCGTACTGCCGCATGATGTGGTCGAACACGTCGCGGTAGTAAAGGGTCATGTCCTGCTGCTGGAGATGGATGCCGTGGGTGATCAACCGCTGGAAGACGTCGCGCTGAGCGCCCAGGAATATCCGGAGCTCGGTGACGGTGTGCTTCAGGGTGTAGATGCTTCCGAGTGCCTTCGGCGATGCTTTCTGGATGATGTCGTCCTCGAGCTGATCGACCATGTCGTCGAGCTTTTCGAGGACCGGGAAATTGGCGTCGACCAGGGCGTCGATGGTCAGGTAGGTGATGAAAGCCGGCTTGCCATGGGTCAATTCGGGGTTCTTGTGAATCCGCTCCTGCAAGTCCTTCAGCTGCTGCGACGGCTCGTTGTGCACGGTGATCAGGTAGTGCGAGCCGACGAACATGTGGTGCTCGCGGAGGACGATCTCTTCTTGCTGCCACTCGGCCACGAATAGCACCACGAAGTTGTAGTCGTTGTACTCGTCGACTTTCGGTCTCTGGTCCTGGTGCCGGATGTCTTCGATGGTCAGCTGGTGGAATTTGAACGTGTTCTCGAGGAGGTGGAAGTCGGAATCGTCTGGCGCCTCGATGTCCAGCCAGAACCCGGCGTCCGGCGCCTCGTTGAAACACTTGACGATCGCATCGGTCGCAGTCGATTCCTGTTTGCCGGCGGTCGTGATCAGGGTTCGCAAGGCTAGGCAAAGTGTGCCGGAACGGCCCCGGCCGCGTTCCGGCTAAGGCTTCTTGACCCCGGTTGCGGCCGCCGCAAGGCCCAGCGCGACGTAGCTCGCGGCGGCGATGCGGCCCGTCCGCCTCCTCGCGGCGGCGCTCGCGATGAATCGGCTTGAAAGCGAGGCCGCGCTCATCACGTATGACGCATCGACCGCGATGGCGATCCCTATGTACACGGCGCCGAGCACCGCGACCTGAGGCGCGATGGGATGGACCGGGTTGAGAAACTGCGGCAGGAAGGCGACGAAGAACACGGCGACCTTCGGATTGAGAATCTGCGTCACGAAGCCCTGGGCGAAGACGCGGCCGAGGCCGGCAGGCTGGGGGGGTTCCGACACACCGGCGTCGCGCCAGCGCTGGATGCCGAGGAAGATCAGGTATGCGGCACCCGCAAAGCGCAGGAAGGTCAGCGCCGACACCGAGGCTGAGAGGACGGCCGCGACGCCCGTCGCCGCGGCCGCGATCCACATGAGCTCGCCGGCCTCGATTCCGAACATCGAGGCGAAGCCCGCCCGGCGGCCCTGGGCGAGGCTCCGAGCCGTGACGTACAGCACACCCGGCCCCGGCGAGATGGTCAGGATGAAGGTGGCAAGCCCGAACAGAAGGATGGTCGTGACACCAGGCATCGGGCCCATCATGATCCGCGGGACTTTCGGGGGGCGTGCGGGATAGTACCGGTGGAGTGATAGCCGCCTCGACTCAAGAGGCGACCGGCGGCGACGCGGCTGCTTTCGTCGCCCTGGTCGAGCCCCTCCTGCCGGCAGCGTACAGGCTGGCGGTGGCGATGCTGCGCTCCGATACCGACGCGGAGGACGCGGTCCAGGAAGCGACGCTCAAGGCGTGGCGCCATTTCGGAAGGTTCCGGCGGGAGGCTGCGATGAAGCCCTGGCTGCTCGCCATCGTCGCGAACGAGTGCCGGCGCATGCGGAGAAGCCGCTGGTTCTGGGTCATCAAGTCGTCCGAAGCCATCGACGTCGAAGACCGGGTCCGACCGGAAGTCCACGCCCTCCGCGCCGACTTGCGCCGCGCGCTTCATCGCCTCCCGCATGACCAGCGGCTGGTGGTCATCCTCCGCTACTACCTCGACCTCAGCTTCGACGAGGTCGCCGAGGTCATGAGGATCAGTACGAAAGCCGCCAAATCGCGCACGTACCGAGCGCTGGAGAGACTGCGCTTGAGCCCCGAGGTGTTGGCCGATGAATGAGACAGAGATTCGCGAAAGGTTGCGCGACGCGGTGGGCGAGGCCCACTACCCGTCGGCGCTGAAGAGTAAGGTCGAGTCGCGGCTCCACGACCCAGCACCTCCCGGGCATCCTCGCCTCATCGGGCTTATCGCCGCGGCGCTCGCCGTCATCATCGTCGGGAGCCTCGTCTTCATCCGCCTGCAGTCGTCGACCGGCTTCCTGCCGGCGGCGCATCCCCTGACGCGGCCCTCTACTGCCCCAACCGTGCCGCCAAGTGGAACGCTGCAGTCGATCGGCCGGCTCCCGGTGGAGGACCTGGCCGTCGCGAACCTGAGTCAGGCAGCGGACGCGGTGAGCACTCCCGACCTGCTCCAAACAAGCTCCGGCCGAGCGGTCCGCCTGGTTGGCGCCTACGCCGACACGGCCGGAATCGTCCTGATCCTGCGGTCGCTGCCGGCTGGCCACCCGATGGTCCAGATCTCCGATGACAGCGGTCCGATCAACTCGGGCTACGGTGAGGCGAACGGAGTCATCGGCGACCTGGTCGTCTCTTATATGCAGCCACCCCGTGCCGGAGCCGACGGTGTGGCGCACCTCGGCGTGACAGTCTCCAACTTCGTGCAGGGCCCCCCTGGCCCGCCGGCGGTAGGCTCCGCCAACTCCGGCGTGTGGAGCTTTTCGGTCAGTCTGAAGATCCAGCCGGCCACTCCACTGACGCTGTCGCCCACGTTGACTTCGGTGGGTTCCTGGAAGGTCACCGTGGAGAAGTTCGAGCTCACTCCGAGCGTCGTTCACCTGCGGGCTGTGGTCGATGGTCCTTCGTCAATCGACGTCAATCAAAACGCGTTCGCGCTTCTCGACGATGCCGGAAACCCCATCAATGTGGCTGGCGCCAGCCTTGTGCCCAAGGGCGGCCAGAAGTCGACCGAGGTCGATATGAGCTGGGGGCGGGTTTTCAGGGCGACGACCTACCGGCTTCAGGTCAAGGGCGGCGGCGCAACCTACACGTCCGGCCCCGCGTCCTTCGCAGCGCCGCCGACACCCGCCAGCAGTCCCAGCGCCAAAGGCGGGAAGGGGCAGGCGCTGACCCCACTGGATTTCCCCGCAGCGGTGGAGTCACTCAACTTCGGCGACGCGATGAGCGGTCACATCTCGACCGGCCGCCCCCAATCGTGCGGAGCGGGCAGCGGCTCATCGGGACAGCTGTTCTCATTCGCGACCTATTTCCAGATCAACCAGGTGTGGTACTGGCTGGGGTTCTCGACCGATCCGACCGTCCAGCAGTACCACGGCCCAGGCACCTATTCGGTCAAGGCGTCGCTCGCCCCGGTTTCGCCGCTCGGACCGACCGAGCCAACGTTTGTCGGTGCGGCCTTGCTCGTGATCACGTCGGACAGCGGCCTTCACGAGGGGAATGTCAACGGCACCCTTCATTGGACCGATGATCAGCAGCAGACCGTCACCGTGGGCGGCAAGTGGACCTGCATGCCCGGCAGGGAGCTCGGGCCCGCCTGATCGACAGGCTTAGAGCGACCAACCTTTGACACGCGCCCACGATTCGGCGCGTGCCATGAGGTTGCGGATCACCTCGTCCTTCGACTCGGTGTAGGCGATGCGGTCATCGGCCCAGCGGGCCTGTGCTGACTGTTTCGCCTCCATGTAGCCCTCCCGTGCGGCGGCGTCCGCTCGAAGGTAGGCGACGAACAGCGGGTGCCTCCGCTCCCACTCGCTTCCAGCATTGCAGACATGGATGTGGACATCGCGCGGTCGTCCCGCAAACGGCCGGAAGAACCTGTGATCGTCGTCGCGGCTCCGCAGTTGAACGCCGAGGGATTCGATTGCAGGTACGTACGTCGACTCGTTCCGAATATCGTCCACGCTCACCTGGATGTCGATGACCGGCTTTGCGGTCAGTCCAGGCACCGCGGTGGAACCGACGTGGTCGATTCGTCGCGGCGGTGGAGCGATCGCGGCAAGCAGGCGGTCTTTCCATGATTCGAACCGCACCGGCCACACCGGTTCGTAGGGCACGAGCACGATTGGCTCAATGCCCCGATCGCTGTCCGGAGCGACCTCGAATCCAGGGACCCTCGTCTCCAGGGCGTGGAGCGCGAGCCGGATCCGTTCCTCGTTTGGGAGCTGTTCCGGCCTCAACCCGCGCGGTCGCGCTTCGAGCTCGTACAGGTTGATGATCGTTGCGGTCTCGTCGCCTGAGCGCACACGCTCGCGCCAGGCTTCGAAAATCTCATCGTCCAATCTCTAGCGGCGGTCTCTCTCCGACATCTCGTCAATGCTGATGGCGATGCATAGAAGCAGCACCTCATCCTGGCCGGGCGCGATCGCGATCCCGTACATGAAGTCAGCGGCGAACCACTGCTTGGAGATCGTCGCCACAACCTGCCCACCCGCGGTGATCTGAAACTCGTGGTTCAGGATGTCGCCCTGCGCCTGGAGCTCGCCGTCGCCGGCGACTTCAGCGGAGAAGCTTTGGCTCAAGACATTGAAGAACGCCTTCTTGACGGTGGCCACGACCTGCCCGCTGCGCTCGATGTCCATCGTCTTGCGGAGCGTCAACATCTCCGCCTGCATCCGCGCCACCTCGTTGCCATTGACGTCCTGCAGGGAGAATGTCTGGGTGAGGACAAGGACCTTGCCATCCAGCTTGTACACGTTCTCGCCCTGGGCGTTATGGATCCAGAAGTCTTCGCCGGTCGAAAAGAGCTGCCGGCGCAGCAGGTAGGTCGACCAGCCGGATGTGGCCATCGCGAACGTCAGTCTAGGGCGGGGCGGGGGAGGTGACGATTCCGAGGAGGCCAGTCATCAAGCTCCAGATAAAGCCGGAAAGGCTCAGCGCCATGTCGGTGGTGCAGAGGCACAGCGCCCAGATCGCGCCGGCGCTGTCCCGGTCCCGGCGCAGGGCCCGGATCGCGAGAACCGTCCCCGCGACCCCGAGAATGAAACCGCCGATCGGAAAGTAAAGGCCGCCCAGGCCCAGTCCTCCAAGGGTGAACGCGCCAGAGATCTCCGCTCGGGCATCGACTGGACGGGCCATACGCCGACTAACGTTGCACAAGCCTAAGTCCCGGCTGCGCCATTCATGCGCGGCGCTTGAGCGCGCCACCAGAACCCGCGGCTGACGCCAGGTGTGCGGAATTCGGCAAAACGAGCGCCGCGGGCCGCGGCGCTCGTCACCGAACTATCGGTCGCCTGCTACCAGCGGTACCAGCGTCCGCCGCTGGTTCCACGGAAGACGAATCCAAGGGCCCAGAGAACGAGGCCGATCAGAAGAATGATCCACAGAATTTGCAGCCCAGACGACAGCAGACCCCCGCCTCCGAAGATCAGAAGCAGGAGAACGAGGACGATCAGTGCAGCAAGCATCTCACGACTCACCTCCTTGGCAATGATTTGCGCATCCTTCGACTCGCGCCTACCAAAGAAACAATTCAGTGGTCGCGGTTACCCCGGGCCGTTGCCCCAACGTTTTGGTGACGAAGAGAACCTGACCTCAGGTCGTGCGGATCGACTCCCGCTTGACCATGTGCACGATCGCGACCAGGACGACCGCTCCGATCAGCGCGACGATGAACGAGATGACCAGGCCGGTCGGTTGCGTGCCGAAGAGCAACGAGAAGACAAAGCCGCCGACGAATGAGCCGACGATGCCGAGGACGACGTCCCAGATGATGCCGTAGCCGTGCCCGCTCATGATCTTGCCGGCCAGCCAGCCGACGATGGCCCCCATGATCAAAAACCCGATGAGATGCATCTCCAAGCCTCCAGGTGAGTTTGTAGTTCGCGCCGAGGCGACCCCATCTGGATAACCCGGTCCCCGCCTTCGCTACCTGAGGTCCGGCGGCCACGAAAAGTGGTATTGACCACTTTGCCGATCTGTGCTTAACTACCGCAGATGCGCCAGCCGGGAGGGCAATACCACTTGGATCTTCCCCATTCATGGGGAAGTACCCGCCGCAGGCGGGGGATGGGGCCGACGTGAGCAAGCAAGAAGAGACGCGCGACCGCGTCCTGGACCTGATCGAGTCGCTCGCGGTGGGGCAGCCCATTCCCGCCGAGCGCCAGCTGGCGGTGGACCTCGCCGTCTCCCGGCTCACCGTGCGGGCCGCGCTGGACGACCTCGTGCGCGACGGCTACCTCGACCGCCGCCACGGCAGCGGTACGTATGTCACCGAGCCCAAGATCGCCCAGCCGCTGACGCTGACCTCCTTCAGCGACGACATGCGCCGGCGCGGAATGACGCCTGGGAGCCGGACCCTCGAGCTCACGACGACGCTGGCCGGCGCGCGCCTCGCTCACCGCCTCGGGGTTTCGCCTGAGGCGCGGTTGATCCGTGTCAAACGCCTCCGCCTGGCCGACTCGCAGCCGATGGCGATGGAAGTCCTCCACGTGCCCGAGGCACTCGTTCCGAACCTCACGCGCGCCGACTTCGAAGACCACTCCTTCTACGAGCTGCTGCGCGAAAGGTACGGAATCACCATCGCCTCAGGCACTCAGTCGATCGAGCCCACGGTGACCAGCGAGGAAGAGTCCGAGGTCCTCGGGGTCCCGCTTCACACTCCGGCATTTCTTTTCGAGCGGACGACCGTCACCGAGTCAGGGCGGATCGTCGAGTTCGTCCGCTCCATCTACCGCGGCGACCGCTATCGCCTGGTCGCCGACCTCGTGCTGCAGCGAAGCCGCAACGGACGCTCGGCCGGCGTCCCGCGCCGCTCGCCGGCTGCGGTGCGGGGCAATGGAGGCGACCAATCACCGGGCGCTGAGGCGCCGCATTCAAGAAACAGGGGGAAATTGCCTGGATGAACCTCAGGAAGACATGGTTTAGCGTCGTTCCGATCGCCGTCGCGCTCGTCGCTGCCGCGTGTGGCGGCTCCACACCGAGCAGCACCAACCCGGCCGATGAGACCGGGACTCTCACCGTATGGCTTATGAACGGCAGTGCGCCCAAGAGCGTCGTCGATGGCGTCAACGCCGACTTCAAGGTCAAGTATCCGAACGTCACCGTCAACGTCGAGATTCAGCAGTGGGGTGACATCGGCACCAAACTCGATACTGCCTACGCGGGCAGCAGCCCTCCCGACGTGGTCGAGCTGGGCAACACGCTGGTCGCCAAGTACGCCGCGGCCGGGGCGCTCGAGGACATCAGCGGCAAGAAGTCGAGCTTCGCCAACTCCAGCACGTGGCTTCAGTCCCTGACGGACTCCTGCACGGTGACCAAGAAGCTCTACTGCGTCCCGTACTACGCGGGCAGCCGCGCGATCATCTACCGCAAGGACTTTTTCACAGCAGCCGGCGTCACGCCTCCTGACAGCTTGGACGGGCTGCTGACCGTGGGCCAGAAGCTGATGACGGCTCACAGCTCGGACCCGAACTTCTCGGCCCTCTACTACCCCGGGAAGTACTGGT
>VBHJ01000024.1:0-35429 GCA_005887685.1 Chloroflexota bacterium | reverse complement strand
CAGGGCACGCTGAGCTCATCGAACTCGCAGCAAGGCCTGACCACCCTCGACAACCTGGTCACCAAGCTTTCTCGCGCGGACAAGACCGGCGATGAGGCGAAGCAGGACCAGGCCTTCGCGCAGGGCCACATCGCGATGATCATCGCGAACGGCTGGGAAGTCGGCGTCATCACCAGCGCGACGGGCGGCGACCCGAGCCTGGCTGACAAGCTCGGCGCTTTCCCGATCCCAAGCCACGTGGCAGGCCAGACCGCTCCGGTGTTTCTCGGCGGTTCCGACCTAGGCGTCGCGGCGAAGAGCAAGCACCAAAACCTGGCCAACGACTGGATCGCCATGCTGACCGGCAGCAAGCACATGACCGAGATGGCCACCGTGGGCGGCGTGATTCCGAACACCACCTCCATGCTCGGCCTCGGCACCGGTCTCAACTCGGTCTTCTTCAACGCAGCCAAGAACAGCAAGTTCGTGCCCAACTCGGAGAACTGGGCCAACGTCGAGAACGCGAACGTGCTTCCCGACATGCTCGTCAAGATATTCACCGGGCAGCAGAAGGTCCCGGACGCGACAGCGGCCGCCAGCACCCGGATCACCTCGATCCTCAACGGCGGCGGCTAAGACCGCAAGTTCACAGGGCAAAGGGGGACTGGTTCAATGGGAGTGGCGATTTTGGCGCCGGACCCGGAACCAGACCCCCCGATGCTCAGGCGCCGCGCGTGGCTGCGTTCCAACTTCCTCCCTTACGCCCTGATCAGCCCAAGCGTCGCCGTCATCGGCGGCATTCTGGCCTTTCCACTCGGCATGCTGGTGTGGCTCTCGCTACAGCACTACGGACTGCGCGAGCTGATCGCCCACCAGGGGCGGTGGGTGGGTCTCGACAACTACCGGTCCATCCTGGTCGATCCCCTGTTCCACCAGGTCATCGTTCGATCGCTCCTCTTCACGTTCGCATGCGTCGTCTTGACCTTGGTCCTCAGCACCCTCCTCTCTCTCCTGTTGCTGAAGGTCCGGCGTGTAGTCCGCGTGTTGGTCATGAGCGCTCTCGTCTTCGTGTGGGCGACGCCGGTGATCGTCAGCGTCGACATCTGGCAGTGGATGTTCGACTACGAGTTTGGTGTGATGAACTACCTGCTCACCCAGCTGCACGTGGGCAACTTCATCCACCACAACTGGTTCGACAACCCGGTCCAGGGGCTGGGCGTCCTGGTGCTCGTCGTCGTCTGGGGTGCGATCCCGTTTGTGACGATCACGCTTTTCGCGGGCTTGCTCCAGGTGCCGAGCGACGTCATCGACGCGGCCCAGGTGGATGGCGCGGGCGCCTGGCAGCGTTTCTGGTTTGTCACCGCGCCGATTCTCAAGCCCATCTTCCTGATCGTGATCTGTCTCTCGACGATCTGGGATTTCGGAGTGTTCAACCAGATCTACGTGATGCTGAACGCTCGTCCCAGCTCTGATTACTTCACGATCGCCATCTATTCATACCGCGAGTCATTTGGGGTGACGCAGTACGGGCTCGGGGCGTCGATCGCCGTCGTGATGGTGATCGTCCTCGTTTTCGTCACCTTCTTCTATGTGAGGGAGACGGTCAAAGTGGCGGAGATCGCTTGATCGCGCCCGGGACCGCGCAAGGTGTTCAGCTGGGTCGCGCCCGCGCTGAGGCGCAGGCCAATGTCGAGCTCAATTTGTGGCAGCGCTCCAAGCAGCTGCTGTTCGATGCGACGGGGGTCGCCGTAGCGGTGCTGATGCTCTTCCCGATCTACTGGATGGTCGCCACCGCGTTCAAACCGGGGCGCGACATCCTCGCCCTGACTCCAAAATGGTTTCCGTCGCCGTTCACGCTGCAAAACTTTCGCGACGCGATCGCACGCCCCTTCTTTCTCGAAGACGTGCGGAACAGCGTGATCATCGTCGCCGTGATGCTTGCGCTGGCCCTGGCGCTCGCCTTCCTCGCTGCGGTGGGGACCGCGCGTTTCGGATTCAAGGGCCGCACCGCCTTCCTCGTGATGATCATCGCGGTGCAGATGGTGCCCCTGAACGCGCTGATCATCCCTCTGTACCTGATGCTGGATTCGGTCGGCCAGGTCGATGCGCTTCCAGGCGTCATCGCCGTCTACCTGGCGGCGGTCCTGCCCTTCATGGTCTGGACCCTTCGCGGCTTTGTCGCCAACATCCCGGTCGAGCTCGAGGAGTCGGCGATGATCGACGGCTGCACGCGAGTGGGCGCCTTCCTGCGCATCACGTTTCCGCTCGTCGGTCCTGGACTGGTCGCGACCGCTATCTTCGGCTTCATCCAGGCGTGGAACGAGTACATCATCGCCTACGTCCTCCTCTCGAGCCCGACCAACCAGACCTTGACCGTCTGGCTCGCCTCATTCACCACCAACCATGGGCCTGAGTGGGGGCCGCTCATGGCCGGCGCGACCCTGACCGGCTTGCCCGTCGTCGCATTCTTCCTCGTCCTGCAGCGCTACCTCGCCGGCGGCCTGACCGCCGGTGCGGTGAAGGGATGAGCTCCGTCGAGGCGCTCGCGTTGCGCTGCATCCTGCCCGGTTTCATCGGAACCGAGGCGCCTGACTGGGTACGCCGCCGCGCCGCCTCCGGCCTGGGTGGCCTGGTGCTGTTCGCACGCAACGTCGAGAGCCCGGAGCAGCTGACAACGCTGACCGCGTCGCTGCACTCGGAGCGCCCAGGCCTCCTGATCGCGATCGACGAGGAGGGGGGAGACGTCACTCGACTCGAAGCCCGCACCGGCAGCTCATACCCGGGCAACCTCGCGCTGGGCGAAGCCGCCGATCCATGCCTGACGGCCGACGTCGCTTCCGCCATCGGATTGGAGTTGAACCGCGTCGGGATCGACCTCGACCTGGCCCCCGTGGCGGACGTCAACAGCAACCCGCTGAACCCGGTCATCGGCGTCAGGTCGTTCGGGTCAGACGCGGAGGCCGTCGCCGGCCAGACCGCAGCGTGGGTAGCCGGCCTGCAGCGCACTGGCGTCGCCGCGTGCGCGAAACACTTCCCGGGCCACGGCGATACCGCCGTCGACTCGCACCTCGCTCTGCCCATCGCCGGCGAGGACCCTCGCCTGCACGCCATCGAGCCCTTCAAGGCGGCGATCGCGGCTGGCGTGCGCGCCATCATGAGCGCGCACATCGTGGCTCCCGCGATCGACGATCTGCCCGCGACGATCAGCAGCAAAGTAATGATGGGGCTGCTGCGCGACGAGCTCGGTTTTCAGGGCGTGGCGATGAGTGACGCGCTCGAGATGCGGGGCCTGAGTCGAGGTCGCGGCGTCGCGGAGAGCGCGGTCCTGGCGTTGATCGCCGGCTGCGATGCCCTCTGCATCGGAGGCCGGCTGGCCGGCGAAGACGTGGTCGAACAGGTCCTCGCCGCGATCGCCGGCGCCGTTCGAACCGGCCGGCTGGCCGAGGAACGGCTGGCGCAGGCCGCCGGCCGGGTGGATTCGCTCGCGGCGTGGCGCGCGGGGCAGCACGAGGTGGGGGTGTCGCCTGACGGGGTTGGACTCACCGCCGCGCGCAAAGCCGTTCGCTTCGACGGCCCGGTTCGGGTGAGCGATACGGCTGTCGTCGTGCGCTTCCCGGCGGCGCTGTCGATTGCCGCCGGCGACGTGCCGTGGGGCGTAGCCGAGTCCCTGTCCGCGCGCGGCGTGCACGTGGAGGCTCGCGAAGCCGGATCGGTCGATGCTGCGGCGGTGCCGCCTGATACGAGCCTGGTCCTGGTCGTGCGCGACCTTCACCGCCAGCAGGAGAACGTCGCCCATATCGAGGAGTTGTTGACGCGCCGCCCCGACGCGGTCGTGGTCGAGATGGGCCTGCCCGCCTACCGCCCTCGCGGTGCGAAGGCCTACATCGCCACCTATGGCTCGGCGCGTGTCTGCGCCGCAGCCGCGGCCGAGGTCCTGCGCCCATGAGCGAGGACCTGCATCCCAGGGCCGACGAGCTCGACAACCTCACCGCGCTCGATTTCGTCGAGCTGATGCACGCCGAGGACCTCGCGGCGGTCGAGGCGATCCGGCCCCAGCTCCGCCAGGTGGCGCGCGCCGTCGAGGAGATCACGACGCGCCTGGGGGCCGGGGGCCGGCTCCACTATTTCGGCGCCGGAACCAGCGGGTTGGTGGCAAGGCTCGATGCCGCCGAATGCCCAGCCACGTTCGGCGTCGCCGCCGACCTCGTGCAGGCACACTCGGCGGACGAGCCTGACCAGGAGGACGATCGGCGACTGGGCATCGCCGAAGCGACCAAAGCCCGTCTCGGCTCGAGCGATGCGGTCGTCGGCATCAGCGCAAGTGGACGCACCGCGTACGTCCTGGGCGCGTTCGAGCGCGCCGCCGCCGATGGCGTGCTGACGGTCGCGGTCATCTGCAATCCCGGGTCGCCGTTGGCTCGGGCCGCCGACGTCGCGATCGAGGTCGAGACCGGTCCAGAGGTGATCGGCGGGTCCACGCGATTGAAGGCAGGGACGGTCCAGAAGCTGGTTCTCAACATGCTCAGCACTGCCGTCTTCACGCGTCTTGCTCGGACGCATCGAGGCCGCATGGTCGGTGTGGTGGCTTCCAACGACAAGCTTCGCGCCCGGGCCGCGCGGCTCGTCGCCGACGTCGGCGAAGGTTCGACCGAGGAAGCTGCCCGTGCCCTCGATGGCGCAGGAGGAAACCCGAAGGTGGCGATCGTGATGCTGCGCCGCGGCGTGACCGCGGATGAGGCGCGCGCGCTGCTGGCTGCGGCGAATGGCGATCTCGGGACCGTGCTGGCGGAGTCGCGCAGGCCTTGAGGATCCTCCTGCGCGGCAAGGTTCACGGCGCGAATGCGACAGATGGCCCGGACAGCGTGCTCGTCGAAGGCGACACCATCACCTGGGTCGGTCGCGGCCGGCCACCGGAGCGACCCGATGACGAGGTCGTCGCCGCACCGGGAGAAGTCATCGCGCCTGGCTTCATCGACCTGCAGGTGAACGGATTCGCGGGTCATGACGCCGCCACGGGCGCTGACGCGATCGCCGCCATGTCGGAAGGCCTGGCGGCGACCGGGGTGACCGCGTTTCTGCCGACCATAATCTCGGAGCCCGTCGAGGTCGGCGCGGCTTTCACCGCAGCGGTGGGGGCCGCCTCCGAAGCGCCCGGAGCCAGGGTCCTCGGCGCTCATGTCGAGGGCCCGTTCCTGAATCCCTCGTTCAGGGGAGCGCACCTGCGCGACCATCTGTCCGAGCCGACCGCCGAGAACGTGGACGTTGTGCTGGCGGCCCGGCCGCGCCTGGTCACCCTCGCGCCGGAATTGCCGGGGGGCCTGGCCGCCACGGAGCGGCTGCACCGCGCCGGCATCGTCGTCGCCGCCGGGCACACCGGCGCCGATTTTGAGCAGGGCCGAAAGGCGATCGCGGCCGGAGTCCGCTTTGCGACGCACGTCTACAACGCCATGCCCCAGGTTCACCATCGGCGCCCTGGCATCGCGCTCGCGCTCGCGCTCGACCCTCGAGTGACGGCGGGCCTGATCGCCGACGGTGAGCACGTGCATCCGTCGGTCTGCGAGCAGCTGGTTCGGGTCAAGGGCTACTCGCGCGTCGCATTGACGACGGACCAGACCTCGGCGGCCGGCCAGCCGCCCGGCACGTACGCCCTCTCGGGCCGTTCCGTGGTCAGCGACGGCAAAGTCGTTCGCCTCGAAGACGGAACCCTGGCGGGAAGCGCCGCGACGATGCCGGACCTCGTCCGCCTGATGGCGCGCCTACCCGGAGTCGGGGTGGCGCGCGCGATCAGTCTTGCCTCATCAGTCCCCGCGCGTGTCCTGGGCGAGCGGCGCATGGGTCGCCTCACGGCGGGCGCATGCGCGGACATCGTCGTGCTCGACGCCGACCTCCGCGTGCGGCTGACGATGATCCGAGGGGTGGTGAAGTTTCAGCGCCCTTACTGAATGAAACGCTGTTGGGTCTCGACATCGGCGGATCCGCGAGCCGCGCGCGGCTGCGCCGAGACGCGCACGGGGACGTCGACGCCGAGGGACCGGGGGCCAACGTCGCCACGCTCGACTCCGAGCTGGTCGACGACAGGCTCACGCAGCTGCTCGCCAAGCTCGGACCCATCCGGCCGATCGCCTGCTGCGCGGGTGCGGCCGGTGCGGAGGTTTCCGTTGGAAGGACGCGGCTCGAGAAGCTGCTCGAGCGCCTGCTGCCCGACTGCCGGCTCAGCGTGGTTCACGACGCGAGGCTTGTCCTGGCGGCCGCGGGCCTGCACGAGGGCATCGCGCTGATCGCCGGCACCGGGTCGGTGGCGTACGGCCGTACCCTCGACGGCCGCGAAGTCCAGCGGGGCGGATGGGGATGGATGATCGGAGACGAAGGAGGAGGCGTCTGGATCACGCGCGAGGCGGCACGACTGCTGATGGCGCGCCACGACGCCGGTTCGCCGCTCGGAGCGCTTGGCGATTCATTGCTTGTCGCGTGCGGCGCACGGGATGCCCTCCAGCTGATTGCAAACCTGCACGCGAGGCACGAGCCGATGGAGTGGGCGGCGCTGGCCTCGGTTGTCTTCGACACCGCCGATTCCGACGCCGGCTCGCGCGATATCGTCCGACGCGCTGCGGCCGAGCTCATCAGGCTGGTCGTTGATGTGCGCCACACGCTTGGCGTTGCCGGCCCGCTCGTGCTGGCCGGAGGGCTTCTCCTGAACCAGCCGCGGCTCGAGATGGCCGTGCGGGACAGCGTCGGGCTCCCTTGCGTGCGCCTGGAGCTCCCGCCGGTGGAGGGCGCGGTCCGTCTCGCCGGGGAACTGCTTCAGAGATGAGCCGCTTTCGAACGGAGATCGGCGAACAGGTAGACGTCGCACAGCGCCTGCTCGAGGTTGGAGCTGCGGCGGCGAGCGCTATAGGGGAGAGGATCCGGGAGTCTCCGCCGCGCGGCTTCGTCATCGCCGCGCGTGGCAGCTCCGATAATGCCGCCCTCTACGCGAAGTACCTGTACGGCGTGCGCAACCAGGCCCTCATCGCGCTCGCCGCGCCGTCGCTGTTCACCCACTACGCACGTCCGCCTCGACTGGACGGCCAGTGCGTGATCGGAATCTCGCAGTCAGGCGAATCTCCGGACGTGATCGCGGTGATCGAGGAGGCGAGAAGGCAGGGGTGCCTGACGGTGGCGATCACCAACCACGCTGCATCCAAGCTGGCCCGGGCCGCGGAGCTCACGATGCTGATGGAAGCGGGCCCTGAGCTCAGTGTGCCGGCGTCGAAGACCTACACCGCGAGCCTTCTCGCCCTGGCGCTGATCTCTCAAGCGATGGATCCCGACCCGGCCTTCGCCGCGGCGCTGGCGGCCGTGCCCGGCGCCATCTCGCGCGCGCTCGACAGAGAGGACGAGCTGGCGCCGCTGGTGCCGCCGTTGATGGGTCCGCGCGCGGTAGTGCTCGGCCGTGGCTTCAACTTCTCGACCGCGGAGGAGATAGCGCTGAAGCTCAGCGAAACGAGCTACGTTCTCGCGCGCGCATGGTCGGTCGCGGATTTCGAGCATGGCCCCATCGCGATCGTCGAAGCTGGACTGCCGGTTCTGATCGTGGACGGAAAAGGACGCGTCGCTCCCGACCTGGAATCGATAAAGGCGCGCCTCGAGGCAAAAGGCTGCCACGTCCTGCACCTGTTCGACGTCTCCGGCTTGCCCGAAGAGTTGACCCCGATTCCGCTGGCCGTGCTAGGCCAGCTGCTGGCTCACCGCGTCGCGGCTGCGAGGGGCATCGACCCTGACCGGCCGCGCGCGATTCAGAAGGTCACGCGGACCTGGTGACCGCAGCCGCGACGGTGGTCGCCAGCGGCACGGTGAACCTGAACTCCGACCCGCTGCCGACGACGCTGTCGACCGAGATCCTGCCCCCGTGCATCTCGACGATCTGACGTGTGATCGCGAGGCCAAGCCCCGTGCCGATGATCTTGCCCGCGTGCTTGTCCTCGTATCGCTCGTAGCGGCCGAACAGCCGGCTGATGAACTCGGCCGGAATGCCGGAACCGTGATCGCTGACCGCAACTTCGACGGAGCCGCCGTTCAAACGCGTCCGCACGCAGATCTCTCCACCTTTCGGTGAGTACTTGACCGCGTTGCTCAGGAGATTCGTGAGCACCTGGGTGAGACGATCGGAATCCCCGAACGCCGCGGGCAGCGCGAGCTGAAGCTCGGCCTTGATCACATGCTTCGGGCTGGATACGGCCGCTCGGCCGACAGTCTCGCGGACCAGCTGGTTGATGTCGAGCGGCTTCAGGTCGAGCCGGAGCTTGCCGGCCTCCAGCCGGTCGAAGTCGAGCATCTCGGTGATCATCCGGTTCAGTCGCTGGGCCTCGTTGTAGACCTCACCGGCGAGCGCCTGGATCTCCACGGTGCCCATCTCCTGCTCCCGCATGAGCTCGCTGAAACCCTGGATCCCGACCAGCGCGGTGCGGAACTCGTGGCTGACCATCGAGACGAACTCGCTCTTGAGCCGGTTGAGCTTCTCGAGCTGCGCGAGGTTGGCCACCGCCGTCTCGTCCGCCTCGCGCTTGGCGGTGACGTCCTCGAAAGTGGCGAGGAAGTAATCGATGCAACCGTCCCCCTTGCGGATCGGGTTGGCGCTCCAGTGGACCCAGAACTGGCTCCCATCGGCTCTTCTCACCTGGCAGTCGGATTCATACGTCTCCGCCGAGCCGTCGCCGGAGGGCCCGAAAGACTTGAACACGCGCGCTACATAGTCGGGCGGGAGAAAGCCGTCGGTACTGGCCCCGAGGAGTACCTGGAGCGGCGCATATAGCATCGAAGCCAGGCGTGGGTTGGCGTTCATGATCCGCCTGTCGACTGCAATCGAAGCCACCCCCTGCGGGGCGTGGTCGATCACGTTGTTGAGCATCGTCTCACGCTCCCTGATGCGGGCCTCGGCGAGCCTGCTCTGCTGCAGCAGGGCACGCGCCTCGGCGTGCGAGACCAGCTGGCTGGCCAGCAGCACAACGAGAAGGCTGGCGCCCGGGATCACGGCGACGGCGTCGATGTGCCGATGGCCGAGCCACAGGGTCAGGGCCGTCAGGGCCACCGCGGTGACGCCGACATAGGGGATGAGGTCCTGCCACAGCGCCATCTCGTCCGGCCGCTCTTCCTTCCGGCGCTCTGGCCAGAACGGTCCCAGCGCGATCAGCGCATATCCGTAGATGGAACCTGCTCCAAGCAGGTAGCTGAGCCCGGGCAGGTCGCCCGTCGCGGACAGGAAAGCGACTGCGCTGTCCGAGATGGCGATGATCGCAAGGCCGCACACCACGAGCACCAGGCGCCCGCCCTGGGTCGCCAGGCTGCGGCGAACGCTGACGAAGATCACCGCGATGATCGCGATGTCCGACAGCGGAAATGCCGCGCTCACCCACGAAGAGAGGGGTGATCCCGGATTCAGGTACGCCTGGGGCAGCGACAGGGCCGCGCTGACAAAGGTCAGGGAGAGGGCGACCATGGCCAGGTCGAGCGCGGCGCGGCGGCGGGTGGCGAATTGATTCGCAGCCGCGGGGAAGGCGAGCAACCCGGCGACCGCAAACGGCACCGCCCCGATGAACCCCAGGTCCGCGATCGACGGAACCGGCGCTGGGCCCTGGAGCAGGGTGTCAAGCGCCGCGCCTATCTCGCCCGCGAGTGCGGTGCCTGCTGACGCGGCAAGCAATCCCCAGGCCCAACGCGTGCGGCCGATCGAGCGCCTGGACGCCAGTCCGCAGCTCGCCAGAGCGGCGAAGGCGAGCACCGCCTGGCCCCCGTCACGAATCGCGTTCAGCGCACCTTGCCCGCCGGGTGGCGTGGCGACTGCGAGGACGAACGTGATCGCCGCCAGCGCGATGGCCGCGGCAGACGCGACCAGCATGAAGCGCCGCATCAGCGTGGGGCCGGCCTGTACAGCCAGTCGTCGACGACGACGAGGGACGGGGTCATCACCTTGAGGCATTCGAGCGCGTCCAGGGCGCTCGCCGCGACCTCGACCGCGAATCCGGCTTCTTCCCAGGCGCTTCGCGCGATGCGCCGCTGACGCTCGTCGGAAACGACGAGCAGGATCCAGGGCGTCACCCCGACGGCCGGTTTGGCGACCGCATCCGGGGTGATGGCGATCACGACGGCTCTCAGCCGGCCATCAAACGATTGACTTCATCCCGAAGTAGCTGGAGGTCGACCGGCTTGGTCAGGAAGCTGTCGACCCCGCCGGCTTCGAGGTCACCCCTGACTTCGTCGGAAACATCGCCGGTGACCGCGATGGTCTTGATCGGGTGCAAGACGTGGCGTTTGCGGAGGAACTCGAGGACCTCGACGCCGTCGTACATGGGCATGTGCATGTCCAGGATCACCAGCTGAAAGTCGCCGCTCGTGCCCATTTCCAGCGCGCGGTTGCCGTCGGGCGCGACCTCCACCGTGAACCCGTTGGACTCCAGGAAATATTTGAGGAGCTCGGCGCTCGCTGGGTCGTCGTCGGCGACGAGAATTCGAGCAAGCCCACTCACAAGGCCACCAAACGGCCATTGCTCTGGTTGTCGACGAGGTACTGGGTGACCTGGAGGCCAAAGGTTCGAGTGTCGATCGGCTTCGAGATGTAGCCCGCGCAGCCGGCGTTCAACGCCAGCTCCCTATCGCCCGTCATCGCGTGGGCGGTGAGAGCGACGATCGGGATGGCGGTGGTCGCCGGGTCGGCCTTTAGCCGGCGGGTCAGCGAAAGCCCGTCTTCGCCCGGAAGCTGGACGTCCATCAGGATGAGGTCAGGCGGAGAATCTCGAAGCTGTTGGGCCGCCTCTAACGCGGAGCCTGCCAGCTCCACGCGATAACCCTCCAGCTCGAGCACGGCCCGGACAAGCATCTGGTTCGCCTCGTTGTCTTCGACGACAAGGATCAGCCCCTTGTCTTTCATGTCATGCCGTTGCGATGAGCAACGACCTTCTTGAGCATGCCGACGACGTCGGTGGTGGCAACCGAGCCGCGGCTCAGAATCTTCGAGACCCTTCCATTGAGAAGGCGTTTGTCCGCGTCGGACAGGTTGGCTGCTGTGATGACCATGATCGGCGTGTCGCGCGTGGACTCATCGGCGTGCAGAGCTTCAACGACGTCGAAACCCGTGACCTCGGGCATCATCAGGTCGAGAAGCACGAGGTCCGGCTTCATCGACTTCGCCAGCTCGATTGCCTCGCGGCCCCCCGAGGCGGGGACGACAGTGAAGCCGGCCGGCTCGAGCGTTTTGGTGAGCAGCGTCCGGTACGCGTCGTCGTCATCCACCACCAGCACTCGAAGAGCGTTGTCGGACGAGGAGCGTCTCAGGTTGAAGCGGTTGAGCCTCTGGATCAGGTCGTCGGCTTCTATCGGTTTGACGAGGTAGTCCATCGCGCCCAGCGCGAGCCCGAGCTCAGGGTTGTCCACCACGCTCACCACGACAATCGGTATTCCGCTCCCCAGCCGTCGACCTCAGGCAGGATGATGTCGAGGGTGATCGCGGCGGGCTGCAGCTGCCGCGCCCGGGCCAATGCCTCCCTTCCCGTACGGGCCACCTCGGTGCGGTAGCCGGCGGCGACGAGCTGGCGAGTGAGGAGCTCCGCCGCGGCGGGGTCGTCCTCCACCACAAGGATCAGTGGCCCGGAGCCGTGTCCGTTCTTCGCGAAGGTGGGAACAGGTTCAGCGGCGGGCGCCGCGGCTCCACGAATGGGCAGGCTCAGCGTGAACACGCTGCCTTTGTTGACACGGCTCGTGACGCGCACATCGCCGCCGTGCAGTCGCGCGAACCGTCTGGTCAACGCGAGGCCAAGCCCGGTGCCTTCGTGCTTGCGGCCGGGACCCTGATCGAGCTGATGGAACTCCTGGAAGATCGACTTCTGGTCTTCCTCGGCGATCCCGATCCCAGTGTCCGCAACCGAGATTTCGATCGTGTCCTTGATACGCAGCGCGCTGATCGTGACGGTGCCCCCATCAGGTGTGAACTTGATCGCGTTCGAGACCAGGTTGAGCAGCATCTGCTTCACCTTGCCGGCGTCGGCCAGTATGTCGCCTGCGCCGGCGACGCTGGTTGTGACCTTGATGTTCTTCTTGGCCAGAAGGGGTTCGACCGTCTTGGTCACCTGATCGACCGACTCCGCGACCGACATCATGTTGAGCCGCAGCTCCATCTGGCCCGCCTCGACTTTGGAAAGGTCGAGGATGTCATTGATCAAACCAAGCAGGTGCTTGCCGCTCGTCATGATCTGGCCGACGAAGCGTCTGCGAGTCGCGTCGTCGAACTGCCCCTCGCGCGCATCGGTCAACAGCTCGGAGAAGCCGATGATCGAGTTGAGGGGGGTGCGCAGCTCGTGGCTCATGTTGGCGAGGAAGACGCTCTTGTGCTGGTTCGCCTCGATGAGCGCCGTATTGCTCTCCTCGAGCTCCTGGATGAGGTGGCGGCGATCGAGCGCGGTGACGAAAACGCTCATCAGCTGCTGCATGCGGGTCGCCTCCTCGCCTCCGAACGCCGGGCTGAAGGGTCCGGAAAGGACGACGAGGTTGGCCGACGCCGTCAATCCCTTGACCGGCACCGACAGCACGTTGGATTCGACACCGTCAAGCCTCAGCCGGCTGACGCCCTCACCAAGGTCAGCCACTTCAACCGCAGTCGCAGCCACCTGCGCGGCATCGAGACCGAGGCTGGCGGTGGGTTTGCCGGAAGCGTCGAACAGCACCGCCGAGGCGCCACCGACAAGCCGCATCGCCCACTCCACCGCACGATTGGCCAGGGCGTCGCGGTCTTCGCTGACCAGGAGATCCTCCATGAACCCACGCAGGCCTTCTTCTTCCGCCGCGCGCCACTGGCGGCGCAGCCAGGCGGGCGGCGAGAAGCTGGCGTAGAGGAGGGGGATGATGGCGAGCACCACCAGCTCGACCAGGACCTGGATCACGGGTTGCCTGACCAGCAATCCGATCGACACGGCGAACAGCAGGATGACCACGATGCCTCCGAAGCCCAGGCTCAGCGACCGCAGGCGCCAGGCCTGCACCGCGGGTAGATTTCGCGCGACGCGCCAGAACCTGAGCGCCGGCTCGCCCACGCACGCCGACCACACGAGGACGAACAGGACCGCGATGACGGTGAGCACGCCGCGGCTGGCCGAGAGCGCCACCGCGCCAAACAAAAGGACGCTGGCAGCCACCAACGAAACGACAGCGGCGGCGTGCCAGCGCCGGGGGAGGGGGATGAGTGCGTTTCGATACAGGAGCAGGGCGTAGGCGGTGCCCATGAACGCGAGCAGCTCGATCGAGCCCAGGAGCGGCAGCATGAACCAGAGGTGTGCCTGCAGCCGACCCAGGCCTGAGACCGCGGAGAGCAGGATGATGGCCAGGGCCAGGAACGCCATCGAACGGTCGCGCCGGCGCAGCCAGGTGATCGCCGTGACCACGCCGAGGACGACGAACGCGATGGCGGTCGCGTCCTGCAGGTAGGGAACCAGCTCCTTCACCGGCTCACCTCAGGCCGCGCCCATTCTGCTTACCGCGCCGAAGTCGCTGACGAAGACGTCGATGACCTCCGGGTCCCACTGCCGCCTGGCCCCTGCTCGCAGGGTGGCGAGCGCTTCCTCCGCTGTCTTGCGAGCGCGATACGGACGGTCGTTCACCAGCGCGTCGAACGCGTCGCAGACGGCGATGATCCGGGCCAGTCGCGGTATGCCGGTGCCCGCGAGGCGGTCAGGATAACCATTGCCGTCGTAGTGCTCATGGTGGTGACGGATGATCGGCAGCAGCGCCGCGGCCGAGCGCAGCGGGGCGACGATGTTCTCGCCGATGGTGGGATGAAGGCGCATCGTCGCGAGCTCGCGGGCGTCGAGCGGACCGGGCTTGAGCAGGATCGCATCGGGGATGCCGATCTTGCCGATGTCGTGGATGAGCCCGCCGCGGTAGAGCGCGTCCTGGTCAGGAGCCGAAAGGCCGAGGCCCGCGCCGATCCGCCGCGCCGACTCCGCGACCCGCTGGGTGTGCGCTTCGGTGTATGGATCCTTGGCCTCGACCGCGGCCGCCAGGGCGAAGATCACGTGCTCCGCGCTGTCCAGGGAGTCGTACACGCCTTTCAAGCGAAGCGCCGACCGCACGCGCGCCACCAGCTCGACGCGGTCCACGGGCTTGGTCATGTAATCGTCGGCGCCTGCTTCCAGGGCGTGGATTCGGTCGCTCGTGTCGTCGAGGGAGGTGATCATCACGACAGGCAGCAGCCTCGATCCGGGAGTCGCCTTGATCCTGCGACAGACCTCGTAACCGTCCATGCCTGGCATCTGCACGTCGAGCAGGACCAGGTCAGGATGCCAGGCCTGGATCGCTTTCAATGCGGCCGCCCCGTCCTCAGCGGTCCGGACCTGGCAATCCACGTCGGCAAGGCAGGCTTCGATGAGCTCGCGATTCGCCGGTCCGTCATCCACCACCAGCACGACCGGGATGCGGTCGGGCCGGCTGACGCGTCGTGTTGGCGCGACGAGCCCGGACAGGTCGTCGCCGCGGCGGTTCGGCCAGGCGGCCGGTTTGAGCGCGGCGGCGAAAGCCGCGGCGGTCTGATAGCGATCCTGCGGGCTCTTGGCGAGCGCCTTGCGCAAGACGTCTTCCACGTGGGCGGAGAGCTCGCCCCTCAGCTCACGCGTCGCCGGCATCGGTTTGGTCACATGCGACAGCAGGGTTGCGGCCGGCGTGTCGGCCTCGAAGGGCACGCGCCCGGTCAGCATCTCGTAGGCCACGATGGCGAGCGAATAGACGTCTGATGCCGCGGTGAGCGGCTCATCGGCTGCCTGCTCCGGGGACATGTACTCAGGCGTCCCCATCACGGTGCCGGAGCCGGTCAACCGCCGCAGAGATCCGGCCATCTTGGCGAGACCGAAGTCGCCGAGCACGGGCGTCCCGTCCTTGTGGATCAGGATGTTGGACGGCTTGATGTCGCGGTGAAGGATGCCGTTCGCATGCGCGTGGTCGAGCGCGGCCGCCAGCTGCTCGATCAGCCGGACGACCTCGTGCAGGTCCATCGGTTTGCCGACGTGGTCCGCGAGCGTGCCGCCCTCGACGAGCTCCAGGACCAGGTAGGCGAGACCACCCTCGTAGCCGAAGTCGAAGATCTCGAGGATGTTCGGGTGCTTCAGCCGGGCGACCGACCTGGCTTCCTGCTGGAAGCGCTCGCGGTACTCCGGCTCGTCGGCGAAGAAATCGGGGAGGATCTTGATCGCCACGTAGCGGTCGAGGGCCGGGTGATAGGCGCGGTACACGCTTGCCATCCCGCCGCGGCCGATCCGCTCCATGACCCTGTACGGGCCCAGCGTCATGCCTTCGGGCGTGCTCACGAGATCAAGCCAAGCAGCGCGAGGGTGGCCACGACCGGGGGCACCGCCATCAGGGCAAGCGCCAGCGCCAGCACGCCGAGGACCAGGAACTGACGGCCGGACCAGCCATCAGCCTCCCCGGTATCGGCGGTCCTTACCCAGGTGGTGACCACGTCCATGTAAAGCAACCACGCTCCCTTGGGTGTGAGCGTAAGAAGCCATTGCTTAGCGGTTCACTCTCCGAAGGGCCAATTCACTACCCATGTGGGTAGTTCTGTTAACCCAACCTGATTAAAGCCAGCCTTGCTTCGCCGCCTCGTGCGCCAGCTCGGTTCGGTTGGCGGCGCCGGTCTTCTGGAAAATCTGGCGCATATGGAACTTGACCGTGTTCTGGCTCAGGTGCACCCTGGCCGCGATTTCCCGGTTGGTCATTCCCTCCGCCGCCAGCCGCATGATCTCGGTCTCCATGCGGCTCATCTCCGGCGAGATCCGCGTGGGCTTTTGGGCCTGGGCGGGCCACCGGCTGTGGCGGAGCCGTTCTTGCATGGTCGCGCTGTCGATCGCCACGGCGGCGACGCTCCCGAGGGCGTCGAGGAAGGAGAGCCACTCCTGGTCCGGGGTCAGGGGCGAGCGGTGGAACACCTCGAGCGCGCCGAGCAGCTTGCCGCGGCTGATCAGCGGCACCGCGCCATAGGCCTTGAACCCCTCCCGCGCGAAGAGCGAGCGCCGGCGGAACTGGGAGAAAGCGCTCATCGCGGTCACGGTCTCGATCCTCCGGCCGATCACGGAACGGCCGGGGACGCCATCGTCGGCCGGCAGCCGGTAGTCGGGCACGGCTGTCGCCAGGAAGCCGGTGCTGGCGGACAGCGTGAGCGTGTTGTCGCTCTCATCCAGCAGCAGCACGTCCGCCGCATCCACCTTGAGCTGGGACGTGACGTGGTCGAGGATCACCTTGAGCGTCAGCCTCAGGTCGGGGCTCGCGCTGATCGCCAGGCTCACGCTCTGCAGCGCCGCCAGCCGCTCGAGGCGGTTGACCGCGTCCGAGTAAAGCTGCGCGTTCTCCACGGCGAGGCCCGTTCGATCGGCGATCGACTGCATCCAGAGGGTGTCTTTGTCCGTCAGGGGATTCGAGTTCCGCCGTTCGAACAGGCCGAGCGTGCCGATGGTGGCGCCTCGAGCCCGCATCGGGACGACGACCACGCCGAGATGGATCTCCGGCGACTGCCACGGATGGATCGCCAGGTAGGCGCGCACGGTGTCGTTCAGGAAGCCCATCAGGTCTCCGACGGTGATGTCGGGAATCAGCAATGGCTGTCCCGATTCGATGACGCGAGACGAGATAGGCGTCGTCTCCAGGGCTCCCGCCAGCCTCATCGATTCCACGTAGCTCGCGGCGTAATCCTTCTCGTCATCGTCGTCGTTGGTGGCGACGATCTGCATGTCGGAAGGATCCTTGCCCATCAGCGACGCGACCCAGATGCCAGGCCTGAGCTTGCTCAGCGCCCTGGTGACCGTGGTCAGGATGGCCCGAGGCTCCATCCGGGCCTGGGCGAGCCGGTCGGTGACCTCGTCCACTATGTGGTCCCCGGCCGAGCGGCTGGACACCCTGCTGTAGGCGATGAGATGCGTGACGTCGGTCAGGGTCGCCACGACCCGGTCGCCGCCTGGCTGCGGTATCGCATCGACCAGCAGCCACACGTCGGCGCCGCCCGGCCGCCGCGCGCGGACCAGCACGCCGCGCACGCGTTGCCCCGACCTCAACGCGGCGACCACCGGGTGGACGGTGATGGGCCCCTCGACCGATTCCACGACCAGCCAACCCGACTCCTCGGGGCTGGCTCCGAGGAGGGCGCCAGGGGTCAGCCCGAGCAGGGAGTAGGCCTGGTCGTTGGCCTGGACGGCGCGTCCCTCGCCGTCGTAAACCACGATCGGCGCCGGAACGTCGTTAAGTGCCCAGTTTTCGGCCAAGGTTGGCCGCATTATCTCGCCGCCGGCTGGACGATCATTACATTTAGGCCGGGAAACGGGTCGCGATGGTGAAAGTCGAAGCCAGGCCCGACGCCGATGGCTGGATCTGCCAGGTCGATGTCGACCACGGGGGCGAACGCACCCAGCACACCGTCAAGGTGTCCGCGGCGGACCAAGCGCGCTGGGGCCGCGGCGACCAGCCGCGTGACGTCGAAGAGCTCGTCGAGCGGAGCTTTGAGTTCCTGCTGACGCGTGAGCCACCGAGCTCGATCCTCCGCAGGTTCGACCTGTCGACCATCCAGCGCTACTTCCCGGAATACGACCAGGAGATCAGGTAGCCGGGTGTTCCGAGCTCTCGGCGGGAAACGTCGCCGGCGGCACGCAGATCATTCGTGCCGAGCAGACGGAGTGGCGGCGGCTGGATAATGCGTCTCCCTTGAACGGAAAGCTCGAGCACATCCACATCGCGCCCTCCGCCGGGTCGCCTATGCAATCGCTGCCGTCGGTCGAGGCGGTGGCCGGAGTCGGCCTGACCGGGGACCGTTACTCGAGGCGGGAGGGATTCTGGAAGGAGGACGGCGAAGAGAGCCGCGACGTGACGCTCATCGAAGCCGAGGAGATCGAGCGGCTCGCTGCAGAAGCCGGGATCGAGCTCGGGCCCGGCGATTCGCGTCGCAACCTGACCACCCGTGGCATCCGCCTCAACGAGCTGGTCGGCAAAGAGTTCTGGATCGGCAGCGTCCTGGCGCGTGCCACCGAGGTGTGTGAGCCTTGCACCCACCTCGTCGCGCTGACCGGCAAGCCGGTCATCAAACCCCTCACACACCGCGGCGGACTGCGCGCGGACCTCCTGTCCAGCGGGCGAATCAATCTGGGTGACGCGGTCCGAGTCAAGGCTTAGGCCCGCGGCGGGCTTCAAACCACCGTCACATTGACGGTCTAGATTTCGCCTCTACGATGGGTCTCGACATGACGGCGCCGATCCTCGTCGTCGACGATGACCCCAAAATCGTGTCTCTCGTCAAGACCTATCTCGAGCGTGAGGGCTTTCGCGTCATCACGGCCGCGAACGGACAGTCGGCGCTCGAGGCCTTCAGTGAATTTCATCCTCGCCTGATCGTCCTGGACATCATGCTGCCCGAGCTCGACGGGCTCGCGCTGATGCGGATCCTTCGCGAGCGCTCGAGCGTGCCCATCGTCATGCTGTCCGCCCGAGCCCAGGTCGCGGACCGCGTGTACGGCATCCACGAGGGTGCCGACGATTACCTGGCCAAGCCGTTCTCGCCCGCCGAGCTGGTGGTCCGCGTCAAGGCGGTGCTGCGACGAGGCAAAGAGCTCAACGGGTCGGCGAAAGGGCATGGGGTCCTCGAGCAGGGTGACCTCGTGATCGACCTCGACCGGATCGAGGTGCGGCGCGCGGGCAAGGCGGTGCCCCTGACACCCGCCGAGTTCCGCCTGCTGGTCGCGCTCGTGCAGGCGCATGGCCGCGTGCTCACGCGACAGGCCCTGCTCGACTCGCTCTATGGGCCGTCGCAGGGCGACGCGCTCGAGCGAACGGTCGACGTGCACATCGGAAGGCTGCGCGAAAAGCTCGGTGAAGAGGTCGGCACGCCGCGCTACATCGTCACCGTGCGTGGCCTCGGCTACCGCGCGGTCGCTTAGCTTGCGGCGGCTCCGCAGCCTCGCCACCGGGATCACGCTCGTTTCGATCGTGGTCGCATTCATAGCGATCGCGATCATCGTCGTGGGCGTGCTGGTGGTCGCCCAATCCACGTTCAATCGCCTCATGGTCCAGGCCGGGACGCCGGCGGCGGATGCGCAAGCCATGTTCGACCACGGGGTGGCCACGATCTTTCTGATCGCAGTGCTCATAGCCGTGGCCATCAGCGTTGCCCTTGCAGTCATCCTCGCGGCACGTCTCGCGATGCCCCTTCGCCACATGGCGCGCGCGGCCGAACGCATCGCCGCCGGTGACTACGAAGCACGAGTCCCGAAGGCCGGGCCGGACGAGCTCGCGTCCCTGGCCGACTCCTTCAACCAGATGGCGGTCAGCCTGTCGGAGCAGGAACGCGAGCGAAGGGATTTCATCGTCAATGCGGCGCATGAGCTTCGCACGCCGCTCACCAACCTCCAGGGCTACCTCGAGGCGCTCCGCGACGGTGTGATCGCGCCTACGCCGGAGCAGTTCGGCTCGCTCCACGAAGAGGCACAGCGCCTGGTGCGGCTCTCGCGTTCGCTCGACGCACTCGCCGACAACGAGCGCGGTGATCGGATCGCCGCGTGCCAGGACGTCGACCTGCCGCAAGCGGTCCGTTCCGCGTTTGAGGTTGCGCGTCCGGCATTCGAAGCGAAGGAGATCGACGTCGAGATGCACGTCCCGGCGGGCCTGGTCGCGCGGGCTGAGCCGGATGGCCTGGCTCAGGTTCTCGCCAACCTGCTGCAGAATGCGTCCCGCTACACGCCGCGTGGCGGCCGGGCGTCGATCGACGCCGAGCGAGCCCGCTCGAGGGTCCTCGTCTCGATCACCAACACGGGCGAGGGCATTCCTGCGGATGACCTGCCCCACGTCTTCGAGCGCTTTTATCGGGTGGAGAAATCGCGCGACGCGGCACGAGGGGGAGCCGGCATCGGCCTGGCCATCGTCAAACAGCTCGTCGAAGGGTTCGGCGGACGCGTCGGCGCGGATTCGAACAGTCACTTCACGCGGTTCTGGTTCAGCCTGCCCATCGCCTAGCGCCCTGCCGTTTTGTGTCGGGCTTGTAACGGCACGTAACCTTCCCTCAACACGACCAGGTCAGCCTCATGTGCGAATCGGAAATCTCGCTCAGGAGGCGTGTGTATGAAAACGCAGATTCGTCTGGTTGGTTTGGTCTTTGGGGTCATCGCTGCGGCGGTGGTGGTCGCGATTCCCGGCCAGGCTGCGGGAGGCTCAGACGACTCCTCGGGCCGCGGGGTGTTCGTACAGACCAACGACCCCAGCGCAAATTCCATCGCCGCCTACCATCGCGACGAGGACGGCTCGCTGACGTTTGCCGAGAGTTACTCGACCGGCGGCAGGGGCGGCCGCGAGGCGGGTGCGGGCTCCGACCCCCTGGCGACGCAGGGATCGCTCACTCTCGTCCCGGACGCGGGTCTGCTGCTCGCGGTCAACGCGGGCAGCGACACCATCTCGGTTTTTCACGTTGACGGCGACCGGCTCGAGCTGAGGCAGGTCCTGCCTTCCGGCGGGCCGTTCCCGACTGCGTTCGCCGTCCAGGACAACCTTGTCTATGTCCTCGACGCCGGGGGCCAGGGCTTCGTCTCGGGCTACAGGATCGCGGGCGGCCGGCTGCACCCTATCGAGGGCTCGACCCGGACGTTGCTGCTGGGCAACGCGCCGGTGCCGTTCTTCCTAAGCTCGCCCGCCGAGGTCGGTTTCACGCCCGGCGGCGAGCACCTGATCGTCACCACCAAGACCCACAACACGGTTGACGTCTTCTCGGCGGGTCCGGATGGGCGTCTGTCGGCGGCGCCGGTCAAGAACGCAGAGGCGCCAGTGCCGTTCGCGTTCGTCTTCGACCACGAGGGTCGGTTGATCTTGAACTTCGCGGGCACCAGCTCGCTGGAGACCTTTACCGTCAATTCGGACAACACGATCACGCCGGTGAGCGCTCCCGTCTCGGACACCCAGGCTGCACTTTGCTGGGTCACGGCGGCTCGCGGCTATGAGTACACGTCCAACACCGGAAGCGGCTCCGTGAGCCAGTTCCGGATCAATCCCGACGGGACCGTCGTCCTGGTCAACGCGGTCGCGGCGTCTGGCATTCCGGGCGCGACCGATTCGGCGGCTACGGGTAGGTTCCTCTACGTGCAGAGCGGGCTGTTGAGCACGGTGCACGTTTTCAGCATCGGCTCGGGCGGCTCGCTGACGCCGGTCCAGGTCGTCGCCGTCCCCGGCGGCGGCAGCCAGGAAGGCATCGCGACAAGCTGATCCGTTTCTTATCCAGGTGAAGGGCCGCCGTCGTGGCGGCCCTTTGCTTTTTGCCACCTGGCTACGTCATCACGCGTCTTTTCGGGATAACGCTGAGCCTCGTCCTTTATTGATGTCCCGGCGGCGCTAATCTGCCAGCGTGGCAGGGACGTTCGCGGGCTGGAAGGGCGACTTCAAAGGCTTCTTCCTGGGCCTTCGAGCGAACAACAACAAGGCCTACTTCGAAGCGCACCGGCGGCAGTACGAGGACGATGTCAAGGGCCCGATGCTCGCGCTGCTCGCCGACCTGGAGGCCGAGTTCGGTCCACCGCACCGCGTTTCACGGCCCCATCGCGACATCCGGTTCTCGGCCGACAAATCGCCCTACAAGCTGAACATCTACGCGGACGTCGAGCGCGGCGGCTATGTCGCGCTGGACGCCGAGGGTTTGGTCGCGGCAGGTGGCCGCTACATGGTGGACGACGTGCAGCTGAAGCGGTTGCGCGATGCGATCGCGGCCGGCAGGTCAGGCGATGCGCTGGTCTCCATCGTGGCCGCATTACGCAAGAAGGGCTACGACGTGGAGGGCCAGGAGCTCAAGCGGGTGCCGTCTCCCTTCCCGCAGGACCACCCTCGCGGCGACCTGCTCCGGCACAAGCGGCTCATCTACTGGAAGCGCTGGCCGGTCGAGCCGTGGATCGCGACGGCAAAGGCGCGAGAGCGGGTTGCGCAGGTGTGGCGAGATGGGGCGGAGCTCGATGCGTGGTGCGCCAAGTACCTGGACAAGAAAAAGAACTAGCTCTGCATATCCGCCAGTAGTCGCGCCGCCTCGCGCGCGTTGGTCGTCCCATAGTTCGAGAAGCAGTTGTTGTAGACCACGTGCGTTTGCCGCGTCGTCTTCGCGACGCTCGCGATCTTCGGTGTCCAGTCGGCCAGCTCGTCCTGGTCGTACAGGTACCGAAAGCGCTCCGACGGAGGGATGTCTTTTTTCTCCCAGTTCTCCGCATTGCGGCCGTGGAATCGAAAGACGGCAAGCTCGTCGCTCGTCGGCACGACGACCGGTGGCACCGAGCTCTTGAATCCCTGCGGCTCGTCGACCGCGACGTAGGGGATCTTGTTGTCCTGCAGAAACCGCACGGTGCGCTCGGCGTTCTTCTCGTTGAACCAGCTGCCGTGCCGGAACTCCACCGCGATCGGCAGCTCGAGACGGCGGCGAGTCTCGAGGATGAGCTCGCGAGCTTCGTTGGAAGGAAAGACCCACTTGGGGAACTGCACGAACACAGCGCCGAGCTTGCCTGCATCGAGCAGGGGTTGCAGCGCCTCGCGAAATTGCTGATAGACGGCGTCGAGCAGCTCGCCCGGCATGTCCTTGCGATAGATCCGCTTCTTCTCTTTCAGCTCGGCGGGAAGCTCCTCCCTGATCGCCTTGGGCAGGCGCACGAGCTCGGTCGGCTGGCCGGTCATCAGCGCATGTGCCTTGATGTCGAACACGAAGTCTTTCGGGGTGCGCTCGACCCAGGCCTCCGCGGTGCGCTTGTTGGGAAGCGCGTAGTAGGTCGAGTCGACCTCGACCATCGAGAACTGGCTCGCGTAGAAGCGCAGGCGCTCCTCGGCGGTGTCGGCCCCCTTCGGATAGAAGACGCCAGGCGCGGTCATGGTCGGGTCTGTCCAGCTAGCGGTGCCGAAGCGCGCCTCGTCTTTCCCGACTCGAATCGGCGAACGCGCCGCGTCACCCGCTTCCTCGGAGCGCCGCCGCGCGACCTCTACTCCATCGTCATGAGGGTCGGTCCTGGGCATGTCCGATTCAGACTAGGCCAACCATTCGGTGGCGAATGCCGGGGCGAGGTGGATGTCGATCTGCCGCAGCCGGCCGAGGCCTGAGTTGGTGAAGGCGTGGGCCTGGCCCGCCTCGACCACCGCCATCTCGCCGGCTTCGACGATCCGTTTGGATTGGCCATCGTCGAAGGTCGACGTCCCTTCGAGCACGATCAGGATCTCGACGTAGGGATGCCGGTGGAGGCGGGGCCCCTCACCCGGGCCGGCGTCGACGAACAGCACGCAAGCTCCAATTCCGCCGTGCTTCTCGCCGACGAAGTCACGGGAGATCACATCTCGGGGCAGGTCGTCGGAACGGAAGAACCGGATCGCCACGGAGCGCGATGTTAGATCACGCTGATGACCAGCTGCGCCTGCTGCATCAGGTGTCGTGGCGCAAGGAACTCCCGGATGACGCGGAGCCTTGCCTCGCGGCCGAACGCCGCGGCTCTCTGCGGGTCGTGCAGGAGATCCACCACCGCCGAGCCGAAAGCGTCGAGGTCCGTCGGGTCGTCGATCAGAACTCCACTCTCTCCGTCTTCGATCTGGTCCTCGATCCCGCCGACGCGGCTGGCGACCACCGCGCGGCCCTTCCACATGGCCTCCGCCACCGTCAGGCCGAATCCCTCCGCGAGGCTCTTCTGGACGACCACGTCGGCACGGCGCTGCAGTGCGTTGACGATCGCCGCGTTCTCCTCGATGTCCTGCATCGGCAATTCGGCGACCACGATTCGCTCCCGCATCCCGCGTGGCACGCGGTCGCGGATCGCTTGCAGCTGAGCCAAGATCTGAGGTTGCTCCGGATCGTCGTCGACGGAGTCCACTGCAGGTCCCGCCAACACGAGCCAGGCGTCCGTCCTCGGCGCGATGTGGCGCACAAAAGCCTCGGTTACGCCGATCGGATCTTTGAGCCGGTCCCAGCGCGAGACCTGGACGACGAGGCGCGCGTCGCTCGGAGGTGTTGAGCCGATGGCTGCGGTGTGCGTCACCCGCCCCCTACGTCCGTCGTGCCGCAAGAACGTGGCCTCTCCGTCGATTCCACGAAGGACGCCCGCCGCCGCCAGGATCCGCGCCGTCTCACTCACATCAAGATCCCTGTTCTTAGTGGTAAACGGATCGATGCACGGCGCGATGATGTGGATGCGAGAGCCGTCCGGATCATCCCATACGTAAGCTCGCCGAGAGAAAACAAACGCCGATGCGCCGTTCATGTAAGGCGTCAGAAACTTCCACGCGTTGCGCACCATGGCGTTCGGCCGGTCGACGCCGACATGCGAGCGCCAGATCACGGTGATCCCGCGAGAGCTCAGAGGGGACACAAGTCCCGCGGTTTGTGGATCGTGGAGGAGCACCACGTCGCCCGGCCTCACCTGGTCGAGCAGCGCCGCGGAGTTCCGCGCCATGGCCTGCTCGTACTCGCCTCGTTCGACGGGCGTTATCTCTGAGCCGTCCGGAGCGACGCCGTGGAGGAGGGTGTGGATCTTCTTTGTGATGGCGAAGAACTCGGGCGAGCCTTCGATGACCAGCCATCGCTCGTCGACGCCTGCGCCTCGATCGTAGGGGATGAGTGCAGCCAGCAGCTCCGCGACGCCGCCGCCCCGTGGAGTCGAGTTGACGTTCCAGAGGGTCCGTCCGCGCATCCGGTCCGCGAAGTCGCGCATGCCGAGCTCGAAAGCGTTCCACGCCTCGGCACCCAGGAGGTCGCGGTACCGATCGATCGGCGCCGAACCTACGTCGACCGCCTGAATGACTGCCTTGGTCACGGCCATACCTCCTGGAACGCACGGCCCGTGCCGACTCTACGGGGCGAATCTCGCCGCGGGACTAAGCGACCCTCTCGGCCAGCTCGCCGGTGGTGATCTCCTTCGATACGACATCCAGGATTTGTGTAGCGAGCGCCTCGGCTTTGTCCGGCGCCAAACCGGCCGGCGAACGCCCCTCGAAAACGAGACGGACCGGCTCCAGGTTCGTCCGGTTCGAGATGGCGCGGACGACGCCGCCCAGCTGGGGCCCGCTCTGGCCTTCGTCTTGCAGCGTGACCGCGACGATCACAGCACGTGCGCCGACGATCGGGATTCCAAACGCGACGGTCCTGCCCCGATCGAGCTCGACTACGTCTCCGCGATGTCGTGTGAACCAGTCGTAGACCGACGAAAGATCGCCGGCGCCATCGGCCTCGATTCGTATCGTGCTCATCTCATCACCAAATCTATGAATCGCCGCACCCTCCGTGATACGTATGGAGGAACCGAATCTGCCCAGCCTTTATTCGTGGCGGAGGAACGTCCGGCGACAGTCACCCGCATTGATGGATTGATAAGCTCATAAGTGGCTTCGTCGGGGGTTCATGTACCGCAGGGGGAGATGCATGGTGCGTTCATTGCGACCCAGTCGTGTTTCGCCGCGTCTCGGCACGTTGCTGACCGCTGCTTCGCTGGCGTTGCTGGGCATATCGGCAGGCCCGGTGCACGCTTCCACGATCGGCTCGGTGCAGTCGTACGTGGTCGTCTACAAGGACGGCCAGTCCTCGAGCGACGCCGCGGCGCAGGTGCAGGGCGCGGGCGGCGCGGTCGTCTACAACTACCAGCAGATCGGCGTCGTCGTCGCGAAGTCGAACCGCAGCGACTTCGCATCCAGCTTGCAGGCGAGCTCAAACGTGGACTCGGTGACCGCGACCGCGCAGGCCGCGACCCGCTTGAAGGGCGCGGAACCTGACGCCAACGGTAGCGACGGTGCTCCGGCAGCGACGGCAGCGCCGGGGGATAGCCTTTCGCCCCTGCAGTGGGACATGCGCCAGATCCACGCATTCGAGGCGCAGTCGATCACGGGCGGCAGTCCGTCGGTGATCGTAGGCGACATCGACACCGGTGTTGACTACCTCCATCCAGACCTCGCTCAGAACATCGATTTCGCCAACAGCGTGTCATGCATAGGTGGGACGCCCAACAGCTCACGCCTGGCGTGGAAGGACGACAACGGCCACGGCACCCATACCGCCGGTACCATCGCCGCCGCGCGCAACGGGTTCGGCATCGTCGGGGTGGCTCCGAACGTCAAGCTGGCCGCGATCAAAGCCGGCGACGCAGCCGGGTTCTTCTTTCCCGAGGCCGTCGTGTGCGCGTTCATGTGGGCGGGCACGCACCACGTCAACGTGACCAACAACAGCTATTTCGCCGATCCGTTTTATTTCAACTGCAGGAACGACGCGACGCAGCGTGCGATATGGAAGGCCGAGGATCGTGCGATTCGCTTCGCCATGCAGAACGGAGTCACGGTCGTGGCGGCCGAAGGCAACTTCGCCGATGACATGGCCCACCCGACGCAGGACACTCAGAGCCCTGACAACACCACCCCCGTGGTTCGGCCGGTGGGCAACGAGTGCGTGGTTGTCCCGGTCGAGATCCCTGGGGTCATCGGTGTCACCGCCGACGGCAACATGCGGATGAAGTCGTTCTACTCCAACTACGGCGTCAGCGTGACCCAGGTGGTCGCACCCGGAGGCGACAGCATCCTGGAGAAAACGGCTGAGGCAGCCAACGGACGGGTCCTTTCGACCTGGCCGGCCTACATACCGTGCTCGCGTTCGGTCAAGGAGTCGAGCAGCGACCCGAATGAGCCGACGGTGGTCTACTGCTACGCGCAGGGGACGTCGATGGCGTCACCGCACGTGGCCGGTGTGGCTGCACTGATCGAGAGCCTTGGCATAACGCGTCCCGGTGCGGTCCAGGCGCGAATCGACAACACGGCCGACGCGATGCCGTGTCCGACCGCTTCCCAGCTTGCGATGTATGCGTTCTTCCCTTCGGTGAACAACGGTGCTGCGCAACAGTGCGCAGGCGGTCCGGGTTACAACTCCTGGTACGGCCACGGGCAGGTGAACGCCCTGTCCGCCGTCAGCTAGACACAACGCGAGGGCGGCCGGGCGCGGCCGCCCTCACGATTCCTCGGCCGAGAGCACGGCTTCCAGGCGGTCGAGGAATGCGCTCTGCGCAGGCAGTATCTTCCGCCGTGCCTCGGCGAGGGCGAACCAGGCCGCCTGGTCCACCTCCGGAAAATCCTGCATCCGGCCTGACTTCGGAGGCCACTCCATCGCGAACGAGGCGCTCTTCACCCGTGAGACGTCGAGGTCGCCGCGGCCCGCCCATATATGCACGACCTTGCCGCCGGCCTGCCGCACGGAACCGAGTGGAGTCAGGTCACCGCCGGGCGGCGGTTGGCCAAGCTCCTCCGCGAACTCGCGCCGCGCCACGTTCTCGCGTGTCTCGCCCGCTTCGATCTCGCCCTTCGGGATCGACCACGCGCCATCGTCGCGGCGCTTCCAGAACGGGCCGCCTGGGTGAACGAGCAGGACCTCCAGCTCGCCCTGGACAGACCGATAGAGCAGCAGCCCGGCGGATTCTTTGCTCAGGGGTACTTGCGCGTCTCCTGGTGGTCAATAGGCTCTAAGAGGGATCGTGTAATGATCAGGTTCTTGGGCACCAAGGAGGAATGCTGATGTCGAACGAAGGCAACAAGAAGGCCTGGGACCGCTTCGAGTCCGATATCCAGGGGCTCGCCGGCGAGCTGAAGCGCCACTACCGCAGCGCCGGCGACGAGCAACACACCGCCGAGCTGAACCGGTCGCTCGACCAGCTTCGCCAGGCCGCCGACGCGGTGTTCAGGTCGCTCGAGACCGCGACCCGCGATCCGGAGGTGCGGACCAAGACGAAGGAGACCGCGCGCTCCTTCGGCATGGCCATCGCGGAAACTTTTCGCGACCTCAGCGACGAGATCGAGAAAGCCGTGCGAAGGCCCACCGAGAAGAAGTAGAGCTAAGTCTTCGGCGCTGCCGGCATCGACTGCCTGAGCGTCAGCACGCGCGCAACGTCGGCCGGCGAGAGTATGCCGACCAGCGTGCCGTTGTCAAAAACCAGGACGCGCTGCTCGAGCCCGGCGCCGATGCGCTGGATCAGCGCGGCGAGGTCCTCCCGGGGATTGGTCACGGGAACTTCCGCGATCGGTCGCGCCACGTCGATGAGATGCTTCGATGCGCGATCCGACGCCGGCAACCGCACGAGGTCTGACAGCCGCACCACGCCGGTCAGCTTGCCCGAAGGTTCATGGATTGGATAGGTGGTGAAGCTGTGATTCGGGGCCACCGACTCGAGGAACTGCTCGACCGTGACCCAGTCCGGCAGCGTGACCACAGGCGACCGCATGGCCGCCGAGACCGGGACTGAGCGCAGCAGCGTCCGGATATTCGAGCCCGCCTCCTCAGAGGCGGCGGCTGAAAGAAGGAACCACCCGACGAACGCAATCCACAAACCGTTCGCGACCTGACCGAAGAAGAGCTCGAGCACACCGGCCGCGATCATCAGGTAGGCGAACACCCTGCCCACGCGGACCGCGTTGTGGACGCCGCGCTGCCGGCTGCCGGAACGCCACCACAGAAACGAGCTCAGCAGCCTTCCGCCATCCAGCGGAAACGCGGGCACCAGGTTGAACAGGCCGAGCGCGAGGTTGACGAAGGTGAGCCAGCTGAAGAGGTCGGAGACGAGCGGGCTGGCCTGGGTGGCCAGCGCGATGCCGAAAGCGAGCGCCGCGACGACAAAGCTCGTCAACGGTCCGACGCCCGCGATCAGCGCCTCCGAGCGAGCGCTGGTCGGTTCGCCTTCGAGCCTTGACACGCCTCCGAAAAGCCACAGCGTTATGCCCTCGACCTTTACTCCGTGGCTTCGCGCGACCAGCGCGTGGGAAAACTCGTGCGCCAGCAAGCAGACGTAGAAGAGGATGGCGCCTACTCCGGCGGTCAGCCAGTAAACCAGCGGGCTCTGGCCGGGGACGTCCACCGGCAGCACCGCCGTGGCGACCGTCCAGGTCACCAGGGCGAAGATGAAGATCAGGCTCCAGTTGGCGCCGACCTCGATTCCGAACAACCGCCCGAGCCGGATGCTGGGGGTCACGTTGCAGCGAGTCTACAGTTAGCCAATGCGCCCGGCGACCCGGCCCCACGAGTCCTCGCCGGACGTGCACACGGACCGCCCCGCCCTGCTGTTCGACCTCGACGGAACCCTGCTCGACAGCGTCTATCAGCATGTCATCGCGTGGAAGGAAGCGCTCGAATCGGCCGGCATTCCGCTATCGATCTGGCGCATTCATCGCCGTATCGGAATGAGCGGCGGATTGTTCTTGCGCGCGCTTGTCCGCGAGACGGGGCGCGACCTCAGCGCCGCCGAAGCCGATCGCCTGCGCGTCCTCCACGAGGAGGGTTACAGGCGCCGCATCTCGGAGGTGAGGCCGCTTCCCGGGGCCGAGGCATTGCTCCAGCTCCTCTCCGCCGCGGGCGTGCCCTGGGCGATCGCCACCAGCAGCAGCGAGGCTACGGCCAAGACCTCGCTGAGTCTGCTCGAGATTCCTCCCGGCGTCCCGGTCATCACCCGCGACCAGGTCCAGTACGCGAAGCCAAACCCCGACCTGTTTCTTGCCGCGGCGGAAGCGCTTGGTCGGCCGATCGGCGAGAGCTTTGTCGTCGGGGACAGCGTCTGGGACCTGCTGGCCGCGCAGCGCGCCGGCGCGCTTGGCATCGGAGTGCTGTCAGGAGGCTACGGGCGTGAGGAGCTCGAGACCGCGGGCGCCTACCGTGTGTACGACGATCCGCAGGACCTGCTCGAGCACATCGACGAGCTTGGCATCAGGACGCACGCCTAGCCGGCACGCACCGCTCTCGCGCGCGGCCTATGTACGCCCACCTCTCGTGATACGTTGATGGTGGCTGTGCGGGTCCGGGGGGACCCGAATTTTCGGGAGGGTGCGGAAAATGCGAATAGTCCGGTTCGTCGCTGCGCCTGGCATTGCGGCCGTCGTGGCCGCGGCCGTGGGTCTGTCGCCTGGCGTTCTCGCCGCCCAACCGCCTGGCTACACCGTCGCCAACGTCGGCGCGTATGGCGGCGAACCGTCGATCGTGTCCGACAGTCTCGGGCGGCTCTACGACACGACGCCGAGCGGAGGCACGATCACCTACACCTCGGCCAACCACGGCCTGACCTGGAGCAGCGGCGACGACTGCCTGGCGACCGACCAGGCGAACTCCGTCTACCTGTGCAACCTGGCGGGCAGCGAGGGAGTGGCCCCGCTGCAGGCCGACGTCTGGAAATCGGTCAACCACGGCGGCACCTGGACGCACGGCGCGGGTGCCATTCCGCAGTGCGCGACCAGCTGCAGCCCGTTCGGCGTCGATCGCGACTGGGTCGCCGCTTCGATCCTCCCGCCGGCCACGTCGACGTCCCAGGCCGAAGTCGTGCTCATGTACCACGACTTCTATGGCCCGAGTCAGATCTGGGTCAACATCTCGCGCGACGGCGGCGCGACGTTTGGCGCGCCCCAGGAAGTGCTTGCCAGCCCCGCCGTGACTCCTGGAGCGGTGAGCGGCACCCTGGTGGCGGAGGGCTACACGTTCTGCAACACGGTTCCGGCCGGCGTCGGCATCGCGCCTCCGGGCACTCCACACGCGGGTCGCATCATGGTCGCCTGGATTGCATCCGACCTGGCTCAGAACGCAACCGGATGCAACGTCACGATGCTGCAGTCATTCCACACGCTCTGGATCTCGTACTCCGACGACAACGGCAGCACCTGGACCCCGCAGCAGGCCTTCGACGCAGGCTTCGGGCACGACTCGTCCACGCCGTTTGTCGGCTTCACGCTGGACAAAGCCGGCAACCCGTACTTCGGCTTCGCCATCAACCTGAGCTCCAATCCCGCGACGTGCTCCGCCGAATCCAGCGCCGGCACGGTTCAGTCAGACACTTCTTGCGAGTACGACATGTACGTGGTGTGGTCCGCCAACGGCGGCCAGACCTGGGACGGCGGAGGTGGTCTGATCCCGGGCAGCGCGGGCAAGGCGTACCGCGTCAACCCAACGGCTGAGAGAGGCACTCACTTCTTCCCGACGATCGCGGCGGGCGATCCGGGCAAGGTCGACGTCGCCTACCTCCGCACGACGGAGATCCTGCCCACCGACGCGTTCGGCAAGGCGAACCCCGGTGGATGCGCAGGCCCCGGTCCGGCCAACGGAAATCCGCCTAACTATCCGCCGCCCTGCCAGTGGAACCTCTATGCCGCCCAATCGCTCAACCTGGCATCGGGCACGTCTGGCGCGACTTGGTCCGTGACCCCGATCACGACGACGCCCGTGCACATCGGCGACATCTGCAACCTCGGGATCTTCTGTCTTGCCCCAAGCTCGAACCGCAACCTGCTCGATTTCATCTCCGAGGATCTCGATCCGAACGGCTGCGCCCATATCGCGTACTCGGACGACAACTTGGTGAACCTGCTGCGGGCGGCCAACCAGACGTCGGGCACCTGCATCCTGACCAAGAAGAAATAGTCTCTTTGGGGGAGCCGGTCGACGGCTCCCCCTTCCGAGGAACAATCGCCTTATGAATCAGACCTGGCAGATTCGCGAATACACGGTCAAGCCCGGCGAGATGAACCAGTGGATCGAGGAGTGGCGGGCCAGGATAGTTCCGCTCCGTCTTCGCCAGGGTTTCCAGGTCCTGGGTTCATGGACAGTCGATGGGACGGACCAGTTCATCTGGATCGTCGGCTACGAGGGACCGAAGTCATGGCAAGAAGCCGACGCGGACTACTACCAGTCGCCTGAGCGGAAGGCAATCGACCCTGACCCCGCGCGCCACCTCGCGCATGTCAACGCGCGGCTCATGACGTCGATCTAGGCTCCCTGGGTCAGATTCAGCGAGACCTCGATCGTCACCGCGGGTTGCACGGTCGTGAATCCGATGCTCGGCGGAGAGATCCCGAAGTCGGTCATGTTGGTCGCGATCGTTCCCGCGATCTCCACCGCGGTCCCGCTGACCCGCAGCTGCAAATTCGCGGTGACGTCCCTGGCCACACCGTGGATCGTGAGCTTCCCGGGGACGGTCACGTTCACCGTCTGACCTGTCTCGACGCCGGCAGGTAGCGTCACCGGCTGAGCGACGAACACCGCGGTCGGAAACGAGCTCACGCCGAGAGACCCCTGGACGATGCGGTCGCGATTCGTGACGTTGTAGCCCGCGACCTGGTCGACGCTGGCGAGGCTGCCAAGCCGCACGGCCACCGTCGCCGACGTGAGCTGGTACGTGGTGCCGGATTGCGCGATCGAGACCTGACCTGTCACGTCGCTCGTGCGTGCCACGGCTTCGTGGACCGAGCTCTGGCCCACGAATTGTTCCTTGACCCGGTATCCGGCCAGCGACCCCGCACTGATGGTCCACGCCCCTGTGCCGGCGCTGGCCGCGCTCGAAGCCGACGCTGTGGGAGAGGACAGCGCGAGAGAGGGTGGGGCGGTCCGCAGGCCGGAGAAGTAGTAGACGTACGCGCCCCCGCCGCCAAGCACGGCAAGCGCCGCGACGGCGACGATCGGGATCAAGAGTTTTCGTGACATGGTCCCAATCGTCTGTCAGCCGGCTGGCCCGCTCCTGTGAGAAAGCTGGGAAGAGTCTGTGAGGCGCGGGTTAGGGCTCTTCTTCCTCGCTGATCACCGGGTCCGTGGAGAGCTCGTCCTCATTGCTGTCCGCGAACAGGTCGCGGACCTCGGCGCCGCTCGACTCGAAGTCGCCGATGTCATCGGTGGAATCCTCCTCGACGAGCTCACCTGCGCCCCTTGACTCTTCGAGAAGCTGCTCGTACGCGCGCTGCGCGAGGTCGGCGGACGGGTATTCATAGAACTCGGTGCCCTGAGGAATCTCGGCGCCCTCGGTCTCGTCGGTGCCGTGGCGAAGGATGTAGCTGCGACCGGTGTCAGGATCGTTGAGCAGCGAAAGGAATCGCTCGCCGCTGAGCTGCGCGCGGCGCTCGGCCTGGCCGTCGTTCTCGAGCTCGAGCAGCCTGCTCATGATCTGCTCTTCGCTTCTTTCCTGCATGTCTCCAGACTAGAACGCGGGGAGGCGGGGATCGACTCTAGACTAGCCCGATCGAGGTGGAGAGAGTTTCACGATCGAGACCTGCCGGCACTCTTATCGAGACTCCCGAGATCACGCCGGACGAGTTGCAGCTGGCGGTCCGCAATCACTCGATGCCGCTCGAAGCGCTTCGCTACGAGATCACGCCGGTCGGTCTGCACTACCTCTTGATCCATTTCGACATCCCGATGGTCGACGCCGCTCAGTACGAGCTTGGGGTAGGCGGACATGTGAAGAAGCCTCTTCGCCTGAGTTTCGAGGATCTCCAGTCAAGGCCCGCCACCACGCTGGCGGTCACGCTCGAATGCGCCGGCAATGGCCGCGCGCGGCTCTCCCCACGCCCGCTGAGCCAGCCTTGGCTCGGAGAAGCGGTGGGCACCGCCGAGTGGACCGGAACGGCCCTCGCGCCGATCCTTCAGGAGGCGGGCTTGAAGGAGGGCGCCGCCGAAGTTGTCTTCACGGGGTTGGACCGCGGCCTGCAGGGCGGGATCGATCAGTTTTACGAGCGAAGCCTTTCGCTTCCAGATGCGATGCAGGATGACGTGCTGCTGGTTTACGCGATCAACGGACAGCCTCTGCCGCCCCAGCATGGTTTTCCGCTCCGGCTGATCGCGCCTGGGTGGTACGGCATGACTCAGGTGAAATGGCTGCGTTCGATCACTGTGACCGATCGGCCTTTTGACGGGTACCAGCAGGCCACCGCTTATCACTACCGCACCGTCGAGGGCGATCCCGGCGTTCCGGTGACGCGAATGCTCCCGCGCGCGTTGATGGTTCCTCCGGGCGTGCCCGACTTCATGTCGCGTACGCGTTTCGTCGAACCTTCGTTGCAATTGGTCGAGGGGCGCGCGTGGTCCGGCCGCGCGCCGATCGTAAGAGTCGACTTCAGCTCAGACGGAGGCCGGTCATGGTCCGCGGCGGTCCTCGAAGAGCCGTTGTCGCCCTATGCGTGGCGTCGCTGGAGCGCGCGCTGGGACATCAGGAAGCCGGGCGAATACGAGCTGTGCGTCCGGGCCGCCGACGCCGCCGGCAATGTCCAGCCTCTCGATCAGAGCTGGAACCTCGAGGGGGTCCAGAACAACGCGGTGCAGCGCGTGCGCGTCGTGGTGGGCACGGCAAGCGGCAAACAAGGCGCCGCGGACATGCCCTGGCGTCGATCCTCGTTGCCTTAGCCTGATCTGAGTGGCTCGACAAACCGCATCCACCGAAGCTGTCGCGCGCCTGCTCCAGGCCTGGCACGGCGAGGTGGAGGCGCGCGCGATGTACACGATCCTCGCTGACCGGATGGGCGATTCGCGCCGCGCGGAGATCATCCGCGCCATCGCCTCGGCCGAGGCATCGCATCGCGAGCGGATCGAGAGGCGGCTGCGCGAGCTCGGCCAGCCGGTGCCCGATCCGTCGTCCGTGAAGCTGTCGCCGCTGCAGAAGTTGCAGGCGCGGCTGGCGCCTGTCGAGATGGTGATTCAGAGGATGGAGGCGGCGGAGGAGGTCGAGATCACCGACCGCTACAAGCGGACGACGGGAGATCCCGACACCGATGCCGTGCTGGAGCAGATCCGCGTCGAGGAGCAGGGGCACTCACGCTCCCTCGAATCCATGGAGGTCGCGCATCGGGCCACCGACCCGGCGCCTTCGAGCGTGCAGAGCCGGCTCAACCGAATCCTGGGCCGAGAATCGTGGCACCGCACAGGCGCAGGCTGGATCTCGGGCGCGATCTACGGCGCCAACGACGGCCTGGCAGCCGTCTTCGGCATCGTCGCCGGCGTGTCCGGCGCGACCGGAGGATCCAGTTTCGTGCTCACCGCGGGCCTCTTCGGCGCCATCGCGTCGGGACTGTCCATGGCGACCGGCGCGTACCTCGCCGAACGGTCTGAGGGTGAGGTCGCCGACGCGAACGTGGAACGCGAGCGCCAGGAGATCGGCGAACACCTCGACGAGGAGAAGGAAGAGGTTTCGCTCTTCTACCAGCTCAAGGGCCTCGACAAGGAGACCGCTGACCGGCTGGCCGAGCAGCTGGCGCAAAACCCTGACGCGCTGCTCAAGCTGCACGCTCCGGAGGAGCTGGGCGCCGCCGAAGGGACCGGGCGTCCGGTCCAGGCCGCAGTCGCGGCGGGAATCAGCACCTTCGTCGGCGCGATGGTGCCGGTGATGCCTTTCTTCTGGCTCCGCGGCGGGGCCGGCGTCATCACGGCCGCCGTGGTCTCCCTCATCGCGCACTTCCTGGTTGGTGCATCCAAGGCGCTCTTCACGCTGCGGACGTGGTGGTCGGCGGGACTCGAGATGACGCTGGCCGGCGTGATCGTCGGCGGAATCACATACGCCCTTGGACTCGTGTTGAGAGTCGGCGGCTGAGCTTTCGGCATCGGCCTCAGGCGCGCGCGGCTTCGAAGCTCCAGACCTCCGACGAGATTTCCGCGATCACCCGCCAGCCGGCAGCGCCTCCGATGCCGTCGGTCATCACCGTGAGCACGTAGG
>VBHJ01000023.1 GCA_005887685.1 Chloroflexota bacterium | reverse complement strand
CCGGACGGGACTCCGGCCTCGGTCGAGGTGCCGGTGAGCATCGGGTAAAGCCATGCGTGCGCGACGGCCCCGCCCAACGAACCCCTGGCCTCCGCGGCCCACAGCAACGCGAGGTCGGTGGGGGACGTGGTGTTGGCGGTGAAGAAAACCGATTCCGTGACGCCTTCCGATGCGGCCCACGCGTTGACCGCGCCCGCGCCTCCCAGGTCGCGCACGAGCATGTGGCCGGCGGTGTTGTCGGAGAACAGGCCTGCTCGCTG
>VBHJ01000022.1 GCA_005887685.1 Chloroflexota bacterium | reverse complement strand
TGAAGCACATGCCGTCGGCGTAGTCGTCGAACCAGCCGGCCTCGTAATCGTCGTCCACGTAGCAGACCAGGCCGTCGGGGTTTGACTTGCCGGCCGCGATGTTCTGTGCCTCCATCATCAGCGCGGCGAGCTTGTACGTGCTCGCGGCCGTGAAGATCTCGCCGCCGTTGTAAGACCAGACGAGCGGTGTCGTCCCACCCAGCTCGATCAAGGCAATTCCCACGGAACCGCCGCTTGCCAGGACGAGAGGCT
>VBHJ01000258.1 GCA_005887685.1 Chloroflexota bacterium | reverse complement strand
TTCAGTGCCGTCCAGAAAGAGCTGGGCGCGCTGCCCTTCATCGCGGAGGACCTTGGATTGATCACGCCGGACGTCTACGCTCTCCGTGACCGCTTCCGGGTGCCCGGGACGCGGGTCCTCCAGTTCGCCTTCGACGGCCATGCGGACAATCCGTACCTGCCGAGCAACTACGTCACGAACACCGTGGTGTATACCGGCACCCATGACAACCCCACGACCCGCGAGTGGTACGAGGAGCTGCCGGACGACCAGCGACGGAACTTCTGGAGCTGCGTGAAGCGCTCCGGGGCTGACAATCGCGAGGCGATGCCCGCGCTGATGAGCCTGGCCTGGTCGTCGATCTTTCCTTCCACGAAGACGGCGCGCCAGCCGGGCGGCGGTATCCGACGGGGGGACGGAGTACTAGCGTTCGCGGCGCGGATCAGCCATTCGATCAGTATACAAAACCGATGCTCAGACATCGGGTGCTGGGGAAGTCTCGTCCTCTCAGCATGCAGCCCGCAGCACTATCATGTGCCATGCCTTCCATCGTCACCTTCTTTGACGTGGACAACACGCTCCTGGACAACGACGGGATCCAGAACGATCTGCGCAACCACCTCGAGCGCGAGTTCGGACCGGCTTCCCGTGACCGCTACTGGACGATCCTCGAGCAGCTGTTCACCGAGCTCGGGTACCGCGACTATCTCGGCGCCCTGCAGCGATACCGGGTCGAGCATCCTCGAGATATCCACCTGCTTTCGATGTCGTCGTTCCTGGTGGACTACCCGTTCGCCGATCGCCTGTACCCCGCCGCGCTCGACGTCGTGAAGCGCCTCCGCAATTGGGGGCAGACGGTCGTCCTGTCCGATGGCGACGTGGTCTTCCAGCCCCGCAAGGTCGAGCGGTCCGGTCTCTTCGGGGCGGTGGACGGTCACGTGCTCATCTACATCCACAAGGAGGACATGCTGGACGACGTCGAGCGACGGTATCCTGCCCGACACTACGTCCTGATCGACGACAAGCTTCGCATCCTGAGCGCGGTCAAGAAGGCCTGGGGCGACCGCGTGACCACGGTCTTCCCGCGCCAGGGGCAGTTTGCCCTGGATCCGACGGTCGTCGCCTCGTACCCGGCGGCTGACGTGGCCGTCGAACGCATCGGCGACCTCATGTCGTATGACCTACCCGCCGTGCTCACGGGTGGGCTACCGATCACATTCTCCTCGGAGGTGACGCGATGAAGGCAACGCAGATGCTCCACGACCTCGGCCAGAGCCTCTGGCTCGACAACATCACGCGTGATCTGCTGGACAGCGGCACGCTCGAGCGCTACATCGACGAGCTGTCCGTCACCGGGCTCACGTCCAACCCTACGATTTTCGACCATGCCATCAAGAACAGCGTGTCGTACGACGCCGCGATCCGTCAAAAGGTCAAGGAGGGCAAGGCGGGCGAGCCGCTGTTCTTCGAGCTGGCCCTGGAAGACCTCACCCGGGCCGCCGACCTCTTCCGCCCGATCTGGGACAAGACGAACGGCGTGGACGGGTGGGTATCGCTCGAGGTGTCACCTCTCCTCGCGTACGACACCGCGAGCACTCTCGCCGCCGCGCGGGAGTTGCACGCGCGGGCGGGCCGGCCCAACCTGCTCATCAAGATCCCCGGCACCCGGGAGGGTCTGCCTGCGATCGAGGAGGCGATCTTTGCCGGGGTGCCCATCAACGTGACGCTGCTTTTCTCGCGCGAGCAATACGCGGCCGCCGCTGAGGCCTTCATGCGTGGGATCGAGCGGCGCATGGCCGCCGGGCTCAAACCCAATGTCGGCTCGGTTGCCTCGGTGTTCGTCAGCCGCTGGGACGCCGCGGTCGCGAACAAGGTGCCCGCCGCGCTCCGCAACCAGCTGGGCATCGCGATCGCCAAGCGCACGTACAAGGCGGCGCGCGACCTGCTCGGCTCGCCGCGCTGGCAGCGCGCCTACAACGCGGGCGCCCGCCCGCAGCGCCCGCTGTGGGCAAGCACGGGGACGAAGGACCCTCAGGCCTCCGACGTCCTCTACGTCAAGGCGCTCGCCGCGCCGCTCACCGTGAACACCATGCCGGAGGGCACGCTGAAGGCCCTCGCCGACCACGGCGAGCTCGGCGCGATCCTGCCGGCCGACGGCGGCGACTGCGAGGACGTGCTCGCCCAGTTCGCCAAGGCCGGGGTCGACGTCGACGTGCTGGCCGCCCAGCTGGAGGTGATCGCCTCCAAGAGCGCCGACCTCCGGAAGGCGAGCTAGGCGCCGTGAACGTCCTCGTCATCGACATCGGCGGCAACCGGGTGAAGATCCTCGCCACCGGGCAGGACGCGCCGCGGCAGTTCGTCTCCGGGCCGACGCTGACGCCTCGGCGGATGGCCGCCGGGGTCAAGAAGCTCGCCCGGGGGTGGAAGTACGAGGTGATTTCCATGGGCTATCCAGGCCTCGTGCTCCGCGATCGCGTCGTCGCGGAGCCGCACAACCTGGGCAGGGGATGGGTCCACTTCGACTATCGGGCCGCGTTCGGCCGACCCGTCAAGATCGTCAACGATGCGGCGATGCAGGCCCTGGGAAGCTACAAGGGCGGGAAGATGCTCTTTCTCGGGCTCGGCACCGGGCTCGGCTCCGCGCTCCTCGTCGACGGGATCGTGGAGCCGATGGAGCTCGGCCATCTGCCCTACAAGAAGGGCACTTACGAGAATTACGTCGGGCTGGGTGGCCTGGAGAAGCGGGGCAAGAAGAAGTGGCGGCGCCACGTCGCGGATGTGGTGGCCAGCCTGATCGCGGCCCTCGAGCCCGACGATGTCGT
>VBHJ01000130.1 GCA_005887685.1 Chloroflexota bacterium | reverse complement strand
ACTTGCCGAGAAAGCCCACGTAGCTGATGGCGAAGTACGAGGAGATCGATACCGTCGCGGTGTAGTTCAGAAGCTGGACCCAGCCGACGATGTAGCCGATCGGCGCGTTGAAGGCGCGGCGCGCAAAGCTCGAGCTACCGCCCGCGTGCGGCAGGGCGGCCGTGCCCTCCGCGTAGTTGAGGGCGGTGGTGACGAAGATGAATCCGGCGAGGATCAGCGCGACCGGCGTGAGCCCGAGGGCAAAAGCGGCGGTGACCCCGAGCGCGTAGTAGATGCTCGATCCGACGTTGCCGTAGCAGGCCGCGAAGAGCGCGCCGGCGCCCAGCGTGCGGGGCGGCGGACGACGACACGCAGGTCGCCGGGCCGGCGCCCGCGCCTGTGGACGGCGTCAGAGCCCATCGCAGCCGAGGTTAATCGATCGCGATGATCAGGTCGTTCAGCTCGCGTGGGTAGTCCGTCATGACGCGGCATCCGTCGTGGGTGATGACGACGGTGTCGGAGTGGCGGAACCCGCCCATTTCCTTTATGTAGACGCCCGGCTCGACCGTGAACACCATGCCCGGCTCGAGGACCGCGTCGTCACCGCGGTCGAGGAACGGAGCCTCGTGGCCCTCGAGCCCGATCGAATGGCCGGCGTGGTGACGCAGGTTGTCCGCGACGCCAAGCTCTTCGGCCAGCCTCACCGTGGCGAGCTCGACCTCGCCGGCGGGAACACCGGGGGCCATCACCTCGATCGCGCGGGTCTGCAGCGCGAGCATCGCCGCAAACGCGCGCCGCTGCTCCGCGGTCGGCTCGCCGACGATCATCGTCCGCTCGAGCTCGCTGCGGTAGCCGTCGATGTTCGCCCCCGCGCCGCTGACCAGCACGTCGCCGGGCTGCACGCCGTGCCCCTTCACGAAACCATGCGGCATCGCCGTCGAGTGCCCGCCGACGAACATCGCCACGAACCCGGTGTCGTCGCCGCCGCGCGGTCGCCAGCCTGGCATCTCGCGCACCATCTCAAAGAGCGTCTCGTTGGCGGCGGGGGTGTAGCACTCCATCTCCGTCTTGCCCGTCTTGATCGCGGCCTGCATACGGTGGTGCCCCCGGACCGCCCAGTCGCAGCTGAGCTGGATGCAGTCGAGCTCGGCCTGTGACTTCACCCGCCGGAGCGACTCGATGATCAGCTCGGCGTCGACGGGCTCGACCCCGACGAGGTCGCTCAGCCGTGGGCCGCGGTAGCCCCAGAAAGGCACGTACCCGTCATGGTCCGCGCCGGTGCGGTGAGGCCTGGCGTGCATCTCGACGAGCATCTCGGCGATCGTCTCCATCGGGTGCTCCGCACCCGGGTACTCGAAGTAGATGCGCACCTGGTCGACCGACGTCGACGATTCGGCGTGCTCTTTCTCGACCGCCGGCACCACGAGCGACGACTGCCCGCTGGATCCGATGACAAGCGCGATCGGGCGCTCGGTCGGGATGTGGTGGAAGCCGGTCAGGTACGCCACCCGAGCCGGGTAGAAGACGCAGAGCGCATCCAACCCGGCGGCGTCCATGCCGGCGGCCACGCTCTCGCGGCGCAGCTCGTACTCCGCCCGGTCAATCGCGGGGAGAGTCCGGACGGCGGGCCTGGCCGGGCGGCGGCGCCGGTTAGTAGGCGGCAAGCTTTCTTGCCGCGTCGGCGATTTTCTGGGGACTGGGCATGAAGAAGTCCTCCTGAGGGCCATTGAAGGGCATCGCCGGCACGTCCGGCGCCCCCACGCGCGTGACCGGACCGTCGAGATCCTCGAACGCGTGCTGGGAGATGATCGCCGCGATCTCGGCCCCGAACCCGCCGGTGAGGTTGTCCTCGTGCACGATGAGCGCCTTGCCCGTCTTGCGCACCGAGGCGAGGATCGTCTCCCGGTCGAGCGGCGCGAGGGTGCGCAGGTCGACCACCTCCATGCTGATGCCCTCCGCCTCGAGCAGCCGCGCAGCCTCCAGGCAGTAGTGGGTCATCAGGCCCCAGGCGAAGCAGCTCAGGCCCTCGCCCTCCCGACGGACCACGGCGGGACCGATCGCCACCAGGTGATCGCCGTCCGGCACCTCCTCGGCGACCAGCCGGTACACCTTCTTGTGCTCGAGGAAAAGGACGGGGTCAGGGTCGCGGACCGCCGATTTCAGGAGGCCGTGCGCGTCGGCGGGCGTGCTCGGCACGACCACCTTGACGCCTGGCACGTGCGCGTAAAACGCCTCGATCGATTGGGAGTGGTAGAGGCCGCCGTGAACCCCGCCGCCGAAGGGCGTCCGGATGACGATGGGCACTCCCCAGTCGCCATTCGATCGGTATCGCGTCCGGGCCGCCTCGCTGACGATCTGGTCGAATGCGGGATGGATGAAGTCGGCGAACTGGATCTCGGCGATCGGGATGAGGCCGTTGAGCGCCGCTCCGATCGCAACGCCGACGATCGCCGACTCGGCGAGCGGGGTGTCGAGCACCCGCGCCTCGCCGAAGCGAGCGTACAGGCCGTCGGTGGCGCCGAACACGCCGCCCTTGCGGCCCACGTCCTCACCCAGGACCAGGACCCGCTCATCGCGCTCCATCTCCTCGGTGATCGCGGCGCGGACCGCCTCGATCATCCGCATCTCCGCCACAAGGGAATTGTGGCGCGGGCAAAAAAGATTTGTGGACTGGAAGGCATCGGTCGCGCGTTAGACTCGATGGGAAAGGGGGGAGGTTAATAACCTTCCTGGAGGTACGCGCAATTTCGTTCTCGGCTGAGGTCAAGAACGAGATGGCGGGGCTTCTACCAGCACGGCCCTGCTGTCAGTTGAGCGAGTTGCTCGGCATCTACTACGGCTCGCGCGGAAGGCTGTTGGGAAACCAGCGGGGCCGCTCGGCTTACTTCTCGCTGCTTCGCAACGCGGTCGCGCGCAAGGTCGTGCGGCTGGGTCGCGCGGTGGGGCGCATGGAAGCCAAGTACCAGGCGGTCAAGACGCGCAAACGGATGTCGTTTTTCATTGAGCTCACGCTTCCGCCCGACCTGGTGGCGGCGTTCTCGCAGCCACCCGTGCACGCGATGCCGGAGGCCGCCTGCGACCGCAAGGCGATACTTCGGGGCCTCTTCCTCGGCTGCGGCTCGGTCAACGCGCCCCACACCCGATATCACCTCGAGTTCGTCCCGCCGACCCCGTCCTGGGCCTCCTCAATCGCCCGTCTGATCGACAGCTCGGGCATCAAGGCCGGCCTGACCGAGCGCGGGGGCCAGCCGGTCGTCTACATCAAGGACGGCGACGGGATCGTGCGCCTGCTGTCGATGATGGGAGCGAACCGGGCGGTGATGGAGTTCGAGAACGTGCGCGTCATGCGTGAGGTTAGCGGCGAGGTCAACCGCCGCCTCAACTTCGAAACCGCCAACATCGGCAAGACGATCGGCTCAGGCCTCCGCCAGGCGGCCGCGATCGAGCGCCTCGAGGCTGACGGCAAGCTCGACCTGCTTCCCCCCGCGCTTCGCGAGATGGCTCGCATGCGCGTCGAAAACCCTGAGCTGAACCTGGGGGAGCTGGCGGGTCGCATGAAACTGTCGAAGTCCGCGGTCAACCACCGGCTGCGCCGGCTGCAGTCTCTAGCCCAGCCCAACGGAGAAAAGCCACAACGCCGCTCCGCCTAACATTTAGGCCGTCCTTCCACCGTTCTACGAACATCACTAGGAGCTCGCCCCAATGGCACTCAAGGTTGGCATCAACGGCTTCGGCCGCATCGGCCGCAACATCTACCGCGCGGCCTGGGACCTGAAGCCGCACTTCGAGATCGTCGCGGTCAACGACATAGGCGACGCCAGGACCTTCGGCCACCTGCTCAAGCACGACACGGCGCTCGGCACTTTCGCTCCGGCGGTGAAAGTCGACGGCGACACGATCCAGGTCGACGGCCACAAGGTCAAGTTCCTCAGTCAGAAAGACCCGGCCGAGCTGCCCTGGAAAGACCTCGGCATCGATCTGGTCGTCGAGTCGACGGGTCTTTTCACCGACGCGCACAAGGCTCGCGTGCACATCGACAAGGGCGGGGCGAAGAAGGTCATCATCTCGGCACCCGCGACGAACCAGGACTACACCGTCGTGATGGGCGTCAACCACAAGGGCTATGACCCCAAGCAGCACGACGTCATCTCCAACGCCAGCTGCACGACGAACTGCTTCGTGCCGCTCGCCAAGGTGCTGCACGATTCGTTCGGGATCGAGCGCGGAATGATGACCACGATCCACGCCTACACCGCGGACCAGAAGCTGCAGGACCTTCCGCACAAGGACCTGCGCCGGGCCCGCGCCGCCGCGGACAACATCATTCCCACCTCCACCGGCGCGAACAAGGCGGTGGCGGAGGTGCTGCCGGAGCTGGCCGGCAAGTTCGCCGGGATTTCGTTCCGTGTCCCCATCCTGGACGTCTCGGTCGTCGACCTCACAGTGCAGCTGGGCAAGACCACGACCGCGCAGGACGTCAACGCCGCATTCGAAGAGGCCGCGAGCGGCGAGCTGCGCGGAATCCTCGCCGTGAGCCATGAGGAGCTCGTGTCCTCGGACTTCAAGAACGACCCGCACTCATCGATCGTCGACGCGCCGTCGACCGCGATGCTGGCCGGCGACTGGGCCAAGATCGTCAGCTGGTACGACAACGAGTGGGGTTTCAGCTGCCGCATGGTGGACCTGATGTCCTACATGGCGGAGAGACTCTGAAGGCTTCGATCACATCCGTCGACGTCGCGGGCAAACGGGTCCTCGTCCGCGAAGATCTCAACGTTCCGCTGACGGATGGCGCCATCGCCGACGACACGCGCGTGCGCGCCGCCGCGCCGACGCTTCAGCACCTCGCCCGGCGCGGCGCGAGGGTCATCGTCATGTCCCACCTGGGCCGGCCGAAGGACCGCGAGCCGGATCTCTCCTTGAAGCCGATCGCCGGCCACCTCGCTCAGCGCGTCGGCCGGGAGGTCCAGTTTGCCGAAGACTGCGTCGGCGAGCCGGCGATCATGGCGGTCGACAGGCTGCAGTCAGGACAGGTGCTCTTGCTCGAAAACGTCCGCTATCACAAAGAGGACGAGGCGAACGACGCCCAGTTCGCACGCCGGCTGGCGTCGCTGGGCGATCTCTTCGTCAACGACGCGTTCGCGGCCTCGCACCGCGCGCATGCTTCGGTCGTGGGCGTCGCCGCATACCTACCCGCGTTTGCCGGCGAGCTGATGGAAGCCGAGCTGGCGGCGCTGCACAAGGCGCTCGACGACCCGCGACGGCCGATGGTCGCCGTGGTGGGCGGAGCAAAGGTTTCGACCAAGGTGGGCGTGCTGCGGAACCTGCTCCACAAGGTGGACTCGCTTCTCATCGGTGGCGCCATGGCCAACACCTTCTTCAAGGCGAAGGGCTGGCCCACGGGCGGTGGACTCGTGGAGGACTCCGCGCTGGACGAGGCGAAAGCGGTCGCCAAGGAGGCGGGGGACAAGCTCCTCCTCCCGGTCGACCTCGTGTGCGCGCGGAAGATGCAGGCCGGCGAGGCTCTGCGCATCCTGGAGTCAGACAAGGTCGAGCCCGACTGGATGGCCCTCGACATCGGTCCGCGGAGTGTCCGCGAGTTCACCCAGCGCCTGAAGGGCGCGGGCACCGTGATCTGGAACGGGCCAGTCGGCGTGGCCGAGATCCGCGATTTCGCTGACGGCACCAGGGCCGTCGGGGAGGCCATCGCAAGCTCCGGCGGATACACCCTGGTCGGCGGTGGCGACACGATCGCCGCGATCGAGTCGCTTGGTCTCGCGGGTCGTTTCTCGCACGTCTCGACCGGCGGCGGCGCGACCCTGGAGTACCTCGAAGGCAAGGAACTGCCCGGCATCGCGATTCTCAAAGAGGCATAAGTGTCGACACGTCCCCCAGGCATGCCGCTGCTGGCGGCCAACTGGAAGATGAACCCGACCAACGAAGACGACGCCCTCGACCTGGTGCGCGGCGTGCTCGGTGTGGCCAGGGGTCATGCCGATCGGGTGGAGGTCGTCATCATCCCGCCGTTCCCGTGGCTGCTCGGAGTCTCGGAGGTGCTCGACCAGTCAGGCGTCAAGCTCGGCGCGCAGGACTGCTTCTGGGAGATGTCGGGACCGTTCACGGGCGAGGTCTCGCCGGCCATGCTCAAGGACCTGTGCCAGTGGGTGATCGTCGGCCACTCGGAGCGGCGCCTGTACCTTGGCGAGACGGACGAGATGGTGGCGAAGAAGACCGCCGCGGCGCTGTCCTCCGAGCTTGGCGTGATCATGTGCGTGGGCGAGCTCGCCGACCACTACGACGCCGGCACGTCGGACGAGGTCGTGTCGGCGCAGGTCAAGGCCGGGCTTGCGCGCTGCTCGGCGGACGACTCTGCCCGGCTCGTCATCGCCTATGAGCCGGTGTGGGCCATCGGCAGCGGACGGAACGCCGACCCGGAGCATGCCTACAAGACCATGCGCCTGATACGCAGGATCGTCGGCGAGATGATCGGCGCCGGCGCGGCCCGCAAGGTGCGGATCCTGTACGGAGGGAGCGTGAAAGCGAGCAACGTGCAGCAGTACGTGGAGCTGCCCCTGTGTGATGGCGTCCTGGTCGGCGGTGCGAGCCTCGACGCCGAGGAGTTCGCCGCGATCGTGAAGGTCACGGCCGAGGTCTATGGGCACCGGTAGCTCCAAAGCGGACCAGCCCCTCCGGCCCTCCGGGCCACCTCCCCATAAATGGGTAGGAACTCTTGTCCTTTTGCGCCACGGCGAGAGCACCTGGAATCTCGAGAATCTCTTCACCGGCTGGACCGACGTGCCCCTGAGCGAGCGTGGGGTGAAGGAGGCGACCGAGGCGGGACGGTTGATGAAGGAGGCAGGGCTGCGGCCGGGCGTCGTGCACGAATCGCTCCTGCTGCGTGCGATCCAGACGACGCAGCGAGCGCTTGCCGAGATGGAGCTTTCATGGATCCCGGTCAAGCGCAGCTGGCGTCTCAACGAGCGCCACTACGGCGCGCTGCAGGGACTCAACAAGCAGCAGACCGCGGAGAAGTACGGCGAGGACAAGGTCAAGGTGTGGCGTCGCAGCTATGACGTGCGTCCGCCCGACCTCGATCGAACCGACAAGCGGCACCCGTCACATGACCCTCGCTACGCGGCCATGCCGCCTGAGCTGCTGCCCGGCGCGGAGTGCCTCAAGGACGTGCTCGAGCGCACGCTGCCTTACTGGTACGACGCGATCGTCCCCGACCTGCTCGTGCATCCGTGCGTGCTCGTGTCGGCGCATGGCAACAGCCTTCGGGCGCTGGTCAAGCACCTCGACGGGCTGAGCGATGCCGAGGTCGTCGAGCTGAACATCCCGACCGGCGTGCCGCGTGTCTACGAGCTGGACGGCGACCTCCGGCCGAAGGCCTGGCGCTACCTTGGCGACCCGGCGGAGGTGGAGAGGCGCGCCGCCGCGGTCAAGGCCCAGGCCTCCGGTTCGAAATCTTCCACCACTTAGACTGGTTTAAATACACACCGAATTCAGAAAGGGGGGTCCCTGAACATGCCTTTTGAGCTTCCCAAGCTTCCATACGCGTTCGATGCCCTCGAGCCGCACATCGACGCGAAGACCATGGAGATCCATCACGACAAGCACCATGCGGCCTACGTGGCGAACGCTAACGCGGCGCTCGAAAAGCACCCCGAGTTTGGCAAGAGGACGGTCGAGGACCTTCTCTGGGGGATCAAAGACGTTCCGGAAGACATCCGAACCGCCATCCGCAACAACGCGGGCGGCCACGCCAATCATTCGATCTTCTGGACGATCATGGGGCCAGGTGGTGGGGGCAACCCGAACGGCCGCATCGCGGACGCGATCAAGAACACGTTCGGCGGCTACGACGCCTTCAAGGAGCAGCTGCAGAAGACCGGCGTAGGGCAGTTCGGCAGCGGCTGGGCGTGGCTGGTGGCCGACCGCCAGGGCAAGCTCTCGATCAAGGGCTACCCCAACCAGGACAGCCCTTACATGGACGAGCTGACGCCGCTCCTGGGCGTCGACGTTTGGGAGCACGCGTACTACCTCAAGTACCAGAACCGGCGCGCCGACTACATCGCGGCGTGGTTCAACACGCTGAACTGGGAGGCGATCAACTCCCGCTTCGGCTCGGTATGGGCCTGAGCGCGGGTAAAATCTCCGGGTCCCATGGCAAAGCTCCAGAACGCCCTGGTCATTGCGGAGGCCGTCCTTTCGGTCCTCCTGATGGCCGGTGTGCTGATCCAGACACCTAAGGCGTCGGGTCTCGGCGGGACGATCGGCGGCGGCGGCGACGGGCTGGGCGGAGGCTACCGCACGCGGCGCGGCCTCGAGCGTCAGATCTACTGGACCACCTGGGTCCTCGTCGCAGCCTTCCTGATCTGCTCGGTGGCCAACGTCTGGGTGACGACGCATCTCACGGCGTAGATTCATCGTCGCCGCGCTGGCGATGGTCCTGGTGGTTGGCGCGTGCCAGCCCGTCGCCACCGTGCCCAAGCCCGCTCGCGGCGGGACGGCAGTCGAGGCGCTGATCGGCCAGGCCGACGTCTTGAACCCGCTCTTCCAGAGCAACGAGAGCACGCGGGACGTCAACAGCCTGATCTACCAGGGCCGCAGCAGAACGTGGTCGGACAGCTCGCCCAGGACTGGGCGGTGTCCGCCGACCACCTCACCTACACGTTCACCCTTCGCGACGGCGTGAAGTGGGCGGACGGGGAGCCGTTCGTGGCGGACGACGTGCTCTTCACCTTCCACATCCTCCAGGACCTCGAGTACGTGCAGCCCGGTGCCGAGGACTGGCGCCTGGTGGGCGTCGCGGCGGGTGGGCCCGGACAGGTTGTCTTCAGCCTCCGGGCACCAGATGCGTCGTTCCCGCTTTCCCTCCGCGTGGGAATCATCCCGAAGCACATCTACGCGGGGATGGCGCCGGCGCAGATCGCCGCGAGCCCCTACGGAGGAGTACGCGCCTTCGGCACCGGCCCGTTCAAGGTCGGATCGATCAACCAGCTTGCGATCACGCTCGACAGAAACCCGTACGCGGTTCCGCAGCCGTACCTGGACCACCTGGTGCTGCGCACGTACCCGGCGACGGACCCGCAGTCCGCCATCCGCGCAGTGCTGACCGGGGCGGCCGACCTGGTCGGTGGGATTCAGCCCCAGGAGGTTTCGACCCTGCAGGGGCGAACGGACCTGACGGTGCAGGAGTCGCGGATGTTCACCAACTCGTTCGTGACCTTCAACGTGGACGGTGACGGCAAGGCGTTCTTCAGCGACGCCAAGGTTCGCGTGGCGCTGGTGCAGGCGATCAACCGGCAGCGCGTGGTCAACGACGTGTTCGGGGGCAGGGCCGACGCCGACCCCACGCCGATCCCGACAGGGGACTGGGCTTACTCACCCGCCGCGGCCAACCTCCATCCTTTCGACGCGGCCGCAGCGGGTTCGGCGCTCGACGCCGCGGGCTGGCAGCTCGACCCCGCATCGAAGCTGCGGACGAAGAAAGGGGTGCCGTTCAAGATTTCCCTGGCCGCCGCCGACTCGTACCCCAACCAGCAGATCGCGTCCGCGATCTCCTCCCAGCTGGCCGAGATCGGCATCGAGGTGGACGTGAAGCCACTTCCCGCCTCGAAGCTGTTGCAGGACTACCTGCTCACGCACAAGTACCAGATGGCGCTCATCTCGATCGACGTCGGGCCTGACCCCGACCAGTACTCCCTGTGGCACTCCGGGATCGACCCCGGCTCGCTCAACTTCGCGTACTCGCGAGGCTGGGGGCTGATCGACAAGGACCTGGAAGATGGACGCGCTGCGGTCGATCCTCCATCGCGTCTGGCCGCGTACATCGATTTCCAGATGCTGATGGCCGACGCCGCGCCCGCGATCTTCATCTACGCGAGCCGCTACGAGTACGCGGTCTCGCAGCGCGTGCACGGCGTGCACATGAACAAGGCGATCGATCCGTACGAACGGTTCCAGTACGTCACGGACTGGTACGTCAACACCAAGAGCTGATGGATTTTGGGCTGAGGGACCGGCGCGCTCTCGTCACGGCCGCCAGCAAGGGGCTGGGGCGGGCTTGCGCCGAGGCGCTGATCGCGGAAGGCGCGCGCGTATACATCTGCTCGCGCGACCCGCAGTCGATCGAGGCGACGGGCCACGCCATAGGCGCAGCCGGCTGGTCGGCAGCTGACGTTTCCAGACAGCAGGACGTGGAGGCGGTGGTAAGGGGCGCCGTGGAGACGCTCGGCGGCCTGGACATCGTCGTGGCCAACGCCGGGGGTCCGCCGCCGGGTGTTTTCCAGACGACGCCTCTGGACGCGTGGGATGTCGCGTTCCAGCTGACGCTTATGAGCGCGGTGCGGCTGGTCCGTGAAGCGCTGCCCCACATCAAGGGGTCCGAGCAAGGCCGGGTCATATTCATCACGTCGATCACGGCCCGTCAGCCGATTGCGAACCTTGTGCTTTCAAATGCTTTTCGGGGGGCGGTGACCGGGTTGGCCAAAACACTTTCACGCGAGCTCGGGCCAGACCAGATCACCGTGAATTGCATCGCCCCCGGCGCGATTCTCACCGAGCGCGTCCGAGAGCTCGAGTCCAGGCCGGATTCACCAATCGGGCGCTACGGCGACCCCGCCGAGGTCGGTGCAGCATGTGCGTTCCTTTGCTCGCGCCAGGCCGCGTATATCACCGGCCAGACTCTCGGCATCGACGGCGGTTGGCTGATGGGTGTGCACTAGGATTCGACAATGACCACCGCCGTTCGTTTTGCCGAGCGAATGTCGCGCCTCGGCACCGAGGGCGCGTTCGAGGTGCTTGCCCGGGCCCGCAAGCTCGAGGCTGAGGGCAAGCGCATCGTCCACCTCGAGATCGGCGAGCCCGACTTCGCGACACCCGACAACATCGTCGAGGCCGCGATCGGCGCCATGCAGAACGGCTACACGCACTACACGCCCGCGAGCGGCATCTTCGAGGCTCGCGAGGCGGTGGCCGGCTTCGTGAGCCGCATGCTGACCACACAGGTGGACCCCGCCGACGTCGTGCTCGTGCCCGGGTCGAAGAACGTGTTGCTCTTCACGCTGCTCGCGTGCGTCGAGCCCGGCGACGAGGTGATCCTGCCCGATCCCGGTTACCCCGCGTACGCATCACAGGTGAGCTTCATCGGCGCCGTGCCGAAGACCGTGACCCTTCGCGAGGAGAGCGGGTTCCGCATGGACCTCGACGAGCTGGCGTCCCTCGTGACGTCAAAGACCCGGATGCTCATCATCAATACTCCGCAGAACCCGACCGGCGGAGTGCTCACGGACGAAGACATCGACTTCGTCTGCGAGCTCGCCGAGAAGCACGACCTGCTCGTGGTCTCGGACGAGATCTACAGCCAGCTCGTGTACGGCTTCCAGCACGTGTCGCCGCTGTCGCGGCCGGGTATGCGCGAGCGCACGGTGCTGATGGACGGGCTCTCCAAGTCATACGCGATGACCGGCTGGCGGCTGGGTTACGCCGTGGCTCCACGCGCGCTCGCGGCCAAGCTCGACACGCTGATGATCAACTCCTCGTCGTGCGCGGCCGCGTTCACGCAGATCGCGGCCATCGAGGCTCTTGGCTCCCCGGAGTCGGAGCACGCGGTGCGGAGGATGGTCAAGGTCTTCGAGCACCGGCGCAACCTCGTGGTCGACGGCATCAACGAGATCCCGGGCATGCGCTGCGCCCGGCCCCAAGGCTCCTTCTACGTGTTTCCGAACATCGAGGGCACTGGATTCGATGAGCACGAGCTCGCCGGCCGCCTGCTGAACGAGGCCGGCGTTGCCGTGCTCCCCGGCACCGCGTTTGGCCACGCCGGCAAGGGCTTCATCCGCCTCGCCTACACGCAGTCGGAGGACGAGCTGAAGCTGGGACTCAGCCGGATCAAGGAGTTCGTCGCGGCCAACAAGACATAATCTGCGCATGGACGACGGCCTCCTCCGTCTGACCGAACCGCTGGTCAGAGAGGGCGGGCGCCTCCGTCCAGCCTCCTGGGAGGAGGCACTGGCAAGGGCCGCCTCGGGTTTCGACGCCGCACGACAGAAGGGACCGCATTCCTTCGGCATGTTCAGCTGCTCCAAGACGACCAACGAGATGAACTTCATGGCCCAGAAGTTCACGCGCGTCGTGATGCACAGCAACAACATCGACAGCTGCAACAGGACTTGACACGCTCCAAGCGTCGCCGGTCTGGCGACAGTGTTCGGAGCCGGAGGCGGAACCTCGTCGTATCGCGAGGCTGAGGAGACGAACGTCATCATCCTGTGGGGCTCGAACGCGCGGGAGACCCACCCGATCTTCTTCCATCACCTGCTGCGCGGCGTGCGCAGCGGCGCCCGCTTGATCGCGGTCGATCCGCGGCGCACCAGCTCGGCCGAATGGGCCGACGTTTGGCTCGGCATCGACGTCGGCAGCGACATCGCGCTCGCCAACGCGATGGCGCGCGAGATCATCCATGCCGGTCTCCACGACAAGGAGTTCATCGCGCGCGCGACGACGGGTTACGAAGATTTCGCGCGCTGCGTCGAGGCGTACACGCTCGAGCGCGCCGAAGCCGAGACCGGCGTGCCCGCGGCTGCGATCAAGGAGGTCGCGCTCGATTTCGCGCGAGCCGAGCGCGGAATGATCTGCTGGACTCTCGGCATCACGGAGCATCACAACGCGACCGACAACGTGCTCGCCCTGATCAACCTCGGCCTCCTCACCGGAAAGGTGGGTCGTTACGGGTGCGGGCTCAATCCGCTGCGCGGCCAGAACAACGTGCAGGGCGGCGGAGACATGGGCGCGATCCCCGCTCGCATGCCGGGATTCCAGGACCTCGAGGACCCCGCGATTCACGACAAGTTCGCGAAGGCCTGGGGCGGCGCGAAGTTCCCGGACAGCAAGGGCTGGCACCTGAGCGAGATGTTCGAGGCGATGGAGCGAGGCGACCTGCGCTCGGCCTACATCGTGGGCGAGAACCCCGCGCGCAGTGAGGCCGACCAGACGCGCGCGGTGCGGCTGCTGAGCGGGTTGGAGCACCTCGTGGTGCAGGACATCTTCCTGACCCAGACCGCCGAGCTGGCGCACGTGGTTTTGCCTGCGGCCGCGGGCTGGGCGGAGTCGGAGGGCACGGTCACCAACAGCGAGCGTCGCGTGCAGCGGGTGCGGCGGGCGCTCGAGCCACCGGCCGGCGCGCGCGACGACATCGACATCATCAGCGACATCGCGCAGAGGCTCGGCTCGGACTGGGGCCACCCGACGGCGGAGGAGGTGTGGGACGAGTGCCGCAGCCTCTCACCGATGCACGCGGGGATGGCCTACCGCCGGCTCGACGAGCTCGGCGGCATCCAGTGGCCCTGCCCCGACGAGTCGCATCCGGGCACGCAGTTCCTTCACGCCCGGCTGTGGAAGGACCCTGTCGAGGGTCCTCGCGCTCCGTTCTTCGCGGTGGAGCACGATCCTCCGGTCGACCGGCTGAGCGAAGAGTTTCCCATCCGGTTGACGACCGGGCGCAGGCTCGACTCCTTCAACACGGGCGTCCAGACCGGCGAGTACACGTCACCGTTGCGCAAGAGGGAGGCGCTCCTGATCTCGCCGGAAGATGGTGCTCGCCTGGGCGTTGAGGACGGCGAGAGCGTGCGGGTCAGCTCCCGGCGCGGATCGGTCGAGGTGAGCGTGCGGTTCGAGCCCACGCTGCGTCCTGGGCTCGCGTTCATGACGCTGCACTTCCCGGACCAGGTGTCGACCAACGTGCTGACCATCGACGCGACCGATCCCAAATCGGGCACCGCGGAGTTCAAGGCGAGCGCAATCCGGATCGACAAGCTGGCGCCGGTTTCGTAGTTGGACATCCGAACCACGGGTGGCCCTCCGACCGCCGACGAGGTCGCGGCGGTCGACGGCCTCCTCGGCACACCTGACTCCTTGTGGGAGGGAGGCCGGCGGCGGCCGGCGGATGACCATTTTGCGCGCGGCGGTCGCGCCGTTCGCTCGCAGCGACATCTGCTGCTGCCGCTGCTGCACGCGATCCAGGACCGCACCGGTTGGGTGAGCCGAGGGGCGCTCGAGTATGCGTGCCGCCGCCTGTCGATACCGCCCGCCGAGGCCTACGGCGTGGTCAGCTTCTACGCGCGCTTCGCTCTGAAGCCGCGTGGCGCGCTGACGCTGCGTGTATGCGACGACATCGTCTGCAAGCTTGCCGGTGCGGACGAGATCTGCGCCGCGGTCGATGCCGAGCGCAGTCCTTGCCTGGGGCTGTGCGATCGGGCGCCGGCGGCGCTGGTCGAGCGTTCGGGGTCGTCGTACGAGGAAAGGCAGATCGCGCCGGTGACCGTCGCACAGGCGGCGGACACCTTACGAGGCGGGGAATGGCCGGACCAAACCCTGTCCACGCCCCTCTCCCCGACCCTCTCCCCTGGGGGGAGAGGGGGCCTGCTTCGGCGGGTCGCCGCTTACGACCCCGAACGTCTGGATGGCTATCGGGCGCTTGGAGGCTTTGCTGCGCTGATGCGGGCTCGCGAGATGGGGTCGGAGGCGGTGATTCGCGAAGTGACTGAGGCCCGGCTGCTCGGGCGGGGTGGGGCGGCTTTTCCCACCGGGCGGAAATGGGAGTCGGTGGCGAAGGCGACCGAGCGGCCGCACTACCTGGTGTGCAATGCGGACGAGTCCGAGCCGGGCACCTTCAAAGACCGCGTGCTGATGGAGGCGGACCCGTTCGCGGTCGTCGAGGGCATGGCCATCGCGGCGTTCGCCACAGGCTGCGAGAAGGGCTACATCTACATCCGCGCCGAGTACCCGCTCGCGCGCGCGCGCGTCGAGAATGCGGTCGCGCAGGCGCGAGGGGCTGGGTTGCTCGACATCGAAATCGAGGTGCGTCGCGGCGCCGGCGCCTACATATGCGGCGAGGAGACGGCGCTTTTCAACTCCATCGAGGGCAAGAGGGGAGAGCCCCGCAACAAGCCTCCATTTCCCGTTGAGGTCGGGTTGTTCGGCAAGCCGACCCTGGTCAACAACGTCGAGACGCTGTTCAACGTCCTGAACATCGTTTCCGAGGGGGGTGCTGCATTCGCCTCGGTTGGAACCAAGGACTCGACGGGCACGCGTTTATTCTGCGTGTCGGGGCACGTAGAACGGCCCGGCCTCTACGAGGTCGCGATGGGGACGCCGCTGCGCGAGCTGCTTGCCCTTGCCGGTGCGCAGGACATCCAGGCCGTGCTGCTCGGTGGGGCGGCGGGATCGTTTCTCACGCCGGAGCAGGTCGACGTTCCGCTGAGCTTCGAGGGCACCAGGGCCATCGGCGCCACACTCGGCTCAGGCGCGGTGATCGTGTTTGACGAAAGCGCGGACATGAAGCAGGTCCTGCTGCGCATCGCTCGGTTTTTCCGGGACGAGTCGTGCGGGCAGTGCGTGCCGTGCCGCGTCGGCACGAAACGGCAGGAGGAGATCCTCGAACGAATGCTGGTTGAGCGCAATGGGGATCGCAGCGCCGACGTGATGCTCCTCAGCGACATCGCGCAGGCCATGCGCGACGCGTCGATCTGCGGGCTGGGGCAGACCGCGGCGAACGCGATCGCGTCGGGCCTCACGCAGCTGAAGGTGCTGAATGGCTGACGCGGTCTTCGTCGGGATGCCGAAGCGTCTTGTCGGGGTGAACATCGATGGCCGCGAGATCGAGGTGGTCGAGGGGTCGACGATCCTCGATGCGTGCCGGAGGCTGACGATCGACACGCCGACGCTGTGCCAGCTCGACAACCTCACGCCGGTGAATGTGTGCCGGGTCTGCGTGGTCGAGGTCGAGGGGTCGCGGGTGTTGGTGCCGGCCTGCTCGCGGAAGGTCGAGGCGGGGATGAAGATTCGGACCGACTCGGAGCGCGTGAGGCACAGCAGGCGCCTGGTGCTGGAGCTGCTGGCGTCGTCGGTGGACATGTCGCTGTGCTCGGCGCAGGTGCAGGGGTGGATGTCTCAGTACGGGGCGCAGCCGGAGCGGTTCGGGGCGGAGGCGGCGACGGTCGCGCAGCCGGTGAAGGTGGACAACGACCTGTACGTCCGCGACTACTCGCGCTGCATCCTCTGTTACAAGTGCGTCGAGGCTTGTGGGGTCGACGCGCAGAACACGTTCGCGATCGGCGTCGCGGGGCGGGGGTTCGATGCGCACATCTCCACCGAGTTCGACACGCCGCTGCCCGACTCCGCCTGCGTTTACTGCGGGAACTGCATCGGGGTGTGTCCGACGGGGGCGCTGATGTTCAAGAGCGAGCACGACATGCGTGCGGAGGGGACGTGGGACGAGGGGCTGCGGGGTGGGGTGCATGCTCGAGCTGCACGTGCAGGACAACACGATCGTGAAAGTCACCTCGCCGCTGGACAACAGCGTCACCGCGGGGCACCTCTGCGTGAAGGGGCGGTTTGGGTTTGAGTTTGTGCAGCGCAGGAAGGGGTGACGGCGGACGAGGGCTGGGAAGGGGGTGTTTGGGGGGTCTGGGTTGCTGGTGGCGGGGTCGGTTTAAATAGATTTATCGGGTTAAACTAGTTGACAAACGAACGGGCGTTTGGTAGACTTTAGGCATGGTTGGAGAGCTCGAAAGGCTGGAGTCTGCGGCTCGTGATTTCGACCTCTTCGCCGACGACGACTTCGTAGATCCCGCTCGCCTGGCGGCGGTCGTCAACGCCCTCCAGGGCAAGCTTTGCAAGGTCCTGCATCGCTCTCGCATGCGTGGCGACCACCTGCTCGCCGGCCAGGGCGCGGTGAGCTGGGCGGCCAAGACCTGCAAGGTCTCGGGCAATGTGGCGGTCGACCGGCTGTGTGTCGGTGCCCAGCTGGAGGAGATGCCGCGGGTCGCCGAGGCGTTGAGCTCAGGTGAGATCGGCTACCAGGCGGCTTCGACGATCTGCCACTTGCAGGAGCGGGTGGGCCAGATCGGGGCCCGGATTGATGAAGAGATGTGGATCAGGAATGCAAAGGACTTCTCGATCAAAGACCTCAGAGAGATCGCAACCAAGACCTGGCATGCGGTCAATCCCGAAGACTTCTGCGCCGCAGTCGAAGAGAACTTCGAGCGTCGCCAGCTATTCATCAGCGAGACCGATGGAATGTACCGCCTCGATGGTTGGCTGGAAGCCGAAGGCGGGGCCGCGGTGAAGACCGCGATCGACGCTTTGGCCAAGCGGCTCGGTGCTGCCGACGATCGTTCTAACAAGCAGCGCAGGGCGGACGCCCTGGTCGAGATCGCGCACCACGCAATGAATCAAGGCACACTGCCACGGCGCAACGGGGCGCGGCCGCACATCACTGTGACGACCACAATCGAAGGCCTGAAGGGCGAGCTTGGTGCCGCGGCCTCCGACCTGCAGAGCGGCGGGCCGATCTCCAGCAAGACTGTGCAGAGGCTGGCTTGCGACGGAACTCTTAGCCGTGTCCTCAAAGCCGATTCGGTCGTGGTTGATGTCGGCCGGGCGACGCGATCCGCCTCGCCGGCGCAGTGGCGGGCGCTGAAAGCAAGACACCGCACCTGCTCGGGTCCTGGGTGCGATCGGCCGGTCAACTGGACCAGCCCGCATCACATCGAGTTCTGGTCCCACGGCGGACCGAGCAACCTCTCCAACCTGCTTCCGCTCTGCTACTACCACCACCGGCTCGTGCATGAGGGGGGATGGCAGGTGGTCAGAGCGGGCGAAGGTGTGAGGTTCATTCCACCCGATCGGGTGATTGCGCGGCGCAGTCGTGCACCCGGGATGGCTTGGGCGGCTTAGCCGTCGTGCTTCTTGTTGTGCTTCGGTGGTGAGTTGGCCGGAGGCGGGGGTGGGACCTCGGCCGCCGGTGTGGCTGATGGCGCGGCTGGTGGGGACGGGCCGGCCTCGGGCGTAGGCGAGCCGGCCGCGTGCTCCGCTTGAACTCCGCCTGACGCTCTTTCGTTCGGGAAGTGGATCGTGCCGGTCTGGGCGGCCACGCCGACTGTGACGAGGGCGGTCGCAAGGGTGCCCACGAGGAGGTTCAGGGGTCTCCCCATGCATCTAGAACGCCCGGGGCGAAAAGAAAGCTAATCGCCGCTATCGCCGCCTCCGCCGTCGCCTTCGTGGTCGCCTCCGCCGTCGTGCTCACCCGAGCTCGACTTGGTGGCGGCCGCCGCACCGGCTTCGTTGTCGTCGTTGGTCTCGGTGTCGGTGTCGGTGTCGGTGTCGGCCGGCTCGGGCGTCTCGGCGGGCTCCGCGGTTGGCGGTGCTTCGGGCGCTTCCGTCGGTTCGGGAGTATCGGACGGCTCGGTGCGGGCGCCGGTCGCTTCGTCGCCGAACGTGGTCGCATGCTGGCCGACGACCCGGGCCAGCGAAAAGCCCGTATGGGCTGACGCTCCGACAGCGGCGACCATCAGGGCTCCCGCTGCCGCCCCCACGATGAGTACGACTGGTCTTTTCATGCCTCTACAAACGCTCCGCCCGGCCCCAGTCGGAAGTCCGTCACTCGCCCGAGCCCCCGCCTGAACCTGAGCCTTCGTGATCGCCGCCAGACGGCTCAGGAGACTGGGACGGTTCGGGCGATTCGCTCGGCTCAGGGCGGTTTGTCGGCTCGGGTGGTTCGGTGGATTCCGCTCGGTGAGTCGGCTTGGGAGCGACCGGGGGAGCCGCCTTCGGCTGGCTCGGGGGCTGTATCGGTTCGGACGTCGGGCTCGGCGGGGCCTGGTGGATGACAGTCACCGCTCGCTCTGTCCAGACAGCCGGGTTGGCGCTGCCGGTTGCCGCGTAGGCGCTTAGCCCGAGGATGCCGGCGATCCCGATCGCCAGCACGGCAGGCGCCAGACGCCAGGCGCCGACGCGATGGATTTGGACGTAGCGAGGTGACGAGAAGGGCGGCTGGACGCGGTCGAGTTCAGCGCGCAGCCGCCAGCCGAAATACGGCCCGAGGGGGTCGGTGTCAGTCTTCGGCATAGGTCTCACCTTTGTCTGAAGGAAACGCCGCTCGTGGGCCAAGTGAGAAGGGCGCGTCGAGTTCAACGCGAAGGCGCTCGCCGGCCTGGCGGAGCCGCGTGCCGATCGTGCGCTCCGAGACGCCGATCGCGGCTGCGATCTCCCGGTTGTTGTAGCCGTGGTAGTGGCGCAGCACGATCGCGGCCGCGAGCTTGGGAGGCAGCGTTCGCAGTGCGGCCAACAGGTCTGGTCGGGTCGCTGCTTCGGCAGGGTCGGTGGACGTTGCGGGCCGGCCAAGCCGCTTCAGGATCTCGGCCACGCTCCGCAGCTTTGCCCTGCGGCGATAGGAGATGGCGCGGTTCACCGCGATCCGGTGCACCCATGCCTCGGCCGGCGCGTCTGGACGCCAGCGCCGCCATGCCTGGTACGCCTGGACGAAAGCGTCCTGGGCGCAGTCCTCAGCCTCTGCCGGATCTCCCAGGATTGCGGTCAGCGTCCGATACACACGCGGGTACGCAGCCTGGTAGAGCCGGTCGAAATCGTCCCGTGAACCGGGGCGGTAGCCCTCCCCCATAGCTCTGGATAACGGCTTAGGCTACTCGAGCATGCCCATCGTCTGGACCGAGGACCCGGCCGCCAACCAGCTGCTCGAGACCGATCCTCTCGCGCTGCTCATCGGGATGGTGCTCGACCAGCAGGTCAAGATGGAGAAGGCGTTCGGCGGACCGTACGAGCTGAAGCGACGGCTTGGCCACCTCGACGCGGGCAAGATCGCGCGGATGGACCCGGAGCAACTCGACAAGGTCTTTCGCGAGCGGCCCGCGCTGCATCGTTTTCCAGGCTCGATGGCGCGGCGAGTCCAGGCGATGTGCGCCGCGATCGTGAAGGACTACGGCGGCGACGCGGGCTCGGTCTGGCGTGAGGCCAGGGACGGCGACGACCTCGCGGCACGGATCAAGAAGCTGCCCGGGTTCGGCGAGATGAAGGTGCGCATCCTGGTCGCGGTCCTGGCCAAGAAGTTCGACGTCAGGCCGCAGGGCTGGGAGAAGCACGCCGCCACCTGGCACACGGTGGCGGACGTCGACTCCGCCGAGTCGATGGCCCATGCGCGGGACGTGAAGCGGGAGATGAAAGCGAAGAAATAAATTCTGATAAGGTTTGGCCTCCGGCCCCACCGCAGAGAGTGGAGCGGATTAGAAGGGACAAGATGAGATGAGAGACTGCACTCCCACCCGAGAGCACGCGCGGGCCCTCAGTCGGGACTTCGCCCTGGTGCCGGTGTACCGCGAAATCCTCGCCGACATGCTGACGCCTGTTCGCGCTTACTCTCTGCTCTGCCCTCCGGGCGAGCCCGGGTTCCTGCTCGAGAGCGTTGAAGGCGGCGAACGTCTTGCCCGCTACTCGTTCATCGGCGTCCAGGCGCGACCGCTCGACCTTGGGGCTGGAAACCCCCTCATCGCCCTCGCGTCGGTCGCCGGCGAGCAGACCGCGCCCGTCAAGGGAATCCCGCGCTTTCACGGCGGGGCGGTCGGCTATCTCGGCTACGAGACGGCGCGGCACTTCGAGCGACTGCCGGCGGCGAAAGGCGCGGCGCCTCCCATGCCCGAAAGCTCCTTTGTCCGCGCCGAGGACCTGGCCGTCTTCGACCACGTCACGCGCCGGCTCCAGCTGCTGACGATCCACCGCCCCGACCGCGAGGACTACGGCGACGCCGTTGCCCGCCTCGATGGCATGGAGCAGAGGCTGGCCGGAGACCAGCCGCCCGGGCAAACCCACGGTGTCGACGGGGTGCCGTGGCAGTCCAACGTGACGCAGGGCCAGTTCCACGCCATGGTCGACGCCGCGCGCGAGCACATCATGGGCGGCGACGCATTTCAGATCGTCGTCTCTCAACGCTTCCACAAAACCCTCGCCGCGACGCCGTTCGACGTGTATCGATGCCTGCGCGCGATCAACCCCTCGCCGTACATGTTCTTTCTTGCGCTGGGCGGCGACCGCCACGTGGTCGGCACCTCGCCGGAAAAGCTGGTGCAGGTGGAAGGCAGCCGTGTGGAGACGCGGCCGCTCGCGGGGACACGCCGGCGCGGAGCAGATCCCGCCGAAGACCAGCGGCTGGAGAAGGAGCTCCTCAACGACCTGAAGGAGCGCGCCGAGCACGTGATGCTCGTCGACCTGGGGCGTAACGACGTGGGCCGCGTGGCGAAACCGGGCACGGTAAACGTGGATCGGCTCATGGAGGTCGAGCGCTACTCGCACGTGATGCACATCTCGTCGACCGTCAGCGGTCAGCTGCGCGAGGGCAAGACCTCGCTCGACGCGCTGCAGGCCGCCTTCCCGGCGGGCACCGTCTCGGGCGCGCCGAAGATACGCGCCATGGAGGTGATCGCCGACCTCGAGCCGGACCAGCGCGGCGTTTACGCGGGCTCGGCGGGTTATGTGAGCTTCGGCGGCAACCTCGACATGGCGATCACGCTGCGCACGGTGGTCATCGCCGACGGCGTCGCCTACGTGCAGGCGGGCGCGGGCGTGGTGGCCGACTCGCGGCCCGAGCGCGAGTACGAGGAGACGCTCGAGAAGGCGGGCGCGATGTTCAAGGCCATCGAGATGGCGGAGGCCATGTAGATGTCAATCGCGATGATCGACAACTACGACTCCTTCACCTACAACCTGGTGCAGTACATGGCCGAGCTCGGCGCGGAGCCGACCGTGTTTCGCAACGACGAGGTCACGGTCGACGAGCT
>VBHJ01000129.1 GCA_005887685.1 Chloroflexota bacterium | reverse complement strand
GGCTTCTGCGCGTTCTACTTCTGGCAGCCCGCCTTGCACACGAGCCTCAAGCCGCTCACGCCCTACGAGCAGGCGCTGCGGATCGGCATCGCAGCCCATCCGTTTCAGCAGCGGCTGCGAGCTGTTCATCTCGCCGCGACCTCGGCGATCGATTCGCGCATGGCCGCTGTCGCTCCGGGCCGGTTCTTCAATCTGACCCGGGTGTTCGACGACGACACGGCCACAGTGTTTCTCGACGACCTCTCTCACACGACCGAGCAGGCGAATGGCAAACTCGCGGCCACGGCGCTGCGTCCGCTGCTCGACGGGCTGTTAGATGAGCGGCGCGGCAGGTCGGGACAGAGATGCCCCCGAGGGCAGTGACCCCGAACTCCATGACGTCCGCAGATGCGGGATTCCAGCCGTCACCGGTCCCGCGCCTTCAGGCCTCTCTGGCGGGCTGGCTGCACAGGATCCGAGCTCATCCGCTCCTCAACCCGACGGCCCTCGCGGAGGCATCGCGCGAGTGGCTCGGGGGCTATCCCGCAGATCCGGAGCACGAGCCCCACCTGGTGGCAGCGATCGACTGGCTGGTCCGGGCCCATGATGCCACTCCGGACGGAGGCATTTCACGCGCCTTCAGCCTCGTCTGGCACCCCTATTTCGCACGCCAGGGCTGGCAGCCGTCTTATCCAGAGACCACGGGGTACATCATCCCGACGTTGTATGCAGCCGCCCGGCGTCTCAGACGTCCCGAGCTCGCCGCCCGTGCCGAGCGCGCAGCGCGTTGGGAGACTGAGATTCAGCTCGCAACGGGCGCGGTTCGTGGCGGCGTGATCGGCGAGTCGGAATCGCCGGCCGTGTTCAACACCGGGCAGGTGATCCTCGGCTGGCTCGCCGCGCTTGAGTAGACCGGGCAGGGCAGCTTCGCCGACGCCGCGCGCCGCGCCGCTCACTACCTAGTGGCGACGCTCGCCGGGGATGGGCACTGGCGCAGGGGGAACTCGCGCTTCGCCCGCGCTGACGCGACGCTCTACAATGCCCGCACCGCTTGGGCGCTCGCTGAGGCGGGGGTCCGATTGGGTGATCACAAGTTTACCGGCGCTGCCGCGCACAGTCTTCGCGCCGCTGCCGGGTTGCAGGCTCCGAACGGCTGGTTGCCTCACTGCTGCCTATCGGACCCGGACCGCCCTCTTCTGCACACGCTGGCCTACGCGATCGGGGGACTGGTGGAAGGGGGACGGGTGCTCGGCGACCCGCGTCTGCTCCGCGCCGCCGAGCGCACAGCAGGAGCTCTGATGGCGGCGGTCCGGGCGGATGGCTGGATGCCCGGTCGCTACCGCTCCGATTGGTCGCCCGCCGTTCGCTGGTCCTGTCTCACGGGCCAGGCGCAGATGGCGAACAATTGGATCCGCCTCGCGGAAATCACGGGGGACTCGCAGTGGCTCGAGCCGGTGCCGGTCGTATTGCAATTCGTCAAGCGCACGCAGAACCGGCGCAGCCGGGAGCCGGGGGTGCGAGGCGGCATCAAAGGTGCATGGCCGGTGGGCGGCGCCTACGGAGCCTACGAAGTCCTGAACTGGGCGACCAAGTTCTTTGCGGACGCGCTGATGCGGCACGAGGCGATCCAGACCAACGGCCTCGGTGCGGCTTCAGTGATTTCCGTGCTGGCCTAGGACAACAGTGCAAATCGCCGCCTTGCGCCACCCACTCGCGACCGTCGCCTCGCGAGTGCTGCCATCCGGGGCGAAAATGGGCCTCAAGCGGCTGCAGCGAGCCTACGTGCGAACGTTCTGGGCGTTCACCGCCGCGGATCTCTGCAACGCGCTGCAACGCTTGGGTGTCGAACCCGGCGACTTTCTGATGGTACACAGCTCCTTTGACAAATTCCTCGGGTTCCGGGGGGGTCCCGTCGAGGCCATTCACGCGCTGCAGGACGTCGTAGGGCCACGCGGCACGCTTATGATGCCGACCCTTCCGTTTACGGGTAGCGCCATCGAATACACGTCGCGAGACCTGGTTTTCGACGTGCGGCGGACCGCTTCGAGGATGGGGTTCATCACGGAGGTATTCCGGCGCGGCCCCGAGGTCGTTCGCAGCCTGCACCCAACGCATTCCGTGGCGGTGTGGGGGAACAAGGCAGACGCGATCATCGCCGGACACCACGTGGCCGAGACCCCTTGTGGCCGGCGCACGCCCTACGGGAAGCTGCTGGAGTGCGACGGGAAGATCTTGTTCGCAGGAGTGCCGGTCAGCACCATGACGTTCTTCCATTTCGTAGAGGAGGAACTCGAGCCGCGTATGCCATTTCCGCTGTTCGCGCCCGAAGAATATGCGCTGCGCTGGAAAGACGAGGCCGGTGTGATCGGGGTCTCGAAGATGCGACTCTTCTCGCTGCGCCTCGCCGGTCACCGGGATCTCAACCCCCTCGCGTCGGAACTCCAGCGACGGAAGCAGTGGCGAGAGTGGCGCGTGGGCCGCCTCCGCCTCATCCTGCTCCGGGCACGCGAAGTTTACGACGCTACCTTCGCGTTGGCAGAGAGAGGAGTGTTCTGTTATGAGCGGCTAGTGCTCGCCGGGCACGAACCGGCGGTGATGAGGCCGTGACAGCGACACTCCCTCAGCCGCTCCCGTCGCGAGAAGGGGCAGTCCTCGACCTGCGTCGTCGCCTGCTCCTCGTGAGTTATCACTTCCCACCGGGGCAGGCGGCTGGGGCGCTGCGATGGGAGAAGCTGGCCGCCTGCGCCGTGGAGCGGGGCTGGGGCGTGGATGTGGTCACGCTCGATCCCGCTTCTCTCCCGGTCGTAGACTGGAGTCGGCTGGCAGCCCTGCCCGCCGGAATCCGCGTCTTCGGGGTGCCCGCGCGCGTGCACCCGGCAGAGCGGGTGGTGCGACTCCTGTCGCGGTCCTACCGCCTCCTCCGGCCAGCTGCACGCCGGCGGGCCGACCAACGGCGGGGCGGTGCCTCCTCCGGGGCCGACGTTTGGACCCTGGCCGGGCTCGTGCGGCGGCAGCAGGTGCGCTGGCGCGCCACCGCCATTCGGGACTACGTGCGCGCCTTCCAGGCGTGGCTCGACTTCGCCCGCGAGGGCGTCTGGAGCCGGGCCGCGGGCCTGACCGCGTTGCGGCTCGCTCAGCCCGGCGTGCATGAGGCGATCGTGACGAGCGGTCCACCCCACATGGTCCATCAGGCCGGACGGCTGGTGGCAAGGGAGACAGGGTTGCCGCACGTCATGGATATGCGTGACCCGTGGAGCTTGGTCCCGGGACTACCCGTCTCGGTGGCAAGTCCCGCCTGGTTCTGGCTGGCGGCACGCTACGAGCGCAGCGCCGTCGAGCGTGCCGCCCTCGTCGTGGCAAATACCGACCCGCTGCGTATCGCGATGCAGAGGCTCTACCCGACGGCCCGGGGTCGTATCGTCGCGGTCTTGAATGGGTGCGACGAAGAGCAGATGCCCAGCTCGCCTGCGACTCGTCGCTTCACTATCGCTTATGCTGGTTCGATCTACATCGACCGCAATCCTCGGATCGTATTCCGCGCGGCCGCGCGCGTGGTGCGCGAGCTGGGGCTCACGGCCGATCAGTTCGGGTTCGACTTCATCGGGTCCGTGGACAGCTTCGGCGACGTACCGCTCGACGTGATCGCCCAGGAGGAGGGCCTTGCCGGATACGTACGGACGCGCGCGGCGCTGCCGCGTCGGCAGGCGCTGGCCTTGCTTGCCCAGGCTACGATGTTGCTGAGCCTGCCTCAGGATATTCCGGTGTGTATTCCCTCGAAACTCTTCGAGTACATGCAGTTCGACGCGTGGTTGCTGGTGCTGGCCACGCGCGACAGCGCAAGCGAGCTGCTGCTGCGGGGGACGGCCGCGGATGTCGTGGAGCCGGAGGATTTGGACCGGATCTCACAGGTTCTGCGGACGCGCTACTCGCAGTTCGCCACGGGGGTGCGCCCTCGCCGTGTCGCCACCAATGATCGCTTCAGTCGTCGCGCGCAGGCCCGAGTGCTGTTCGATGCGCTCGAACACTGCGTCCGGCCCGGTTCGGCGACGCGCTAGCGCCATGCCTCGGGGGAGCGCGATCTGCCCTCGGAGCGCTATGTCGAGCGCAAGTGTGGCGACAAGCCATCGCGCCACAGCGCCATGGCGCCCCGCTGGCTCTGGTGCGCCAGCGCGCGCGCCCGGCGCGCCAGGAGGTCCCACGCCCACCGCCACTGCATCTGGTGCCATTCGCCCGCTGCGAGGCACTCACTCTCGCGTCGCGCACGCAGCCAGTCCAGCAGCTCCCCGACGGGCGGGAACCAGCCGTTCCGAGCGGCGAGCAACTCGAGAAGACGCTGGGTGTCGGGGTGTGGCTTGCCGTCTCGCGCAAACCTCTTTCCGAAGTGTGTGGCCACGACGCAGACGCCGCCTTCCTCCTCAAGCTGTTGCTGGTGCTCAGGCCGGAGCAGGTTGTTGAACTCGTCCACATCGTCGGCGTCCGCGGCGGAGAACCACCAGCGCACGTAGGGTCGTGTCGGGTCCCGGTAGGGCATCGAGGGATTGACCCGCAGCACGTTGATTTCCGAAAAGGTCAAGTTGCGCACGTACTCGATCTGCGCGACGCAGAGGTCGCCCCACCAGTAGGGCGACCCGGGGCAGTGCCCCTGGTAGAAGTCCGGCGTCTGGGGCGACACGAAGCGATAGAGCCGCCTCAGTACCGGGTCGTCGACTCGGGCGGCCCCCCAGTACAAATTGTCGCGGTTGAACGCGTGGTTGGCGTGTATCCGCGGTGGCGCCCCGAACACACGGCGGAAGCACTCCAGCGCCCGCACCGTCCGTTCGCGCGGGCTGGTCTCCATCGTAGCGCCGTGGAAGGCCATCTCGAACCCGCGGGCCTGCAGGTCGACCAGGAAGTCGCGGTAGTGCGCATCGTCCATCGTCTCGGAGAGCCAGAAGTCCCCGCTTCCCTCTGGGCAGCGCACCGGCCAGACGGTCTTCGTGGTCCGCATCCCCAATGATTCCAATAGCCGATAGATGGGTCTGACGTTGTCCACCGTCCCATCGTCGGTATCGTCTATGACCGTGAACGCGAAGCGCGCGCCTCCTGGGAACTGAAGGCAGGGGGTCATTGCGGGGCGCTCACCCCTCAGAAACGGTGAATAGCTCGAGGTCTCGCGCGTAACGCGCTCTGAGGATTGCTGGGTCCACACGCACCAAACCGTTGCCGTCCGGCGGACCCGCGACCTCGCACAGGAACTGCTGGAACGGCGCGTTACGGGGGGTCTTCGCCCAGTGCATGCCGATGGGCGGGCTGGACCGGGCAGCGAGCCAAGCCAGAAAGGCGTACTCGACGCGGCGCTGGAAGACGCGGCACGACATGACGAACGATCTGATCGTGCTGTCCGGCGCCACTAGGCAAGCCAAGACTTCACCGTGATTCCCGGTGCGGTCGGCCAGGGTCGCACCGAAGAGGCGTCCACCGGCATCGAGAATCGCGCCAACCTCCGCGTCGGTCAGGCGGCTCCCGTTGAGGTTGAACTGGTTGGTCTTGGTGATCAGCTGCATGGCCCGGGCGCGCTCCCCACAAGCCCGGTCGTGGATCGTCAGCGTCATCTTCAGGTCCTGGAGGAAGCGCGTCAGGTCGGCGCCGTGGCGGTCGCTCGGCACCATCCCCTCGAGACGACGCCGGTACATCTCCGTCCGCTCGCGATCCTCGGAGGTGATCTCGCGGCGAGGGAACAGGCTCGAGAGGTCATCGAGGAAGCGGGCCAGCTCGTCATCGTGCTGCGGGAACCGCACGCACCGCACGTCGGGCAGCGCGAGTGATACCTCCGTTAGTTCCACGGGGTTGTCGTCCACGAACACGAAGGAGTCGAGCCCGAGGTTCAGCTGGTTTGCAAGGTGTTTGATCTGGGCCGACTTCGCGTGGTAGCTCGCGAGCACGGCGACGAAGTCGTTCTCTCCGAGCAGCATCCGGCCGCTCCGGAGCGGCTCTGTCGCCACCTCCACGTCGTTCCGACTCACGGCGCACAAGAGCACGCCCTCCCGCTTGAGTCTCGCGAGGAGGCTTTGAAAGATGAAATGCCGGTAGCCGCCTCCCTCGGGGGCGAAGGCGATGCCTTCCATTCCGTCCTCGGCAATCACCCCTCCCCAAAGCACGTTATCAAGATCGGTTACGAGTACCTTGGAGCTCGCAGCGACCTCCGAGAGGGCCAGGCCGATGACTGCTTCGGCTATTCTCCCGAGCCAGGCCCCCCCGATCGGGCAGCCAGCTGCCAAATAGATCCCGAGTGAGAATGCGTCCCTCGGTAGCACCCGCGCGTTCAGCGACCAGGCGAGGCTGAGGAGCCAGTGTGCGAGTGAGGCGTTCTCAGCCGGATCCGACAACATCGGCGGAAGCGGAGCCGGCACGTACAGGACACGGCCTGCGCAGCGGGCCCGCAGCAGGTCCGCGGTGCGCTGCGCTCCACGTCGAAGCTCGGCGGCGCTCGGAGGATTTGTCGGAATGCCGGACCGCCAGTCGGCCTCGGGCGCGAAGTCCCACGGTAGCAGGAGGAAGACCTCGCGCTCTTCGGGCCTCGGAGCGGCGCGGAGCGCTTGACCCAAGGTGTTGAAGGGGAGCGCACGCATCTCGGCAGCGCGCCCGCGTTTGGCTGCCGCTGCCCGCACGAACAGGTCGAGGGGATCGGCGGTGCCCGACATGGCCAGGAGGAACGGTAGCGGGTCACCACGCTGGAAGGCCGATACGATCTGGCGGGCCTCGAGGAAGGTCATGGCACTGCCGGTCTCGGGTCACCGCTTTCGCGAGATGGCACTCCTCGTTCGAGCAGCTCTACGAAGTTCCCCGCCCGCGTGCAGCACCACGCGATGCGGCGGCCCGCATACGCGACGGCGCTCATCGGCTGCTCGAGGACGAGAGCGCCCACAGCGCGGACGTGCTGCAGCGTTCCTTCGAGGTCATCGACCTCATAGCACACGTGATAGAAGCGGTTTTTCGTCTTGAGGAACGCCCCAACCGGGGAGTCCTCGGAGGCTGGCTCTACAAGCTCGATCAGAGTCCCGTTCTTCTTGCCGTCGGACAGAAACAAGACTCTCACCTTGTGTATCGGGTCGTAAATGAGATCGGATACCACCGTGAGGCCGAGCGTGAGCTGCCACTCCTTCGCGTCGAGTAGGGCGTTCGGGGTCGCCACCCCAATGTGGTGCAGCGTGCCATTGAGGATCGCCGAATCTGAGGCGCCTGTCGATGCGAGCATCAGACTGGCTCCGGCCCATCGCCGTCGCTACGCGTGAGATGGCAGTAGCGGTCTTTCGCGGCCGCTCTTGTAAGTAGGTCTTCAACCGCGGGAGACCGATAGAAGGCACAATTGCTTGGTCCTCTCATGAGACCGATGTCAGAGGCCGCCGCGCACCAGGCCGGATGCGACTGGTACGTCACGATTAGATCGACGTCATCGTCGACGAGGTAACGGAATCCAGCCTCCATCACTTCGGTCACATGAACGGGGTGCGCTAGACCGTCGGTGAGGATCCCTACCCGGAGGTTGCCGAAATGTCGTTCCAACCGGGTCCCGAGGGCATTGATAGATCGGGCACAGATCCAGCCCAGGTCGCGACCGCTGGACTGGACTCGGAGTCGTGTCAGACACCTGAAGCTTTCGGGGTAGAGCGAGTTGAGCGCCCGGCTGTCGCGAGCGGCAATGAAACCGTAGGAATCACGGCACCGCTCCCAAAGGTGATCAGCCCAGGCGTCGAATCGGTCCACCACCGAGTATGTGCATTGGCGCGCCGGCCTCCCTCTCATCACGGCGCTGGCGCCTATCAGTAGCTTGTTAGCGGTCCAGGCAAGACCACTCGCGGCGAGGCCATCAGCGAGCATTCGTCGTAACCGGGTCGTTCGGGCGTACGCTAGGCGACGCAGGACCCTGGACGGATGAAGCAGGGAGAAGAAGAAGGGGAGTGAGGAGCCGGCCCAACGCGCCGCGGCAAGGATCTTGGCAAACGACCCAGCGTGGCCGCCCATCCCCAACGCCATGAGGTGTGGCTCCTGCCGAAGCAGGCTGAACAGGAGACTTGCGGGTACACCTGCGGCCTTCCCGTCTATGAGACTCTCGGCGACGGGATATACAGTCCAGCCGACGCGTACTGGGCGCCCTTCTGACCAAAACAGCTGCTCCCTGAGCCAGATGCCACCACGGATCTCCTCACCCGCGGCGGCCACGTACAGTCGTTGGATGATGGGCTCCGTGTCGAGGCGTCGCTCCTCGCCGCGGCGGGAATCCTCATGACCTACCCGATGGGGCAGCCCGGCTGCGGCAAGCCGCCCATTGAGGCGTTCGATGGCCGGCTCGTCGGCGGTCCTGAACCGCCTCACCACAACGGTCACGATGCGGCCCTCGCCGGCGAGCTGCCCGAAGCCCGTTCAAGCCGCCGTTGAATCGCGCCGACTGAGATCAGATTTGCGATCTCCTCTGCGTCGAATTGGACGCCGAACTCGGCCTCCAATGCCAGGATGAGGTACACGTGATTGAGAGAGTCCCAACTCTCGATCGTGGCTGGAGAGTCTTGCTCGGAGAGCTGAGAGACCTCCCGCCCAAATACCGCCTCGAAGACTGCTTGTAACCGTGGGTCGACACTCATCGTCGCGCGCTCACCCTGCGCGACGGCGACACTGCGCGCCGCGGCCGGGGGAGCCCCGTCTCCGTGTTTCGTTGCCGAGGCATCGTGTGGTCTCCAACGCATGCTCGTGTCCTGCCGCAGAGGTTGATGGGAAGCCTTGGATCCGACCTCGTGGTGTCAGGTGCACCTCCAGTCCGAGTCGGGCCTCGCGCTTACGGGGTGTCCCCTCGCTCTTGCAAGGATTGTGCGGCAGGGTTCCGGACGAGTCCGAGGCAGTCGGCACAGGCCTGCAATCCTAGTGTTGCGCAGGCGCTACAGGTAAAACGGGGAGGGAGAGCCAGTCGTCTGGGTTGATTCTCGATCACATGAGCGTGAGCACGCGTGTCATCCTGCGATCAGCGCGGCGGCGCTTCGCCCCGCGCAGTCCTGCCCTTGTGCGCGCTGGCATCGTCCTTGCCACCGTCGCTATCCGTTCCTTCAAGCCTGCACCGCGGGCTGCGCCGAGGCGCTCCCTGGCGTCTCTCTG
>VBHJ01000021.1 GCA_005887685.1 Chloroflexota bacterium | reverse complement strand
CCGAGATCACCCGAGCCCAGGCGACAGCACTTTCCGCGCGCACCGGATTACCTGCCTTTGTGGGGATGAAGCACGCCGCGCCCTTCATCGCCGACGGCGCAGCCGAGGCGCGGCGCAGCGGAGTCGAAAGGCTCATCGGGCTGCCGCTCGCACCGCATTACGCGCGCATGAGCCTGGGTGGCTACGAGCGGACGCTCCGAGACGCGTGGACCGGGGAGCTCGTTTTCGTGCCGGGTTTCCATGACCACCCCGCGTTCATCGCCGCGGTGCAGAACCTTCTCCAGGAGGCCCTCGCCGAAGGGCGGCCCGAGCGCCTCTTCTTCACAGCGCACAGCCTCCCGGCGCGAATCATCGCCGAGGGCGATCCGTATCGCGACCAGCTGCTCGAGAGCTGCCATCTGGTCGCCGCGAGCATGGATCTGCCCGACTGGGGGTTTGCCTTCCAATCGGCAAGCGACACCGGAGAGCCGTGGCTCGGCCCGGACCTGCTCGAGGCTGTCGAGCGGTCGCGCGCGAGGGACGTGCTGGTCTGTCCGATCGGCTTCGTCGCCGATCACCTCGAGATCCTCTACGACCTCGACGTCGAAGCCCAGGCGTTCGCGCGCGAAAGAGGCATTCGAATCAGGCGGACCAGGTCATTCAACGCGCGGCCCGAGTTCGTGGACGCGCTCGCCAGGGTCGTCGGCGACGCGCTTGTAGGGGTTGGTTAGGGCGGCACCCGGGGACTGCATGCCGCACAAGGCGAAGATCAGGCTCCCGTTGTGCTTCCCCATGAGGGTCTCGTCCTTGGCTCTTGCGTTGCTCTTGGTCCCACTTGCCGCTGCCTGCAACCCCGCCACCAACGAACCGGTTGCCTTCGGGCAGGTCGATCCATCCGAGTTCCGCCAGCCGCTTCCCGAGCCTCGCCTGCAGAAGCGATCGGATGCTCCAGCCGCATCCCGCCTGCTCTCGCAGCTTGCCTCCTCGATCCGGTCGGCGCGGTTCCAGATCGTCGGCACCGAGATGGCGTCGCGGCCCCAGGGCCAGATCGGGGCGCAGGTTTACCACCTCGATGGGGTCCTGACGACCAGGACGCCCGCGATGGAGCTGAAGCCATGGGGGGTGTCGGAATACGACATCGACGGGCGAGGGGATTTCATCGTGGTGGGTTCGACGATCTACGTGCGCGGGAACACGTTCACCGAGTGGCAGACCATAGCCGCCGGCGATCCGTACTGGGGAGTTTTCGCCGATATCAACCCGGCGCTTTGGGTCGGTTCGAACGAGAGCGTCCTCGGGGAGGCCTTTCTGGACGGTTCACCCACCTGGGTTCTGCAGCTCACCAATGAGTTCGGCCTGCGGTTCAAAGCCTGGATCAGGGAAAAGGACGGCTATCCGCTGCGCTACACGGCCGCCTGGCTGAACGCGAAGGGTTCGACCTACTACGTGAATGCTCTCTACCGAGAATTCAACACCACCGTGCAAATCGACACTCCCGAAATGCTGAACCGCGGTGTCGCCAATCCCGGCGCGCCGGTCGCCTTGCCATCGGGGTCGGTGACCGTCACCGAAGTTGAATTCGACTGCCTGGGCACGACTTCGCGGCGGCCGGCCACGCACGACAAGTTTGTGCTGCTCACTCTTGCATTCGTGGACACTGGACCTGGCCAGGTACCGGTATCGCCGGACGCCTGGCGCCTGTACGGAGATGGGGTCAACGGCGCCGCGCCGATCGAGACGGGAAGCCCCCAGGTTCTGCGAGCGCAAGTCTTGAGCCCAGGCGATCGGGTCTCCGGCGCGGTGGTGTTCGAGGTGCCGGAGGATGCCTACCAGTTGATCACCGTTGGTCACCTGGTCGGGGCCACAGCTGTCATGAGCGCCGGTCTGCCGATCCTCCCGAACGGAACGCTGCCCTGCACCTGAGCGTCAGGCCCCGACTACCCACCCGGGTCAGGCTGTGCTCTCAAGCCGGTTAACAGAAAATTTTGGCTAATTTGAGGGACCTTCCCCGGGCCGTCATACGATTCAGCCCTACTTATTGAGGCCCGCCTCGAGCGGCCAGTTCAAAAGGAAGAGGGAAGTTGGGCGTGCTGGAAAGGATGTATCACCTCGATGCCGCGCGCCTTTCGGTGGCTGCGCTCGCGTCATCCCTGTTTTTGGCCGCCGGCCCGGCCGCACCCCCAGTCTCAACCCACCCGATGACTCCGGCCGCCGGCGTGAACGCGGAGGTCGACGACGTCGGCCAGGCGATCCCGGCCGGGCAGGTCACGTTTCCCTGCCAGGCCGGAACCACGATGCCCGCCTGCTACGGACCCGACCAGGTCCGAGCCGCCTATGACGTGCAGACTCTGCTCGACCAGGGGATCACGGGGCAGGGCCGAACGATAGTCATCATCGGTGCGTTCCAGGGCGTGACGGTCCAGTCCGACCTCGACCTCTTCGATACGACCTGGGGCCTGCCGGCCGCGAAGCTCAAGATCACGGCGCCCGATGGCACGGTCACGTTCGACCCCACCAACAAGGTTCAGCGTGCCTGGGCGATCGAGGGCGCGATCGACGTGGAGTGGGCGCATGCCATCGCGCCCGGTGCCAAGATCCGGCTGGTCCTCGCGAAGAGCGAAGCCGACGCCGACATCCTCAGCGCCACCCGGTTCGCGGTCGAGCACAACCTCGGCGACGTCATCTCCCAGAGCTTCGGCGAGGCTGAATCGTGCCAGGATGCGGCCTTCTTCGCCCAGCAGCACGCGGTGTTCCAGGAAGCGCAGGAGAAGAAGATCACGCTCGTCGCGGCGTCAGGCGACACCGGTCCGGCGCAGCACACATGTGACGGGTCGCTGGTCGCGGGCGTTTCCTTTCCCGCCTCCGATCCACTGGTGACCGCGGTCGGCGGGACACGCCTCATGGCGGACCGGACGACCGGCGCCTACCAGGGTGAAGTCGGCTGGGGCGATGTGTCGGGAGCCAGCGGTGGCGGCTTCAGCGCGGTCTATGGGCTTCCCGATTTCCAGGAGACTCTTGTCCAGGGCCAGACCGGACGGGGCCTGCCGGACGTGGCGTTGGGCTCCTCCGCATTCGGCAGCGTGATCGCGGCCGCTCTGGGAGGCTTCGGCCGATCCATCGGCACGAGCGCGGCAACAGCAGAATGGGCCGGGATCGTGGCGCTTGCCGACCAGGCCGGCCACCATCGCCTGGGATCGCTCAACCCGCGCCTGTATGCGATCGCCTCGAGCGACGCCTACAGCCACGTGCTGCATGACATAAGCAGCGGCAACAACACATTTCACGGTTTCACCGGCTCCTCGGCCGGCGCCTCGTGGGACGCCGTGACAGGGCTCGGCACGCCAGACGTAGCCCAGCTGGTTTCATTGCTTCGCGACTCAGAACAGGGCAATGACGAGCGTGACCAAACCTCGACCTAGCCAGATTCGGGTCGTCCCAATGAGCGAAACATATGTCCACGGGTATGCCGCGCGGGAGAACGAGCGCCTGCAGGCTCAGGCCGGGACGCTGGTCGGCCTTCTGCACTGGGACACGACATATCCACCCGGGAGCAGCGTGCTCGAGGTCGGGTGCGGCGTCGGCGCCCAGACGGTCACGCTGGCGGAGCGCAGCCCTCTGGCGCGATTCACGTCGACCGACGTGTCAGCCGACTCGCTCGCCGAAGCCCGGCGGAGGATCGACCGGGCGGGTATCGGCAACGTGGAGCTCCGGCAGGCGGACATCTTCGCCCTGCCCTTCGAGCCCGGCTCTTTCGATCATGTCTTCGTCTGCTTCGTCCTGGAGCATCTCTCCCGGCCCGCCGGAGCGTTGGCGATTCTCAAAGGCTTGCTCAGGCCACGCGGCACGATCACCGTTATCGAGGGCGACCACGGTTCGACGTACTTCCATCCCGAAAGCCAAGCGGCCCACGCCGCAATCGACTGCCTGGTCGAGCTGCAGCGGCGGGCCGGTGGCGACGCGCTGATCGGCCGGCAGGTCTATCCCCTGCTTGTCGAGGCGGGGTTCCATGCGGTCCGCGTCTCACCACGCATGGTCTACGTCGATTCCAGCCGTCCAGACCTCGTCGACGGGTTCACCAAAAAGACCTTCACCGCGATGGTGGAGGGTATTCGTGAGCCCGCGATCGATGCTGGTCTGATCCAAAGGGAGACCTTCGATGTCGGCATCCGTGACCTGCTGCGAACGACCGCAGCGGACGGTGTCTTCTGCTACACGTTCTTCAAGGGAGTGGCTCAGGCGCACGTGTGACGCCGGCCGCGCGGAAGCAGCCCTCAGCGCGAAAACGTCAACTCATCCCCGAGGACGAAGCCCTTGTCCGTGATCTCGTAGCGATGGACGACGGGGCGGTGGCGCATCGCGCGGGTCTTGAGAATCGTCAAAGCCCGGATCAGCTCCGGACCGTCCTGCACGTACTGGAGGAGGACGACGTTGTCCGCCAGGTGTGAGATGCCCTCCTCGGAGATCTGTCGCAGCTGAAACAGCTCGGGCACCTCCATGATCATCATCAGCCCGATGCCCGCTCGAGTGCAGCGCTGGGCCAGCGAGAACATCCACTCGCGAAATCGAACAGGGTCAGGCGCCGCCGACATCACGTCCACCAGACTGTCGACGACGATGCGCTTGGCCCCGGTCTGGGCCGCCAGGTCGAGCAGCTCATAAACCCATTCGTCAATGTTCATGGCCACGACGCTGCGATGAAGAATGTTGACGTTTGGATCTTTGAGCGACCAGCCAAAGCTCCCGAGGACCCTTTCGAGCTGCGATTGGTTTTCCTGAAAGGTCGCGATGATGCCCGGCTCGTTCGCGCGTGCACCCTGGAAAATGAAATGCAGACCCATCAGGGTCTTGCCGATTCCCGATGGCCCCGCGATCAAGGTGGTAGCGCCCGCCCAGTAGCCGCCATCGCCAAGCAGCTGATCGAGCGCCGCAATACCGGTGCCGGTGTGGGCTTCGTCCAGTTGGTAAGGGGAATCATCGAGGTCGTCCGCGAGCCTCGGGAACACGTGGAAGCCGTCCGTCGCGATTCGATAGGCGTGCTCCCCGGATTTGTAATCGCTCCCGCGAAGCTTGAGCACCTGCAGAACCCGTACCTCGCGATCCCCGATCTGCTTGATGTCAAGCGCGATGATTCCATCCGCAACCGCGAATTCGGCCGCTTCCAGTGCCTGACCCCGGGTGTAGGGAGCATTCCAAACGGACGTCGTCGCGCTGGCGGTCAGGCGGCGCGTCAGGTCGTAGAGAAACCTTCTGAAGTCTGTGATGTCGGTCGCGAATGCATGGAAGACCCTGAAGCTGTCGACTACCACGATTGCCGGCCGCAGGTGCTTGAGAAAGCCGTCGATGGTGGTCAGCACGTCGTCGAGTCCGTGCTCGCCCAGGACCGGTCCGATGTCTTCGTAGATGACGTGGCCGTCGCGAATCGCGGTCTTGTCAAAGAATTCGAATCCTTCGCCGTACCTGAGGATCTTGTCCAGCGGCTCAGAGAGGGTCGACAGATAGAGGGCGGGGTGCTCCAGGCTGGCGTTGGCAAACGTGAACTGCTGGCTCAGGATGGTCTTGCCGCTTCCCGGCACGCCGACGATCAGGTTGATTGCGTTTTTCAGCAGGCCGCCATTCAATATGTAGTCCAGCCGCTTGTTCCCGCTGGAAAGACGGTCGTTCAAAGCTCGGCGGTCTGATTGCGCTTGGGCCGCACCATCGCGCTTGTCCCGAGCAGGTCCCGGACAGTGGAGACCAGCTGCAAGGAATCGAGTGGCTTGCGCATGAACGCAGCCGCGCCCGCGCGGAGCGCTTCGCCCGCCGCGTCTATCGCCGCGACGGCGAGGATCTGTGATGTGCCTTTCTGCGCGAACTCGCCAACCAATCGGAAACCCGCGCCGCCTGAAATGAGCAGGTCGATCACCACCACGTCGGGCGATCGCTCATCGAACTGGAACTTTGCCTGGGTGGCGTCGAGCGCGATGGCCACCTGGTAGCCGTCGGTGCGAAGGAAGTACTCGGCCAGGTCCGCCGCGTAACCGTCCCTTTCGGCGATCAAGACAAGCGGCCGGCGTTCGCCGGGTGGCCCTTCGAGCACAGCCGGTACGCCTCCGGCACGCGCTTCTTCGGCCAGCAACCTGTGCGCGTCTGCGGCGCTTGCGCCAGACTCGATCTGTGCCTTCACGAATCTGAGATTCTCGACCTGGCTGCGCGAGTACAGCCGCTGCGATCCCTCGCTCCGCGCGGGCGTGATCATGGAGTAGCGCTCCTCCCACGCCCTTAGCGTCGAGGCGGGAATGTCCAGCATCCGGGCCACTGCGCCGATGCTGTAAACCGCGGGGTCTTGCTCCTTAGCCAAAATTCAGCACTCGCCGTTCAGTTTACTTTCGAGCATACTGCGGATTAGGATGCACTATTGCGTAACTATTGCATGATACTTGTTTAAGTTGTATGGTGGCGTTGAAGGGTCGGGGGACCCGGCGGCCGGAGTTGTTGAGGAGGGATTGGCGAGCGAGGTTGGAGGAGGGATTGCGGGGTCACCGGAGAGGGGGGTTGGGGTGCATCGAGACTCGGCTGCCAGGGTCCCCCCGGTAGGGGAAGGCCTCGAGCGGCCTCGTGAGAGAGAGGGGCGGCTGGTGTATTCGGACGCGCACCTGGTCGTGATGAGGACGGCCAGGCCAGGGGGGATCATGATCGCCGGGGAGATCGACATCTCCAACACGGCGGCGGTCGCGGCCTCCCTGCGTGATGAATTCGACGGCGGAACAGACCCGCACCTTGATCTGAGCCGGGTCAGCTTCGTCGATGTCAGTGGCATCAGAGCCCTGGTCGGCCTCGCCCTGCAGATGGCTCCGAATCAGCGCCTCCTGGTCCACGGTTTGGCCGCCGAGCTCGAGACGGTCCTCAAGGTGACGGGATGGGCCGATCTCCCTGGCCTCGAGCTGTGCAGTTGTGCAGGCGAGGCTTGACCGACCCTTCACCGTCGGCTGTCAACCGCTTCCGCCACGAGGCGCTCTTCTATTCGGGATCGGCTGAGTTCGTCAATGGAACGGTCCCCTTCGTTCGTGAGGGCGTGGCGTCCGGCGAGCCGGTGCTGGTGGTGGAGTCGCCGGAGAAGATCAAAACGCTGCGAGCTGCTTTGGAGCGCGACGCGGACCAGGTGTTTTTCGCGGACATGTCGGAAGTCGGCGCCAACCCTGCCCGCATCATCCCGGCCTGGTGCGATTTCGTAAACCGGCACTGGGTGCCCGGTAAATCGCTCCGTGGGATCGGTGAGCCGATCTGGAGCAGCCGCGGAGCCGACGAACTTGTCGAGTGCCAGCGCCATGAATCGTTGCTCAACGTCGCGTTTGGCAGGGGACGGCCATGGTCGCTGCTTTGCCCCTATGACACCGCAACACTGCGGCCTGAGGTCATCGACGAGGCGCGCCGCAGCCACGAGTTCATCGTGGAAGGAGGCTCAGCTCGCAGAAGCGAAAACTTCAGAGGCATCGATGCGTCTGCCGCAGCATTCAGTGCTCCATTGGCGTCAGCGCCTCCGCCCCTCGATGAGGTGACATTTGAGAAGGGCGATCTCCGACGGGTGCGTGAGCTCGTAAGAAAACGTGCGGTTGCCGCCGGGCTCGACGAGTCCAGGGCCTACACGCTGGCCGTCGCGACCAATGAGGTGGCGACCAACAGCATCCTTCACGGCGGAGGTTCCGGCACACTGCGAATCTGGCAGGACGTCGATCGGGTGATCTGCGAAGTCCGCGATCGAGGCGTGTTCGATCTTCCGCTCGTCGACCGCGAAGCGCCGGGGCCGGACCCATCGTCGCCACGTGGTCTGTGGCTTGCCAACCAGCTGTGCGACCTGGTCCAGATCAGGACGTTCCACGAGGCGACCGTGGTGCGGCTGCACATGCGCTTGGATCCAAGAGCGAACCTGAGTCTGGTGACGGACGTCGAGTCAACCGAGGCGACGATGATTCTGCCGCCTTAATCTCCTCTTCACTTTCTCTTCAATCACGCCGCCACGAGGGATGGTGAGGGCGAAGATTTGTAAACAGGCCAGTCCTACACATGGAGTAGGCAGAATTACCGCACGCGTACGGTGTTTAAGGTCACACAGCGACGCTACCTTAACGATGCCAGCGGTCAACTCGGATTTGGATCCCGAGCCGCGCGCGATGCGGGAGCACAAACCAACTGTCAGTCGCAGATATTGATGTCGCTAAGGTCGGTGTGGTGGCCCCAATCGTCGCGTTTCCGCGCGCGAACGATGCCTCTGCAACGTCACGCGCTGACGAAGACGCTCAGCTCGAGTCGCTCCAGATCAGGAGCCAGCTCGCGCGAGAGCTGCACGACGAGGTGGTACAGACCCTCACGTCTGTATTGATGCAGACGCGAGTCTTCGCGCGCGAGCAGCAAGAGAACCGGGTCGCGGTGCAGCAATTCGCATATGTGCACGACTCGGTCCGCGAGGTGCTCAACAACCTGCGCCACATCCTGTCCGACCTGCGCGGTCAGCCAGGTTTCGATGGCGACCTGGTCGCGGCGCTGCGGGAAAGGTTGCTGCCGAAGTTCGAAAACACCCCGATGACGGTCACCCTTCGCGTGGGACGGTCGTGGCCGGCGCATCTTCCACCTGAGAGCGGCACTCAGCTGTACCGCATCATCCAGGAGGCTCTCACCAACGCCTACCGCCACGGGGGCGCGAGCAGCGCGGAGGTCGACCTCAAAACGACGGAGAACCAGGTCGTGTGCGCGGTCCGCGACAACGGGCGCGGCATCGCCTGGCTCGACGACTCGAAGCCACTCGGGATGGGGATCCTTGGCATGAAGGAGCGCGCCGCCTTGCTGGGTGGGGACGTCACCATCCGCAACCGTCCTCGCGGCGGCACTGCCGTAATCGCAGCGTTCGATAAGGAGGGGTTGCTGTGTCGGTCGAAACGCAAGCGGTCAGCGTCCTGATCGCGGACGACCAGACGCTCTTCAGGAGCGGCCTGGCTCGTCTTCTCGGGGAAGACCCTCGGCTCAAGATCTGCGGCCAGGCGAGCGATGGCAACGATGCGGTCGCCAAGGCATTGGCGCTGAAGCCGGACGTGATCCTCATGGACCTCAAGATGCCGGGAATCGACGGCGTTGAAGCCACGGCCAAGATCGTCGCTGCGCAGCCCGAGGTGAAGGTGCTGATCCTCACGACGTTCGACACCGACAGCTACGTCATCCAGGCACTGCGGGCCGGCGCCAGGGGATACGTCCTCAAAGACGCGGAGCCGTCCGCCATCGCGTCCAGCATCATGGCCGTGCTTTCCGGAGAGAGGGTCATGGCTGGCGCAGTCGCCAGCCGCGTGCTCGACATGCTCACCGGGGCGAGCACGCCGAAAGAGTTCTACGACGGCCTGACCGCTCGCGAGATCGAGATCCTGAAGCTGATTGCCACCGGCAAGCCCAACAAGCAGATCGCTTATACATTGAAGATCAGCGAGAAGACCGTTCGCAACCACATCAGCCACATCTACGAGAAGCTCGAGATCTACGACAGGGCGCAGGCGGTCCTCTACGCCGTCAGGAAGGCGCTGGTCGAGCTGTGATGCTGCGCCCAAGGGTCGCGCCGCACGTCATCACCCAGCCGGCGGCAGGCTGCCGGCCCGAGCCCAGAATTGAAAGGCGAAGATCAGCGCCCGATTAAAGTCCTGATCGCGGAGTCGGATCAGGTCCTCGCAGACCTGTACCGAACGGCGTTGGAACCAAACGGATGGGACGTCGAGGTCGTTCACGACGGCGGCTCAGCCCTGTCTCGAATACAGAGGTCCCCTCCGGACGTGCTCATGGTCAACGGCCTCCCCGACATTGACGCTTTCACGCTCGTTGAGCGGGTACGCGCAAATCCATCGACTCATCGCTTGGTCATAATCGTCTTGCTTGATTCGGTGAGCAACCTCGACGTCAAGCGCGTGAGAAAGCTCGATGTCCAGGCATGGCTGAGCAAGACCCGCACCACGCGCGAAGAGCTCTCCACAACCATCGGTCGCCTGGTCGGACAGCTCGTCACCGGGCAGAACCGGGATAAGGCCTGATCGATCCGGGACGCAGGTCCCAGTCCTTGTGACGAGTCTGCCGCCCACTGGGCGCTCTGCGGTTTGACCTTCCACTAGCGGCCATTGGCCAATCCGACGCGAGTCCATAGCATGGGCTTCAGTGGTCACCCCCGACGTTGAGCTCGGCGCGAACGTCATCATCCATCACCCGGACCTCGTGAACCTGTACGGATGCAAGATCGGCGACGAGTCCAGGATCGCGGCGTTTGTCGAGATACAGCGTGGAGCAGTGCTCGGGCGGAGGGTCAAGGTCGAAGCATTCGCCTTCATCCCGACCGGGGTGACCATCGAGGATGGGGTCTTCATCGGCCCGCACGTCTGCTTTTCCAACGATCGGTATCCATCTTCGGTGGACGACTCGGGAGAGCTCCTGCAGGTCGGCGACTGGCAGGTCGTGCCCACGTTCGTGCGGCGCGGCGTCAGCATCGGAGCCAACGCCACCATCGTCTGCGGCGTGACCATCGGCGAGGGCGCGATGGTCGGAGCCGGAGCCACCGTCACGCATGACGTCCCACCGGATTCGCTTGTCGTGGGCAACCCGGCGCGACTGGTCGGGCCCCGCCCGAAATGGTGGAGCCGGCCGCCGGTGAGATCACGCAAAAGGAGGCTGAGCACCGTTGAGCATTGACCTGCCCGCGGTTGGGACTCGACCGCGGCAACGCCGAAACGGGCCACGCGACCCTGCGCGGACCAAGCCGGTCGCCGACACGACCAGCCCCTACGGCCTGTTCCGAAGCCTGCAGCGTGCCAAGAAGCCGACCTCGACGGTTGGCATCGGTGTCATCGGTTATGGCTACTGGGGTCCGAACCTGGTCCGCAATTTCGCGGAGCAAGGATCGGCCCGGATGGTCGCTGTCAGCGATCTGAGCGTGGAGCACCTGAGCGAGGTCCACGCCCGCTATCCGCACGTCAAGGTCACGACCGACTGCGCGGACGTGATCGCCGACCCGGATATTGACGCCGTGGTCATCGCCACGCCGGTGTCATCGCATTTCGAGCTCGCCATGCGTGCGCTCAAGGTTGGCAAGCACGTGCTCGTGACGAAGCCGATCACCGCCGACCCTGTTCAGGCGACTGAGCTCATCGACGCCGCTGAGCAGCGCGGCCTCGTGCTCATGGTGGATCACACCTTCGTCTACACGGGTGCGGTGCAGACGATCAAACAGATGGTCCACAGCGGGAATCTCGGCGAGCTCTATTACTACGACTCGGTCCGAGTCAACCTTGGGCTGTTTCAGAAAGACGTGAACGTCCTGTGGGACCTGGCCGTCCACGACCTCGCGATCATGGATTACGTGCTGGGACAGCAGCCCGTCGCGGTCGCGGCGACGGGATCGGCCCATGTCCCCGGCCACCAGGTGAACCTCGCCTACCTGACGTGCTACTTCGACGGCAGCTTGATCACGCACCACCATGTCAACTGGCTGGCGCCGCTCAAGATCCGCCGCACGCTCATCGGAGGCGCGCGCCAGATGATCGTGTATGACGACCTCGAGCCAAGCGAAAAGGTCAAGGTTTACGACAAGGGCATCACCATCGCCGGCGACCCGCAGGGCGCACGCGAAACGCTGATCGGTTACCGCACAGGCGACATGTGGGCGCCCCAGGTGAGCCTCGTCGAAGGACTGCGCACCGAGACGCAGCACTTCCTCGAATGCGTCACCCATGGGCGTCAGCCGCTGACCGACGGCCACTGCGGCCTACGTCTCACCCGAATCCTGGAGGCGGCCGCCCAGTCGCTGTCGCAGCGGGGTCAGCCGGTGGCGTTGGCCGATGGAGGCGCCACTTCGATGCAAGGCTCGGTGGAGCTGGAACTCATGACCAGGAGCGCCTGAAACAGACTCTCTCTAGTCGACGTGCGGTCGGCCGGGCGAGGCGCCGAGCCGGGCCGGCTCGCCGCGGTGGCTCGTGCGACGCGCTTCCGTGGGTCGCCCCGTCATGAGCAACAGTCGCCTCGCCGCCACGAGCAGGTCGGCGGCTGCCGGCAGCGGGTCCCGTGCATCGAGCACCGAGAACACGGAAGCGCCGCTCAGAGAGCGGATGTAGTCCAGCGGTGAGATAAGTCCCGCCCGGACGGACTGCGCGCCGGCTGGAATGTCGGTCAAGATGCGCACCCATCGGAGGCCGTACCGAGGCACGACGCGAGTCGGTCGCCGGCCGATCGCGTAGCCGTACTGCATCCAGGGCAGGTCGAGTCCGCTCGCGATGCAGAGCGTGTGCCAGCCGAACGGCCGCGGATTCACGTCGAGCAGCTTTGGCTGGCCATCCCTCCGGTCTTCGATGAACTCCACCTCGACCATGCCGGTCGTGCCAAGCCGTCCGAGCAGCCTGTGCGAGAGCTCGATCAGATGCGGGGCTTCGACAGCCTCGACAAAGCTGCTGCTCAATCCGTAATCGATGGGGTACTGGCGCGTCCGCCGCGCGGTCATGGCGCTGACGATGTGGCCGTCTTCGCAGAACGCGGCGACTGAATACTGCGACGCGCCGGTCACCACCTCCTGGACCATGACGTCCTCAGGCGCGACCACCGCTGTGGCGCGGCGGTAACCCTGGATCAGTCCTTCGACGTCTGAGGCGGGCAGCGCCTTCCGGCCGATGGCGTACTGCATCTCGATGGAGATCGTCGGCTTGACGATGGCGGGAAAGGGAATGTCCATCGCCCGAATCTCACCCTCGGAGGCCGGGTACCACGTGCGCGGATGCTGCACGCCCGCACCCCCGGCGATGACGTGCAGCAGCTTCTTGTCGTGGGCCCACTTCAGGACGCTCCACGGCTGCGTGACCAGGCGATACACCTTGGAGAGCGAATCGCAATTCCGAGCCACCAGCTCGAGCGTCTCATCCTGCGCGGGGAAGAGGATCCAACCCTCCAGCCCATTCCGCCGGGCCACGTCGAGCAGGAAGTTCAAGAACTCGTTTCCATGCATCGGCCCTGGCCACTTGAAGCGCCTTGTCACGTAACGCGAGAACCAGCCCGACCGCGGCAGGTTGTCCACCACGCCAAGTGGAACGCCGCGCCGGCCCAGGCTGCGCGCCACGCCCAGCGCCTTGAAGTCGCTTCCCAACAGAAGCACCCCTGGACCGCGTGGGGCCATCCGAACCGCCTTTAGTTGAGCTCGGCGACGCGCCGGGAAACCTGCTGCGCCGCCACCCGCGCCCCCGCCACAAAACGGCAGATCGGGCCGAAGGTCCGCCCCGCAAGGCCGCCGACGAAGTGGAGCCCCGGGACCGACGACTCAAACCACTGGTTCAGAACGGGGAAGCCGTCGGACTCGGCCAGCTCGGGCAGCAACGCGGAATCCAGGAACGAGATCTTGCGGACGTCCGGCCGGTAGCCGGTGCCCAGCATGAGGTGGTCCACCTGCCTCGAGGTCCCGTCGCTGAGCCTGAGGCTCAAGCCATCGCCGGCTGGACTCGCTTCGATCACCTCCGCGCCCTCGGTGATCGGGATTCTCCCGTCGACCCGCGGCCGCAGCCACTGGGCGCCCGCAGGACGTATCGACCTCAGCTCGATTTTTCTCCTCACCCCGACCGGCAGGCGGCTCATCAAAAGCGGTGCGGCGCAGAGCCAGTTGAGGCCAGGCGGGCCGACGTCGGTCGGCGGATAGAGCAACCGGCTCACGGGACCATACCGTCCGTAGAGGATCCGCTTGATCCACACGACGGGCTTGCGGGAGATGATCTCGACCCGCGCGCCCTCGTCGTGGAGGATCGCCGCGGTTTCGAGCGCGCTCTGGCCGGCGCCCACGATCGCGACCGAGCTGCCGCGGAAATCGGAGAGACTCACATGATCCCCCGTGTGGCTGGCGAGAGAGGCCGGCAGGTCTCGCGCAAAATCCGGCACATATGGAAACTGGCGAACTCCGATGGCGACCACCACCCGGTCCGCCTGCATCTCGCGACCATCCGACAGCAGAAGCCGGAACTCGCCGTCTCGGTGGCACAGCTGAGTCACCTTTGCGTGAGTGACATCGGGAACCGCCTGCCGCCGGAACCACTCCGCATAGTCGATGAAGAAGTCAAGAGGGATCGCATCTCGTGTGGCTCCTCCGCGCTCGCTGCTGAAACGGTCCAGGCTGAAGGTGCCGTCGGGATCCGCAAGGCTCGAGGCGCTCCACACCGACTTGAGGTACATCCTCGACGGCATGGCGCGCCACGACTCCATCGGCTCGCCCAGGACCACGGTCGGCACATCACGCAGGTGCGCCGCGACCGAAAGGCCGTATGGACCCGCGCCGATGACCGTGACTGCCTCGGTTCGCTTCTGGAGAGTAGTCATTGGCTGCGCACTCCCCACGCTAAGCACCACGCGGCGAGGCGTACATGGGCGTCGGCGCCCGGCTGTGGCGCCCGTCGTGCGAGCTCGTGGGACTCGCGCCCAGTCGCGGGCGGCACGCCCATTTTCGAAGCGGCCTTCGTCCGGTTAGCCTCGGTGGAGGGTCAGTGGGCTCGCACGATTTTGGCAACGGCGGGCTGGTCATGTGCCGGCCAGACGATCCGGCTTGGCTCGAGCTCGTCCGCAACAGCCCAGACGCGACGGTCTTTCACCATCCCGCGTGGTCCTCGGCTGTCCAGGAGACCTATGGGTACCCGGCATTCGTCCTGGCGTCGCGCATGAGCGACGGCCCCCTCATGGGCGGCATACCGGTGATCAAGGTCTCGAATCCCGTCGGCCGGCGCAGGTTGATCGCGCTTCCCTTCACCGACCATTGCCCGCCCCTCCTCGCCGACGGCGCCGATCCCGCGTTGTTCGTCGAGGGCATGGCGCGGTGGCAGCACGGCCATGGCGATCGTTCCCTGGAGGTGCGGGCCGCGCTGCCGGCGGCGGGCGCCCACCCCCAGGCGGTGGGCACTCGCCACCTGATGGCGCTCGAACCCGATGTGGAGGGGGTCTTCCGTCGCCTGCACCGCAATCGGATCCAGAAGCGCGTTCGCAGATCGCGCGAGGCCGGAGTCGAGGTCACGCTCAGCCGCTCGAGAGATGAGCTGGACGTCTTCTACCGACTCCACTGCGAGACCCGGCGGCGCCAGGGGGTGCCCGTGCAGCCACGGCGGTTCTTCGAGCGGCTGTGGCAGAACGTCATCGAGCCGGGCCTCGGATTCGTGATCACGGCCAGGACGGCCGGCGTGCCCATCGCCACCGCATTGTTCCTGCGGTGGAACCGGCACCTCATCTACAAGTACGGCGCATCTGACAGGACGCGGTGGAACCTTGGCGCGAATTTCCTGGTCCACTGGACGGCCATCGAGTGGGGCTGCGCCAACGGGTGCACGACCTATGACCTCGGTCGCACCGACGCCGGCCACGAAAGCCTGAGGGCGTTCAAAGCAGGGTGGGGCGCGGAGGAGGTCCCGTTGATCTACACGCATATCGGAACCCTGGCCCCAAAGTTGGAGCGCGGGCTGGCGCCGGTGGCGCTCGCTCACCTCATCAGGCATTCCCCCGCGGTGGTGGGACGCGTGCTGGGCGAAGTGCTCTACCGATACGCCGCGTAGACGTCTCGCGCGGCGCCTCATGGAGTGGGCCCCAGGGCCCCGCGCGGGGCGAATGTCCCATTGTGGACGGCGCCGAGCCGCCCGAAACTCGAATGGAACGTGCATAACTCAGCGCGCCCAGACGGCCCGCGGCCGTCCATTCACGCGCTGAAGGATCGCGGTTGGACCACGCTGTGAACCCCGAGCTTTACGAGCAGAACGGCCCCGACGCGCTCTGGCGCCTGATGACCCGGCCGGCGCCGTCGGCCGAGGAGTGGGCGGAGGCAACGCGACAGGCCGCGGCGACCCTGCCCACGGAGGCCCGCGCCCACGGCGACGACATTCGCTCTCTTCTCGCGATGACGCTGGGCGAAGGCCGGTTCGGACCACGCCATTGGGAGCCCAGCGCCGCCCAGCGCATGTACTACGCAGTCAAGCCCGCGGTCCCGCGCCGGCTCAGCCACGCGCTGCGGCGGGCGTACGGAGCGCACCGCGCCTCTGCCCTCCAGCTGCAGTGGCCGATCGAGCCACGCTACGTCCAGTTTCAGTTCGAGACGATAAGTCAGCTGCTTCGCATCACGCGACGGGTCAGCGTTCCCTTTCTCAACTTCTGGCCGGCCGGCCGGCGCTACGCCTTTGTGCTGACCCACGACGTTGAGACCGGCGAAGGCCAGCGGTTCGTGCGTGCGGTGGCCGACCTCGAATCGGCGCTGGGCTTCCGATCCTCTTTCAACTTCGTCCCCGAGCGCTACCGCCTGGATCGGGGATTGATGGACGAGCTTCGAGCGAAGGGGTTCGAGGTTGGCGTGCACGGGCTGCGACACGACGGCAAGCTCTTCTTCCACCGCCAGGAGTTCATGCGCCAGGCGAGTCGCATCAACGACTACATCCGCGAGTTCGACGCGGTCGGATTCCGCGCGCCGCTCACGCAGCGACAGCCGGAATGGATGCAGATGCTGGACATCGAGTACGACAGCTCGTTCTTCGACACCGACCCGTTTGAACCGATCACCGGCGGGGCCATGAGCGTATGGCCGTACCGGCTGGGCCACTTCGTGGAGCTTCCCTACACGCTGGTGCAGGATCACACGCTCGCGACGATCCTGCGGGAGGCCACGCCGCGTCTCTGGCTGGACAAAGTGGATTTCGTGCGGGAGGTGCACGGTATGGCGCTTCTCTGCACCCACCCGGACTACCTGCAAGACCCTCGAACGTGGCGCGTCTACAGCGAGTTTCTCCACGTGATGCGGGAACGCGATGACTACTACCACGCGTTGCCCAGGGACGTGGCCCGCTGGTGGCGGGCCAGGTCGGCGGCAAGCGCGGTGGAGGATCTGCCGGGCGGAACCCTGGCCGAGATCGGACAGGTCGACGGATCGGCAATGCCGAGCATCGAGCACCGACCCCTGCCGGCGACACGGCCAGACCTCACCGCGTGATGTCCGGCGCGCTATCGGTCCGTCAACAGTCAAGTGCCGACAGGGAGACGGCTCGCCTCGACCTGGCGGACTTATACCTCTACGCGATGCGCGTCGGCATGCACCTGCTGGCGCGGGGACGGCTCAAGCGCGCCCTCCGCTACCTGGTGCAGCCGGTCCCGTACTGGAGGGGTCTCGAATACCGGCTGGTCTGGGATGCGGCCCGCTTCACGCCAGGCGACAGGATCCTCGACATCGGCAGCCCGAAGCTGCTGGCGCTGTACCTGGCGGAGAAGGTCGGAGCGGAGGTGCACGCCACCGACATCGACGCGTACTTCGTCAACGAGTACACGCTCCTACGCCGCGCCCGAGGTCTGTCGGAGCAGAACCTGGCCTTCGACGTCCAGGACGGCCGGGCGCTCACGTATGCGGCTGCGTCCTTCACCAAGGTCTACGCCGTGTCGGTGCTCGAGCACATTCCAGACGAGGGCGACAGCGACTGCGTGCGCGAGATCGGCCGCGTCCTCCGCCCGGGGGGCACGTGCCTCGTCACCGTTCCTTTCTGGCCGGTCTCGAGGGACGAGTACAAAGAGCCGGACGCCTTCTACTGGGCCGGTTCGTCGAAGACGCGCGCGGACGGTCGCGTGTTCTTCCAGCGGCGGTACTCCGAGGCGGACCTGTTCACGAGGTTGATCGAGCCTTCCGGCCTTGCTCTCGACAAGATCGCGTTCGTCGGCGAGCGGGTGCTCGCCGGGTCAGACCGAGAGTTTGGAGACTTCCTTCCCGTGCCCAGCGGCCCGGTGCACCCGCTCCTGTCGCGGCTGGTTCACACGGGTCCCGTCGACTCGCCGGCGGCCCTGGTCAAGCCGCTCTGCGCGTTCGTGGTGCTGACCAAGCCGACCGCCTGACCGGTAGCCGGGGGCTATTTCGTGAAGACGCTGAGCGTGTCCCTGTGCCGGCGCACATTGAACCGCCCGCCGGGCCCCCAGGAGTCGAACTGCCCTCGCAGCTTGAGGCCGTGCTTGCGCAGCATCTCGGCGAAAAGGTCGGCGGTCATGCCGCTGCGCCAGCCGGCGTCGGCGGCGAAGTGCTCGTGACCGTCGCGCCCGTGGTGGATCACCGCGCGACCGCCTGGCCGTAGAACGCGATGGATCTCGGCCAGGTACGAATCGACGTCGGGCGGGGCAATGTGGACGAAAACGTCGAATGACCACACCCCGTCGATGCTGTCGGAGGGGATTGCCGTCAGCGAGCGCCCGTCGTTGACATGGAACTCGATGTTGGGTGCGCCCGAGAAGCGCTCCCGGCAGAGCGCGATGCAGCGGTCGGACAGGTCCACCACGACCAGGTGGCTGGCCATCTCCAGCAGCGGCTTCGTCCACCGTCCGGCGCCGGGACCTATCTCGAGCATGGTCGTCTGCGGCACCAGCTGCGCCCGGATCACGTCATCGATCAGCGACTGCTTCCATTCCTCGGACTGCGTCCATTCCTCGCCGCCTTGCGACCAGTCCCACGTGTCCCAGACCCGGTAGTTGTTTTCCACGCTGTTGCGCCCGCTCAGAGCGTGCCGCCGCTCCAGGCGGACCATGCCCTGGTAGACGGCGTGGTTCGCTCGCGTCAGCAGGCCGAACAGCGCCGCGTATGCCGTCCAGCGCACCCCGTTTCGCGACAGGTACTGGCCCGCGCGGGCGATCCGGTCGAGGCGCTTCGCTCGAGGTGAGCCGCGGGCGGCGGAGGAGGTCATGCCGGCTGCGTCCGCAGGCTTCCGTCCAGCAGCACGCGCAGCCTCGCAAGCGCACCGGCGTGCTGAGCGCGCAGCCGCGGCCCGAGGCCGGCGCTGCGCAGCGCAAGCCTCTCCTGCTGCTCGAGCGCCTGCCGGAGTGCCGTCGCCATTGCCCCGGCTTCGTTCGGGCACATCACGGCCGCCTCGCCGAAGCGGCGGCGCAGTCCCGCCAGGTCGGACAGGACAAGCGGCCGCCCGAGGCCGACCGCCTCAAACGCGGCGCGATTCATGATGTTCGGGTCGGTGCTGAACACGCCCACCACGTGCGCCGCCATGAGCTCGCCGAGGAAATCCGGGTAGGCGAGCCATCCGGTGAAGGTGACGTTGGCCGGAGCTCGTTCCCGTACCGCGGGTGGCACACGACGCGGATCGCCCGTGAGCCGGAACTCGACCTCCGGCAGCATCGCCGCGGCGGCCAGCACGACTCCGACCGGTTCGTTGCCATCGAAGCTGCCGGCGACGACCACCTGGGGTCGTGAGGAGCGCGCACGCGGCGCCGCCTGCGCAGGGTCGGGCACGTCGTCGGGCAGCAGGAACCCGGGGATGCCCCAGGACCGGACCAGCTCCTCGTCGGCCTCGGTGTGGACGAGGACGGCGGTCGCGTCGCGGAAAAGCAGTCGGTGCACGATCCGCGACCAGCGCCACTTCAAGCCGTGGAAGGCACCGGTGTGGCAGTCGACCACGAACGGGCGTCGATGCGAAACGGCCCACAGCCACGCCGTCAGCGGCGCGAAAACAGGCGGCGAGATGACAAGGACCGCACGTGGCTGCTGCTCCTGCAGCAGGCGCCACGTCCGCACCGCATCCAGCACGTAGCGGCCGGGCAGCAGGGGCGTCAGGTTGCGGCGCGGCCTGATATGCCAGGCCGTGCCATCGAGGAGCGTTGCCAGGGCCTGCGTCCGCGCTTGGAAGCCGTCCCAGGCGATCGCGGCTAGGGGGCGATAAGCGTTGATGGCCTGCGGCACTAATCTCCCTCAGGCTAAGGTGTCGCCCGAGCAAGACGGAATGGGTGGCACCGATTCCAACCCGGGACATTTGGCTCAGGTGTCGGGACCAGCTGCCGATTGACGGTGCGATTGACTCCCCGCACGATTCGGTCGAATGCCCGCGTTGGAGCGCCTCTACCTGGGTTCTGGATTACATATCCAGGAAGAGCTGCATCTCGGGCGGTATCGATTCGCGTGCAGCCGGATTGGGGCGGATGCGACAGTCCTCGACGCCGCCTGCGGATCCGGCTACGGCAGCGGCATCCTGGCGCAGCACGCGCGCCGCGTGGTGGCGGTCGACCTCAGCCTCGATGCGCTCGCGCACGCTCGTGCGCACTACCCGCTCCCGAACATCGAGTTCGTCCGGGCTGATCTGTCCGAGCCGATTGCCCTCCCGGACTGCTCGTGCGATGCGATCGTGTCATTCGAAACGCTCGAGCATGTGCGCAACCAGCGGGTCATGCTGTCGGAGTTCCGCCGCATCTTGAAGCCGGGGGGAACCCTCGTCCTCTCGAGCCCAGACCGCGACATCATTACGGGCAAGGCGCACGAGATCAACGAGTTCCACGTCGCGGAGCTGTCGAAGCTCGAGTTCGTCGAACTGATCGGCGAGTACTTCCGACTCCAGGAGCTGTATGGGCAGATGCGATACGAGGTCAGCACCTGGAAGAGCACGGCCAGACGGCTCGCGAAGCGGGATGTCTTCGGACTGCGCCGGCGCGTAAGGTCCTGGCGCGTTGGCGCCTTCATGGTCAGGATGCTGGCTCCCAGCCACCGGGTGCTGGAAGCGGTGAGCCCGAACACTCCGGGCGAGCACTGGTGGTTGATCGCAGTAGCCGTCAAGAGCTAGGCGGACGAGGTCGACCAGCGGCACCGCCGTCTCGTCGCCGCCTCGCACTGCTGGCCGCGGGCGGCCTGCTGGTCGCTGCGCTCACCACGGCGCTCAGTCTCAGGGGCTCGGAGGTTTCGCCCTCGCCCTGTCGTGTTGTGTGGGGGACGTACGTGACCGGGGGCCCGTTGGACGGCACGATGGCGCCGTATCGGTCGGTCGACGAAAACGTCGGGAGGCACGCCCAGATCGTCCACTGGTACGTGCCCTGGGGCGCCTCATGGGGCACCTTCGATTATCAGCGACCGCTGCTCGACAACATGCATGAATATGCATCCGTCGGCGAGGACGGCTCGGTTCCCCTGATCACCTGGGAGCCGTGGGCGCCACCGTTCCAGCGCGACGGCACCGACATGCCGCTCACCGCAATCGCGGGCGGCGAGTTCGACCCCTACATCGACAGTTGGGCGGCAGGCCTCAGGGACCTCGGCTACGCGGTCCTGCTGGACTTCGCCCACGAGATGAACGGGGACTGGTATCCGTGGGGGTCAGGCGTCAACGGAAATACACCGGACCTGTACGTCGCCGCCTACAGGCACGTCCACGACCGCTTCGCACAGGCGGGCGCGGCCAACGTGCGGTTCGTATGGAACCCGAACAACACCTCCACGAGCACCTCCGCCGCGGCCTTTTATCCGGGGAGCTCGTACGTGAGCTGGCTGGCGATCGACGCCTACAACTCCAACTCCTCGTGGGGCTCACCGTATGACGAGATCGCGCCGATCTACCGCCAGGTCTCGGCGCTCGACCCCTACAAGCCGATGATGCTGGCCGAGGTGGCGAGCCAGGCCAGCCCTCCGCCGCGCGCGGTGCCGGCGAACAAGGCGGCATGGATCTCCGAGCTGGGCCGTGACCTCCCGCAGTCTTTTCCCCGCATTCGCGCAGTCGTCTGGTTCAACGAGCTGGGCACCGAGCTGGTGATCGACGCACCTTCCGACGTGCAGGCCGCGGCCACGCAGGCTTTCGGCAGCTGCCCCCGGCGCGACGACGCGGCGGCGTTGAGCGACACATGAAGGCGCGCATCTGCGTCATCCGCCAGGGCTTCTATCCCCTCGACCCGCGCGTGAGGCGCGAGGTGCTCGCGCTGGAAGGGGCAGGGCACGAGGTGGACGTCGTATGCCTGCGTAGGCCAGACGAGCCGGGCTGGGAACGGATCGGCAACGTAACCGTCCACCGAATCGCGATTGCCAACCGTGGCAGCGGCAAGGCACGCTACCTCTTCGAGTACGGCGGGTTCATGTTGGTGGCGGCATTCCTGGCCGCGATGCTCCATCTCAGGCGGCGCTTCGACCTGGTGCAGGTGAACTCGATGCCCGACACGCTCGTCTTTGCCGCCGTCGTGCCCAGGCTGCTGGGAGCGCATGTGCTCCTCGACCTGCACGAATGCATGCCGGAGTTCTACGCCGTCAAGTACGACGTCGGAATGCGTCATCCGGCGGTGCGGGTCCTCGCCTGGTTGGAGCAGGCGGCGATCCGCTTTGCGAACTCGGTCATCACGTGCACCGACCAGATGCGCGAGGCATTCGAGGGTAGAGGAGCGGCGCCCGGTCGCATCCGCGTCGTCATGAACTCGGCCAACGAAGATTTCTTCGATCCCGAGAGGCATGCGCCGGTGGCGCCGGCGGACGGTGAGTTCCGGCTCATCTGCCATGGATCGGTCGAGCAGCGATACGGCATCGACACCATCGTGCGGGCGGTCGCGCGGCTCAAGGACGAGATCCCGGGCCTGCGGCTGGCCATCTACGGAGAGGGCTCAGCGCTGAACGACGTGCAAGGTCTGATCCGCGCCCTGCAGGTCGAAGATCGCGTCTACGTGGCCGGTGGTTTCGTGCCGCTGGAGGAGTTGCTGAACGCAATGGCCGCCGCCGACGCGGGCGTGGTCGCCGTGAGGCGCAACATCTTTCGCGATCTCACGCACTGCAACAAGATGTTCGACTTCATCACCATGCACAAGCCCGCCATCGTGTCGCGCACGCGCTCGGTGGAGGCGTACTTCGACGAGTCTTGCTTCCAGATGTTCGCCTCGGGCGACGACGCCGACCTCGCCCGCGTCATCGCGGAGCTCTATCGCGATCCAGCTCTGCGCGAACGCCTGGTGCGAAACGCGGTGCGCGCCAACGAACCCTATCGATGGCCGCACCAGCGTGTGGTTTACCTGGGTGTCGTGGAGGCGCTGGCCTTGCCGCGGCCGGTCGACCCCGAGGCGGCTACGCGCGTGGCTGGGGCCTGAGCTCAGGTTCGCGGCTCGCACGCTTGGAACGCAGCTCGCCGAGCACGGCCGGAACGGTTCGGGCCAGGATCTTCATGTCCAACCAGAACGAGCGGCTGCGCACGTACTCCAGGTCCAGCGCCAGCATCTCCGGGGCGGACAGCCGGTCGCGGCCCGAGACCTGCCACAGGCCGGTGATCCCGGGACGCACGATCTCGCGCTCGAAATGCCACCCGACGAAGTGGCAGCGCTCGTAGTCCATCACCGGTCGCGGGCCCACCAGGCTCATCTCGCCCTTGAGGACATTCCACAGCTGCGGTAGCTCGTCGAAGCTCGACAGCCTCAGAAAGCGACCCACCCTCGTCACTCGCGGGTCGACGTCGGACTTGTAGCGCCGTCCGTTCCGCCGTTCGTCAAACCAATCGACCGAAGCCTGGTGATGGAGTGACTGGCTGCTGCCTTCGTACATGGAGCGGACCTTCCACAGCGTGAAGACGATCCCGTGGCGGCCGACTCGGCGCTGGCTGAAAAAGGTCGGCCCCGGGCTGTCGAGGCGCACGATCAAGACGAGGAGACCGAAAAAAGGCGCGAGGAAGGTCAGCGCCGTCGCCGCAACCGCGATGTCGAGCACCCGCTTCACGCAGGACTCACGTAAGCACCCGAGCTTCCGCGCCTCAATGGGCCGATGATCGAGCCGCGGCTCGCCAGTACCACGCGGCGTGGGACTGTAGCCCCGACCCGAGTCGTTAACGGCCATTCCCGGCTGAAAAACGCATCAGTACGCTCTGGTATGGGAGAGCGGCACTGGCCAGGGCTCGGGTCGCGTGCGTCTCGAGCCGCGAGCCCGTGACCGCTGCTCCCGCCATGAAGAAGGATTGGTGAGGTAGGACAAGAGATGTTCAAAAGGCTCAGCTCGTCGGCGGTCGTGACGCTCCTGATTCTGGTCACCAACGTGGGCACGTCGAAGGCAGACCTGCTCTCGTCGCCCAACCCCATTCAGTACGAAAACTTGAGCGCCGGCACATCGGACTGGCAGCCCAGCGGGCCGATTGCGGACGACGTCAACAACCAGATCAAGGGCTACACGTCGACGCCCAGCGTGATGCAAGGGCAGACGATCAACTTCAACGTCAGCGTCAACCCCGCCCAGGGCTTCGTGCTGGCCTTCTACCGAATGGGCTGGTATCAGGGCTTAGGCGGGCGGCTGATGGGGATCACCGGGCTGATCCCGGGCACCACCCAGGCGCCTTGCGTCCCCGACGCGACGACCGGGCTCATCGACTGCGGATGGTCGCCTTCGTACAGCCTGACCGTGCCCACGACCTGGACCAGCGGCATCTACCTGGTGAAGATGATCAGCCAGGTCGGATACCAGGACTACATGATCTTCGTGGTGCGTGATGGCCGCCCGGCGGCGATCCTCTACCAGCAGCCGATCAACACATACGAGGGGTACAACAACTACCCCGACGACCACGCGACCGGCAAGAGCCTCTACGACTACGCCAGCTTCGGGGCACCCACCATCGCGGGCACCACTCGCGCGGTGAAGGTCTCCTTCAACCGGCCATTCAACGATCTTGGCGTCGGCGACTTCCTCTTCTGGGAAGTCGACTTCGTGCGCTGGATCGAGCGCTCCGGCTACGACGTGACCTACTCGACCGATCTCGACACGCAGCTCAACGGAGCCAACCTGCTGCGGAGCCGCGCCTTCATCGCAGTCGGCCACAGCGAGTACTGGACCAAGGAGATGCGCGACGCGGTCGAGACAGCGCGAGACGCAGGTGTCAACGTCGGCTTCTTCGGCGCCAACACCGATTACCGGCAGGTAAGGTACGAGGCGGCCGCCGACGGCACGCCGAACCGCACAGTCGTCCACTACCGCTTCCCCGCGCTCGACCCCGTGCAGGGACCGACCACCACGACCGAAACGCGCTCTGCTCCCGTCAACCGGCCGGAACAGTCGATGCTCGGTATCCAGTACACGTCCTACGTGGGGTGGGGCGCAAACGTCGACTACGTGGCGACCAACACCGGCAACTCCATCTACACCGGCACTCTGATGCTCGACGGCAACCACGTGCCCGGCATCGTCGGTTACGAGATGGACAAGTACGAGAGCCAATACCCATTGCCCGCGGGCAGCGGATACGCGCTGCTGTCGGCATCTCCATTCACCGACGTGAACGGCACCGCCGACACCTCCAACTCGTCGATCTACCAGGCCCCCAGCGGCGCATGGGTCTTCTGCGCGGGGACGATCTCGTGGAGCTACGGGCTCGACAGCTTTGCCGGGCCGGGAGCTGACGTCCGCCTCGAGCGACTGACCGCCAACGTGCTCGACCGCTTCACCGGGGGCATGTCGGTCGCGGGACCGATGGCGACGGTCAACCCGCTGGCCATCAAGACCTGGCTGCGGGCGCCAGTGCAGATCCCGGGGGACTAGGCGACAGGGGTCGTCTAGTCTGGACCCCTCGGCAACCCGAAGGTGACGGTCGGTGCGATGGTCAAGACCTGCCCATCCTCGTACTTGATCAATTGCCACCCGCCCTCGTGCACCATCCGGTGATGCCGGCGGCAAAGCAGGACCAGGTTGTCGAGGTCGGTCCCGCCGCCGTCCACCCAGTGCACGAGATGATGGCCGTCGCACCAGGAAGCCGGTCGCTCGCAGCCCGGCCACCGGCAGCTACCGTCGCGCGCTTTCAACTTGGTCCGCAGCGCCCCAGAGATGACACGCCGTGATCGGCCGACGTCGATCGTCACCGACTCCTGGCTGAGCAGGACCCGGGTGACGCTGCAGTCGCAAGCCATGCGCTGGATCGAGGTGGAGGAAATCGGCAGCGAGAACTCCATCTCGCCCGCCGCCGCCCCCGCCAGGCCCTTCAGGGTTTCGATCGTGGCCGTAACCTGCAGATTGGCGGGCTTACCCGCCGAGGCCAACTCGACCAGGGCGTCGGCGTAGCGTTGCGGCAGCAACCGGTCGTCGTGGGCGCCCGACTTCTGGGCGAGGGGCTCCAGCGCACTGCGCACCGCCGCCCCACCGACCGGGTCGAGCACTCCGTTGATCAGCAGGTGGCCGTCTTCGCCCGTGGTCAAGGAGAGGTGGTGATTGATTTCCTGCTCGTTCTGTTCCTCGGCGTACTTCTTGGCGTCGACCGAGTGCCGGTAGTGAAGGGACTGGTAATAGAACTTGCCCGGCGTGAGCTCGAGCGCCAGGCCGAGCAGCTTGCGCTCCTCAAAGGCCTTGCCCAGTGCGGGCCATCACAGCCAGGTGGCTGAAGCCGATCTCGCCATCGCGCAGGTAATCCACGCTCATCGGCAGCTCGGCCAGATGCTTGCCGACCTGGATCCGGTCGCCGGCCACCTTGTCGGTCAGGTGGCAGTTGTAGCGCAGCCAGTCGGTGGGGCTGTTGTAGCCGGCGTCCTCCAGGAAGCCGGTCCGAGACAGCTCGGCGACCAGCATCGAAGCTTCGACCTGAAGGAGCGAGATCTGGTGCTCGAGAAAGACCAGCTCCTGGGCGATTTGCTGGTCCGAAACAGACGGCTGGAGCATTCCCAAATCATACGAACAAACGTACGAAATGTCAAGTAAATAAACAACAATTTCAGTTCAGACCAGCCCGTCTCGGAGCCGCCAGGCACCCGCGCCGCCGCCCCCTTCCCAGTTCCTTTTCTCCGGCCTTCGCAGGCGCCGCCCCCAGCAACCAAGGCGCCCCCCGCCGCCCCCCTTCCCAGCCCTTCTTCCAGCCCGGCGTGCTATCGCGCCTGCAGTTTCACCTGGCCGGCGATCCGGTTCAGCTGTTCCGCGACCAGCGCGCAATCGCCGTCGCTGACCCCGGGATGGACCGGGATCGAGAACATGTCGAGCGCCGCCCGCTCTGCTCCCGGACATGAGACACCAGAACCATCGACGAGATAGGGCGGCTGGAGGTGGATGGGCAGCGGGTAGTACACCCCCGTCGCTACTCCGTTCCGCTCCAGCTCCTCCCGCACAGAGTCGCGCGACTGCACCTCCGACCGCGGCACCCGCAGCGTGTACTGGTGGTACACGTGGCGATGGCCGGGGAGCGTGCGGGGCCGCACGTATGCGTCGCCGATCGCTGCGTCGTACGCAGCCGCCAGCTCCCGCCGGCGCGCGGTGATGCGCGGCAGCTTGCGCAGCTGGACCAGTCCGATGGCCGCCTCCATCTCCGTCATTCGAAAGTTGTACCCGGCCGCCTCGTGGATGTACGGCCGGCTGCTGTAGGCCTGATGGCGGAGGCTGGCGCATGCCTGCGCGACCGCCGGGTCGTTGGAGATGATCATCCCGCCCTCGCCGGTCGTGATGTTCTTTGTCGCATACAGGGAGTAGACGGCCGTGCCGAAGTTGCCCAGCGGCTTGTCATCGATCGTCGCCCCGATGGCCTGGCACGCGTCCTGGATGATCGCCAGATGGTGCCGCTCCGCCAGCGCTGAGAGAGCACGAAGGTCGCACGGATTGCCGTGCAGGTGAACCGGCACGATCGCGCGCGTCTTGGGCCCGATCAACTTGCCGGCCGCCTCGAGGCTGATGTTCAGCGTGTCGTCGACGTCGGCAAAGACCGGCCTGGCGCCCGTGTGGCGGATGGCGTTGGCCGTGGCGATGAAGGTCAGCGGGCTCGTGATCACTTCGTCACCCGGCCCGATGCCATGCGCCAGCAGCGCCAGGTAGAGCGCGGCGGTCCCGTTGCACGTCGCGACCGCGAACTGCGCTCCCATCGCGCCGGCGAACGCCTCCTCGAACTGGCGCACACGCTCGCCCTGGGCCAGCGCTCCGGACCGCATGACCTCGATCACCGCCGCCTCCTCCTCAGGGCCGAGCGTGGGCCGCGCGATGGGGATCAAGGCAGCGCCACCTCGCGTGACAACGCCACACGGGAAGCCGACTCGGGCCGCAGGTATATGGCCCAGACCGTGAAGCCGCTTATCACAGCCAGCCGCAGCGCCGAGCCGAGGCAGAACGCGGTTGCGGCGCCCATGAGTCCGCCTGACGGGATGAGAACGAGCGCGGCACCCACCGTGCAGACCATCCCGACCGCCGCCGCGACCATGTCGATCGTCGGGCGGCCGAGGCCGATCCACAGGCCGAACGGGACCATGTACAGACCGTGGAGCGCCATCCCCAGGCCGAGCAAGCCCAGCGGTGCGGCCGCGTCGGGATAGCGGGTGCCGAAGGTGAACGCCGTGAGGGGCTGCTCGAAAACCCAGAGGGCGACGGCCGCCGGAACGGTGACCAGCGCCGCCAACGCCGCGACGCGCGGCAGGTAGCGCTTCAACTCCGCGTCCGGGAGGCGCGCCACCCGCGGCACCAGCACCGTGCCGATCGCGGCAGGCGCCAGCCAGACGGCATTGGAAAGAGTCTTGGCCGCTCCATAGTTGCCCGTCGCGGTGGCGTTCATCATGTGCTGGACCAGGATCAGGTCCGAGCTGAGCCAGACCGCAAAGAAGACCGATTGGAGCAGCAACGGCCGGATGAAGCGGAGCACCTCGAGCATCCGCGATCGCGTCAGGACAGGCCACCCAAAGCGCAGGTGGACCGGCGCAACGGCCTGCATGACAACGCATGCCACCAAGCCCGAGAGTCCATAGATGACGACGAACAGGGCCGGTGAGCGCCAGCCGAGACCGGCTGCGCCCAGGATCGCGAGGAGCTGCAGGAGGTTGGCCAGCCCGTAGCAGAGCGCCATCGAGGTGAACCGGTCCAGTCCGCGCAGGATCTCCTTGTAGCTCTCCAGGATCGTGACCCCGACGAGGTTGGCGGCGATCCCCACGACCATCAAGCCGTCCAGGCCCAGTGCGGCGGCGGCGGGCAGCGCCACGGCCGTGCTGGCCACCAGGAGAAGCGCAACCACCGTCATCCAGTTGCCGAAATAGTCCTCCTGCAGCGCCAGGTCGTCGCGGTGGCGGGCGAGGTAGCGCGAGAGGCCGCATGGCGCGGCCGAGATCAGGACGCCGGCGATCGCCGCCAGCGCCAGGGCATACGTCATCCGGCCAAAGTCGGCGGGCGCCAGCAGGCGAGCTGCAGCCACTGCAAACAGGAAACCGAGCAACCGGGCCACCGAGAACCCGGAAAGCACGACCGCAGATTTGCGGACGAGCTCGAGGTCGGGGACGGCGCGGCGCAGGCGGCTAGCCACCGGCGATCTCAGGCCTCGCGGTCCAGGCGGTGGACGGCCTGCCGCTGATCACGACGAGCTGCTTTTCAGCTACGGGCGCCGGACCCCGCAGGGCGGCGAGCAGGCCGACCTGCATCCAGAAGAGCTGCGACACCGCGGCGAAGCTCAGGTATTCGGAGGTGGCGCCCATCAGCGCCATGGCGATCACGTTCGACAGACAGACGGCGCCGAGGGCTCGCGCCGCGGGCAGCGGGCTGAACCGCTCGCGCCAGCTCACCAGGCCGATGGAGACGAAGGCGCCGAGCAGAAGGGCAACGCCGGGCAGGCCTGCGCGGAAGGCCGCGTACAGGTACTCGTTGTCGACGAAGCTGTCGAGACTCTCCGGCACCAGGCTGGGGATGGTCGTACCGGTCCCGAACCAGAGGTTGTTCGAAGCCGCCGGCAGGAAGAACTCCTGCCAGTAGCGAATCCGCCACTGCATGGTCGCGGGGACCGCCAGGCCCGCGCCTCCACCGGCCACCACCTGCTGCTGGTCCACGCGTTCACTGAGGAACGGCCACAGGAGGATGCCCGAGATGACGATCACTCCCAGCACCAGCCACACGTGCGGGGGGACACGCCGGCTGTAGATAAGGACCAGCGCGACCACCGCCGGGAGGGCGACCAGCGGCGCCCACGTCTCGCTCGCGAGGAGAGAGACGATGTTGACGAGCATGACCAGGCTGAGCCAGGCGCCATTGAATCCAGGCACACGGGTGGCGGCCAGGGCCAGGGCCAGGGTGCAGCTCATGAGCCCGAACGCCCCCACGGCGCTGAAGTGACCGAGCAGAGAGGTCGGACGGTAGACGGGGTCCCAGCTGGGCAGGACCGGCGTCTCGTAGTACACGGCGACCGCGCTGCGCACGCTGGGTAGAAGGAGCTCGGCGACCGTCACACCGGCGACCACGATGCTGGCGGCCATCATCAGGTTGAAAATCACCCGGGTCACCTCCACGGTCGGCTCGCAGCGCGAAAACATTACGTAGACGGCCAGGTACTGAACCGGTGAAAGAACTGTTCGCCAGGTGTCGAGGTCGGCGCTGATCCGGGTCAGCGTCAGCACCACGACGGGAATCACGACCGAGCCGAGAGCGAACGCGAGAACGGCGAGATCCAGCCCGGTGAAGGCAAGCCGGCGAGGCCGCCAGAGCCGATTCAAGGCAAGCCCGGCCAGGACGGCGATCGCCATCGCCTCGCTCGGCCGAAGCAGGGGGATGAGGGTGTCCCGTCCGAGACCTGCGGTGAGCGGGACAGCCAGCGCCATCAGCGCGCAGCCGGCGCTCGGCCGCCAGGCCGAAAGCCCGACCACGCCGAGGCCCAGCCCCGCCGCCACGAGCATCGCCGCCAACTTAGGGCGTCAGCCGCGTCCGAGGCGGGACCGGCGCCCGTTGGACCGATGCCCATTGGAGCCGTGACCGGCGTTCTTGGACACCAGGACGGCCGCCACCACCTGAGCGCCGGCCCGGCGCAGCAGCTCTGCGGTGCGCTGTGCATCGCGGAAGCGGGTCGAGCCCGCCGTTGCGACCACGATCGCGAAGCCGCCGCCGGAGGCCAGCCGCACCACCCGCGAGCTGGTCTCGGGCGACGGCGCCGCGATCACCGTCAGGTCGGGCTCCGGGTGCGGCACGCCGTTCGAAGCCGAGGTCGGGATGACGGCCACCGTCTGTCCCGCCTCGGTGGCGGCCGCGCCGAGCTCCCAGGCGACGGCGTCGGCAGGGTCGCCGGCGGTGGCCCCGGTCACGAGCAAGGTCTGCAATGGCCGATGGCCGGCCAGGAGGTTGGCGTGCGCCAGCGCGAAAGGCGCCGGGCTGCTGACGTGAGGCGGCGCCTTGGGGATTCGGACCACCAGGTCGGTTCCCACGGCGCGGCCGAGCTGCTCCGGCTCCAGCAGCCGGTCGTCGAAGTACTCCACCATCAGCGCCACCAGCAGTCCGAGGACAAGCCCTGCCACGAGCCCGGCGGCCAGGTAGCGCAGCGGATCGGGGTCGGACGGCCTGGTCGGCGGCACGGCAGCCTGGACCACCGAAAGGTTGCCGCTGAGCCGAAACTGCTCGACGGCCAGGTCCTGGCGCCGCGCGTAGTCGGCGTCGTATTCCCCCTGCAGCTGGTTGAGGTAGGCCAGCCCAGCCGCCGCCTGCGGCGAGTTGGGCGGCGCGGCGGCAAGAGCCTGCCGCGCGTCCGCGATCGCCTTGTCGAGACGCTGCAGCTCGGAGTCGAGGTAGTCACGCGTGGGCTTCAGCAGCTGGTCGACCTGCTGAGCGTCCTGGGCCACGAGCCCGTTGGCCACCGCGTTGGCGATGGCGGCCGCGGCTTGAGGCGAGCGCGCGTCAGCGGTGACGGAGATCATGCTCGTGCCGTTCACCGTCCCCGCCCGAATGTGACCCGTGAGGACGTCAGCGCTGCAGTTGGGCACCAGGGCGGCCACGTCCCCGTCTGCGCATGCCGCGTTCAGAACCTCGCGGCTGGTGGCCATCTCGATGTAGTGGTGGCTCAGGAGCTCGCCGGCCTGGAGCGCCAGGTCGAAGCCCTGCGAGGAGTTGTGGCGCTCGTCGACGTAGAGCAGCGCGCTGGCCTCGTAGGTCTTGTGCCGGACCACGCTCAACGCGCCGGCCGCTCCGAGGCACACCAACAAGACCAGGGCGATCAGCACCCGGCGGTGCCGCAGTGAATCGCCGATGGTCTTTATGTCGGGTGGTTTCCGGGCGGTCAACCGGTGGCCGCCGGGCGCGTGCGTGCACCCATCCTTTTTTCGAGCCTAGCCGTGCCTATCGGCCTGAGTAAATGGGCGAGAGTCCCCATCGGGACGGGCATCGCCTATGCTCCGCGCAGGCGCCCCCCGCCGGCCCCGTCCGAACGCAGGGTTTCGGCCCCTATGGCGTTAAGCGCGTTTGATCCCCGGTCGCTGGAGGTGCCTCGAAAGGCGTGCGTGTCCATCCTGCTTCCGCTTGCCTGATCGCAGCCGTGCTCGTCGCGCCGTTGATCCTCGCAGGCCTCGTGTCCGCCAAGCCTGCGCAGGCCAATGTTGCGCCGTGCACGGTCCAATGGGGCGCCTATCAGACCAACGCTCCGCTCGATCCGGCGATGACCTCCCTACGCGCCCTCGACACCAGCATCAACCGTCACACGACGATCGTGCACTGGTACACGCAGTGGGGCGCCTCATGGGGCACCTGGGCCTATGTCCACCCGCTCTTCGACAACATTCGCAACTACAACTCGGTCGGCGGCGGGGGCGCCACGCCGCTGCTTACCTGGGAAGCGTGGGGCGCTCCATTCACGGTGGGGAACAACGCGTTCCCGCTCAGGAACATCGCAGCCGGCAACTACGACGCCTACATCGACTCCTGGGCCGTTGGCCTGCACAGCTACGGCTACCCGGTCATGCTCGACGTCCTCCACGAGATGGACGGCAACTGGTACCCGTGGGGCTACGGCGTCAACGGCAACACGCAAGCCGACTACATCGCAGCCTTCCGCCACATCCACGACCGCTTCACCCGCGTCGGCGCGACCAACGTGCAGTGGGTCTGGAACCCCGACGCGTGGAACCCGGCGGGAGTGGACCAGCGGTCCTTCTATCCCGGCGACGCGTATGTCGACTGGATGGCGATCGACGTCTACAACTGGGGTGCCGCCGCCGGCCAGTGGGAGTCACTCGCTCAGCTGCTGGGCGACATGCAGATCTACACCAAGCTGGCCGGCCTCTCCTCGAAGCCGATGATGTTCGCCGAGTGGGGCAGCGCCGAACCGGTCGCCGGCGATCCCGCCGGCGTCTCCAAGGGCCAGTGGATCATCGACTCCGCTTCCGCGCTTGGGTCTCAGTTCCCGCGGATCAAAGCGGTGGTCTGGTTCAGCGAGAACGGCATCCCGTTCGCCCTGGATTCGTCCGCCAACTCGATCTCCGGCGCGCGGACAGCCTTCGGCGGCTGCGCTTCTCCGCCTCCACCGCCGAGCCCCACACCACCACCCCCGCCACCACCTCCGCCACCCAGCCCGGTGCCGAGCCCGAAGCCAACGCCGCCACCACCCCCGCCACCCAGCCCTGTGCCGAGCCCGGTGCCCAGCCCTCAGCCAGGCCAGACTCCAAGTCCGGTCCCCAGCCCCGCGCCTAGCCCGAGGCCCAGCCCGGTCCCGAGCCCGGTACCGAGCCCGGTGGCGAGCCGCGGCCCGTTCAGCCCCCGCCCGGCATATTGCCGCCGCGCCCGCCGTCCGGCAACCACACGCCCACGCCCACGGCGCCGAGCGGCACGAAGCCTGCGCCCACTGCCACTCCCAAGCAGTCGACGCCGCCCAAGGGCGCCAAGCCGACCACCACGTCGTCATCCTCACCCTCGCCGAACGCGGCGAAGTTGACCGCGTTCAAGACCAACGAGCCGGGAATGGCCGTGCTCGAGGTCGGGGTCGTGCTGGTGGTGCTGGCGTGGGTGGGCTGGTGGGTGGTGCGGCTCATCACCGCGGTGAGGCGCCGGAGACCCAAGAGCTAGCCGGCGCTCGCGCGCGTCCTCTTTCTATGCGGGCGCGAGTGCGCTTCTAGATCCGACTGATCATCCGCCGCATCGGTCGGCGGCGCCATCTTCAAGCAGGGCCTTGACTTTCGCGCGGCTCTCATACATACTCGGCATACATACTGAGTATGGTTAGACGAAAGATTGTCGCTTAAGTACGGCGTGCTGGGGCTCCTCAAAGGGGAGCCGCTCCATGGATATGAGGTGAAGAACCGCTTTGAGGCGATGCTCGGTGGGACCTGGGAAGTCAATATCGGCCAGATCTACACGACCCTGCAGCGCCTCGAGCGCGACGGTCTCGTGCGGCCCGTCGGTCGCCGCGGAGACCGCGGCAAGCAGAGCTACGAGCTCTCGCCCGAGGGTCACAAGGCGCTCGACCAGTGGCTCGCGGAGGCCGACTCCGGGCCCCAGCAGCTGCACGAGGACATCTACGTGAAGCTCCTCCTCGCGACCCGCATCGCGAACGGCGGTCTGCAGCAGATGCTGGCTCGCCAGAAGCGCGCTTACCTGCAGCGCCTGCGGGACCTCAACCGGCTGGAAGAACGGGCGCGTCGTGACGGCCGCATCGACCTGGCGCGGCTTGTGCGCGGCGCATTACTGCACACGGAGGCAGATCTCAAATGGATGGACGAACTTTCTTCAGAGCGTTTCGGAGCGGAGGGGGGAGCGGCGGAATGAGCGAGCTGGTCCGGCTCGACAACGTCAGCAAGGTGTATCAGGGCGGCATCACCGGCGCTCTGAACAACATGTCGGTGTCGGTCGAGAAGGGCGAATTCACGGCGATCATGGGCCCGTCGGGCAGCGGCAAGTCGACCATGCTCAACCTGGTCGCCGGCCTGGACAGGCCCTCCTCCGGAACCGTCGCGGTGGGTGGAACAAACCTCGGCAACCTGGGCGAGTCCGCACTCGCGAGGTTCCGGCGCGACCACATCGGATTCGTCTTCCAGTTCTTCTACCTGCTCCCAAACCTGACGGCGCTGGAGAACGTCCTCATCCCCGCCCAGCTCAAGGGCAATGACGCGAATGTTCGCGGACGCGAGCTGATGGAGCAGCTGGGCATCCCAGACGTGGCCGATCGCTATCCCGCCCGACTCAGCGGGGGCCAGCAGCAGCGCGTCGCGCTCGCGCGCGCCCTGATCAACAACCCGACGCTGCTGCTCGCCGATGAGCCGACCGGCGCGCTCGACACGAAGACAGGCGACCAGGTGATGGAGCTCCTCGGCCAGCTTCACCGCGACGGTCAGACGATCCTGCTCGTCACCCACGACGCAAAGCTCGCGACCCGCCACGCCGCGCGAGTGATCAGCGTGATGGACGGAAAGATCGTCGACGACGCGCGGCTCGAGAGCCCGGAGCGGGCACCTTCTGAGGTGATCCGCGTCCGGGGCGAGGAGGCGTCGCGATGACGGCGGTCCTCCTCAAAGCCATACGAGACCTACGCCGGCGGCGGCTGCCGGCCATCGTCATCTTCGGCACGACCCTGCTGGCGGTGGTAACGGCCACGATGACGCTGACCCTGCTGTCGCAGGCGCGCGATCCCTATCAGGCGGCGTTCGACGCACAGAAAGGCGCCCACCTGCAGGTGACGTTCGACAGCCGCGTAGATCCGGCCACTCTCGCCGGAACGCCGGCGCTCATCGGAGCGGTCGCGTTTGGCGGTCCGTATCCCGCCACCGACATGCAGTTTCGGACGGGCGGACACAAGTATCTGGTGACCACCATCGCGCGCGGCAATCCCAACGGGGACGTCGAGCAGCTTCGCATCACGGCGGGCCGCTGGCCGGCAGCCGGCAACGAGATCGCGCTGACGCGGTCCTTTGCCGACATCAACCACGTCTCGGTGGGGGACCGGCTGACGGTCCTCAGCGTTCCGGAGCAGCCGGTCCTCAAGGTCACCGCCCTGGTGGCGGACATCGATGAGGTCCGCGCGGACGTCGGCGGCCAGCAGCACGCCTGGGTCCTTCCTTCGGCATTCGCGCCTTTGACCCTCGCGGGCTCGTCCTCCTACCGAATGAGCTACCGATTCGCCACTGATCCCACGAGCGCTCAGCTGCAGGCGCGAACGGACCTGTTGCGCGCCTCACTTCCAGCTGGGAGTGTGACCGACTCGGTCAACTACATATTCATCAGCAGCGTCTTCCACGTCTCGACACAGGTGCTCACCAGCGTCCTCATGGCCTTCAGCGTCTTCGCGCTCGCGGCGACCGCGGCGATCGTGGCCAACCTCGTGACGGGCATCGTCATCTCCGGGTATCGCGAGATCGGGATCATGAAGGCGATCGGGTTCACACCACCGCAGGTGGTTGGGGTATTCGTGCTCCAGGTCATGGTCCCCGCGGCGGCGGCCTGCATCGTCGGCATTCCCATCGGCACGGTCCTGGGCCAGCCCCTGGCGGCCAGCAGCTCGCAGGCGCTGGGCCTCGCTTACCAGGGGACGTTCTCGCCCGCGGTCGACCTCCTCGCGCTGGGCGGCGCGCTGCTCATCGTTGCCATCGCGGCTGTGATTCCGGCGGTGCGGGCCGGCCTGCTCAAGCCCGTCATCGTGATCGCCAACGCCACCGCGCCCCGCGGCCAGAGCGGGCGCTGGCTCCGCCGCATGGCCTCCAGGGCCCGCCTCCCGCGGGCCGTGGTGCTGGGTCTGGGCGACGCGACGGCGCGCCCCATGCGGGCGATCCTCACCCTGGTCGCAGTCTTCCTGGGCGTTGCGACGATGTACGTCGCGCTGGGAGAAACCGGCAGCTTTTATGGGATCTACAAGTACGAGGGGCACCTCGGAAACGTGGACGTCGTGGTCACGAAGGGCCCCGCGCTTGCGGACGCCGACGCCACTCGGCTGATCAGCTCGCAGCCTGAGACCGAGCGCGTGGTCGCGCAGACGATCACCGGCATCACCGTGCCCGGGATCGCCGATCCCGCCTACTCGGTAATCCTTCGCGGCAACTCATCGGCGCTGGGCTACCAGGTGACCTCGGGTCGCTGGATCGACGGTCCAGGAGAAGTGGTGGCTCCCGCGGGTCTGCTTCACGACGCCCACCTCAAGCTCGGCGACAGTTTTACTGCGACTTTTCACGGCGCCGACCTCCGGGTGCGGGTCGTGGGCGTGCTCTACGACCTCGTTTCCGGTCCCGGCGGCCACGAGCTGATCCTGGACTGGTCGACGATCGCGGCGGCCGCCCCGGACCTCTCGCCGTCCAGCTACCTGGTCGCACTCAAGCCAGGTTCAAACATCGAGGCCTATGTGAAGCGCCTGGCGGCGGCCGAGCCGGACCTGCTTGACGTGCAGGCCAACAGCACCGGTGACACCACCTTTCTCAACTCGATCGCCGGCGTCCTGTTCGCCATTGCCGCGGTGATCGCGCTGATCGCCGTCGCCGGCATCTTCAACACCCTGATGCTGAACACGCGCGAGCGCGTGCGGGATACCGCGACACTCAAGGCGCTCGGCATGAGCCCGCGCCAGGTGATCGGGATGGTCGCGAGCTCCGCGGGCTTCCTGGCGCTGGTCGGTGCTCTCCTTGCGGTACCGGCGGGCATCTGGATGAGCGGGGCGCTGTTCGACCTGATCATCAGCAGCGTCGGCGGCACCGCGCCGCCGCCCGCCGCCCACGGCGCCTTCGAACCCTGGCAGGTGATCCTCATTCCGCTGGGCGGGGTGATCGTGGCGGTTGTCGCCGCCGTGATCCCAGGGCGCTGGGCCGCCCGGACCAACGTGGTTGAAGTCCTGCACGCCGAATGACCCAACTCGTAATTCAGCTAGGAGAAAACCAATGGTAAGCAGCTACCCGGTGCAGTTCGACGTCGACTTTCCCAGCCGGCCGCTCAACCGGCTCGCCACCGCTTTGCGAATTTTCGCGGCGATTCCGATTCTCATCGTGATCGGCATGCTGCCGAGCGCGGCCCTGCACAGCGACAACGAGTCGGCGATGCAGACGCTGGCGATCGGCGGCGGGGCGGTCTTCCTGCCGGTCGTCCTGATGATCGTGTTCCGGCAGAAGTATCCGCGGTGGTGGTTTGACTGGAATCTCAATCTCCTTCGCTTCTCCAACCGGGTGACCGCGTACATGGCCCTGCTCGATGACCGCTACCCCTCAACCGATGAGGAG
>VBHJ01000127.1 GCA_005887685.1 Chloroflexota bacterium | reverse complement strand
GACTCCATGGCGGTCGTACCTGGTGGCCAGACCGTTTACGTGAACAACGACAACCCCGGCTTTGGCAATCCGCCTTCGGATCAGATACTTACTGTCGACACGGCCACCGGCGCTGTTACGCCGAGCGCGACGGTCCCGGGCTCTGTCCGAATCATTTCCTATGACACTGCCAGCGGCGGCGTGTTCGGCCTGACGGACTGCTGCCCGCGGCAGCTGGTGAAGCTCGATCCGAGCACCGCGGCGGCTACGCCCATTGGGACCATCGACACGCCCGCGGACGCGATGACGTTCGCGATGGCGGTGGATCCCGCCAGCCACACCGTCTTCGCTGACCTCCAGTCATATCCCTCCTTCAACACGATTCAGGATCGGATCGTGTCGATCAATGACG
>VBHJ01000126.1 GCA_005887685.1 Chloroflexota bacterium | reverse complement strand
CTCGTGAGCGAAGCCCAGTTCCTGATCGCGAACTGCCCGTAGCCGAGGAGGGGAAATGGTGAGGAAGCTCTCACGCCGCGCCTTCGGTCTGATCGTCGCCGCCTCGATGGCGGTGCTGCCGGCGTTGGTCCAGCCCGTCGCCACCGCAGCCGCGGGTGCGGGAACGCTGTTCGCGCTGGGCCCGACCACGATCGCCAAGGTCGACCCTGCGA
>VBHJ01000128.1:16787-17353 GCA_005887685.1 Chloroflexota bacterium | reverse complement strand
AACGCTTCGTCGAGCCCGTTCTTCGGCAACGTGTACATCTGCTGGGCGAGGTTCCAGGGCCAGGAGAAGAGCGGCCGGGCGGCCCCCGCGCAGCTCCGCGTCGCCGTCTCTACCGATGGCGGTAGCACCTGGACCGAGAATGCAGTTGGAGCGGCCGCGAACAACGGCCAGCGCAACCCGCTGGACGGCTGCACGATCCGCACCGACAGCAAAGGCCGGACGTACGTGTTCGGAATCGGTACGGACTCCTCGCTTGGCAAGTCGAGCTTCGAGCTGATGTCGACGTCCGACAACGGCGGATCAAGCTGGTCGTCCCCGGTGCCCGTCGCAGGCCCCGTCACGCAGCCCGGCCTCTTCGACCCCGGACTCGGCCGGCCGACCATCGACGGCATCGCCGGGGCCCGCAGCGACCTGGCTCCCGCACCCAGCGTCGATATCGCCAACGGCGCGCCCACGGGCGCGGACGCCACGGACCGGATCGTGATGAGCTACGTCAGCGGTGCGATTGACACGCAGGACGTCTTCTTCACCCAATCGACCGATCGCGGCGCGACGTGGTCCACGCC
>VBHJ01000128.1:0-16729 GCA_005887685.1 Chloroflexota bacterium | reverse complement strand
ACCACGAAGTACCAGACCACAACATCCACTCCTCGAATCCTGGTCGGCGTCCTGCTCCACGCCGGCGCCTCAGGCACCTTCACAGAAGTCCATCGCGGCGCTCCCGGCGACCCGCGAGGCTCGAGTCAAAACGGCCTGACCGCGGAGTTCCTGGGTGACTACGTCTACGCCACCGCAACCCGTACCTACGGGGCGGCGGTCTGGAACGACACCCGCAACGCGGCGGACTGCCCGGCCATCGACGCCTGGCGCATCTCGCTTCGCGGCAGCGGCGGTGTGCCGCGGCCGGCGCCGCTCACCGACTGCCCGGCCAACTTTGGCAACTCCGACATCTTCGCCGCGACGTTCAAGCCCGTCTGAGCAACCGGAAGGGGGCGCATCGCGCGCCCCCTTTGTTTTAAGTACCAGTCACTTGGAGCCCGTTCTCTAGGTGATGTTCATGAGGTTCAGGCTGACGCGCCTGATGATGTGGATGGGCCTTGCCGCCGCGGCGACGTACTTCTTCGACCCCGACCGCGGGGAGCAGCGCCGCAAGGAAGTGCGCAAGCGAATCGACCGCATGCGCAAGGCCGGAGAGAAAGCCAAACTCCAAGCAGGCCTGTAAAAAGGGCTCCTCCCCATTCATGGGGAGGTGGCGGCGGAGCCGCCGGAGGGGCTGACCCAAACCCATGAGAATGGGTCGATGCCACCGCGTGTCGCAACCCTTGACCAGCGCGCGCTGAACCGCGCCCTCCTCGCCCGCCAGCTCCTACTTGACCGCCGCCGCGCCTCCGCCGCATCGACCATCGAGCGCCTGGTCGGCATGCAGGCCCAGGCCCCCAACCTCCCCTATGTCGGCCTGTGGGCCCGCCTCATCGGATTCCGCCCCGAGGAGCTCTCCCGCCTGATCGAGACAAGGGCGACGGTCCGCATGTCCTTGATGCGCAACACGATCCACCTGGTCACCACGCGCGACGCGTTCGGTCTCAAGCCGCTGTTCATGCCCCTCCACGAACGCGGCTACATGCACGGCAGCCCCTGGGGCCGCCACATGAGGGACGCAGACCTGGTCGCGATCCAGCAAGCCGGGCGCGAGATCATGGGCGAGAGGCCGCGCACCGTGGCCGAGCTCGCGCGAATCCTGAAGCAGCGGTTTCCCAACCGGGACGCGAACGCGCTGGCGTACGGCGTGCGCTACATGGTCCCGCTCGTGTTCACGCCCCCCCGCGGCATCTGGGGCGCGGGCGGACCCGTCGCCCTGACCACGTTCGATGCATGGCTCGGCCGGCCCCCCGGTCCGGCGATCGAGACCGAACAGCTCGTGCTGCGCTACCTCGCCGCGTTCGGACCCGCGTCGCCCGCCGACATGCGAGCCTGGTCAGGCCTCGCGATGCGCAGCGTGTTCGAGCAGCTGCGGCCCCGCCTGAAAGTGTTCCGAGACGAAAACGGACGCGAGCTCTTCGACTTGCCACGCGGCCCGCGCCCGGAGGCCGAGACCGACGCTCCGGTTCGGCTGATACCGGACTACGACAACATCCTCCTGGCCCACGCGGACCGCACGCGGATCATGCCCGAGGGACGGCACCTCGGAATGTTCAGCAGCAACGGCGTGATGCAGGGCGCCGTCCTCGTCGACGGCTACGTGCGCGCGATGTGGCGGCCGAAAGTCCTCAAGGGGGCGACGGCGCTGCTGGTCACGGCTTTCGGCAAGCCGCTGCCGCGGTCGCAGCAGCCCGCCGTTGCCGAAGAAGCCCGGGCGCTCCTGGAGTTCCTCGCCCCGGGCGAAAAACATGAGGTCGAGTTCGGGCCGGCGAAACCCTAGGCGAGGGCGGGCGTCGCGCTGGGCTGCCTCGGCCCGGCTCGCTCCGCCTGTGACAGCACGGCCAGCGCGGCCTCCACGACCTGCGGGTTCCACTGCGTCCCGGCGCCACGCCGCAGCTCTTCCAGCGCCGACTCCCATGACCTGGCCCCACGATAAGCGCGGGCTGTGGTCATCGCATCGAGCGAGTCGGCAACCGGGATGACCTGCGCCATGAGGAGCAGCCGCCGGCCGACTGTCGCGTTCGGATAGCCGAGCCCGTCGTACCTCTCGTGATGGGCCAGCACGAGGTCCAGCACCTTGGCGTATTCGGAGAACGGGCGCAGGATGTCGAAGCCCAGGCGCGGGTGCGTCTCCATGACCCGACGCTCGGGCTCCGTGAGCTTCGCGGGCTTGAGCAGGATCGAGTCGGGGATGCGGATCTTGCCGATGTCGTGGACCTTGGCCGCCAGCTCGAGCAGCTCGACATCGGCCGGGCTGAGAGCGAGCCTGCGGGCGATGGCATGCGCGTAGATGGCAACGCGCTGCGAGTGGTTGAAGGTATAGGGGTCGCGCCGGTCGACCTCATCGGCCATGCGCTCCATCGCTCGCATCGCGTCGCGACGCATCTCGACCCGCTGCCGCAGCGACTGGTAGACGAGCACAGCCGGAACGATCGCGAGCAGCGGCACCCACACAAAGCGGATGGCGACAAAAGCCGCGATGCCTCCGATCACGTAGAGGCCGGCGAACTGTACGTAGACGATCCGCTGGGTGTCGAGGAACAACGGCAATGGACTGCGCGACGTCGCAAGCGCGATGGCCAGCGCGACCAGGAAAAGGTTCGCGACGTACATGACGGCGGCCGCCGCGATGAGCGCCAGCGCGGCCTCAGGTCCGGCGAGCCCGGCGCGGGCTGACACGCCGCCTACCTTCAGGATCTCGGCGGCGGCCAGTGTCGACAGGTAAGCCTGTCCGCCGTTGAACGCGACGTTGATGGCGACCGCGCGCAATGGCGGCCGCTCGCGCGTCGCCCGAACCTTACGCAACGCGGCCAGGCAGATGTCGGTCGCCTGGAGCGCTCCGACCAGCGCCACCGCCTGCCACGTCGGGAGGAGCAGGACCGCGGCGAAGAACACAGCGGTCGCGACGCTCACCTTCTCGCTGATGTTCACGTGCAGCGGGAACTCGAGCGCCAGGATCCCCGCCACCGCGAGCGAGGCGATCAGCCACCAGTCGGCGGGTTCGGCCAGGAGGCGGTCCAGGGTCGCGGCGAAGAGCCCGAGGGCCGCGAGGCCGACGGCCAGGCGGTAGAGCTCAGATCGCCGGCGCGGCGCCAATTGGGCTAGGGGGTATGGAGCGTGAACGTCAGGTGGACGGGCGTTCCGCTGGTACCGCTCTGCCTGGCCAGGACCGTGCCCGATCCGAGCAGCCCGGTCGTCACCTCGTCAGTCACCGCGTAGCGGAACAGCAGGCCGGTGGGCACGCTGATGGTCATGTGCACCACCGTCACGGGGTTGCCCCCCGCGTCATACGCGCGCGCGACCGTGTAGCTCTCGAGGGGCAGACCCAGGTCGAGCGGGCTCGAGGTCCAGACGCTGTCGTAAACGGGCACGATGTGTCCGGCGGGGGTGACGATCAGGACCAGCGGATCCCAGTCGCAGTAGGTGGCCCATGCCCCGGCCGACGTCGGCGAGGCGACCATGATCCCGACCGCCATCGCGGCGGCCAAAAACACCCTTTTCACGTTGCTTCCCTCCTCAAACGAACCCCAGACCTTGGAAGCAGAACGCTAGTCCGGCTCTTAATGATCTCCGGTAAGAAATGTGTAAATTCTCAGCCCGAACTAGACAGCGATGTCCTTCCGGACGAACCGGTAAGAGCCGAGGGCGAGCGCCACCGCCGCGGCGACGACGATCACCGCCAGGTCGGCCGGCTGGACGCCATGAAGGAGCGGAGCGCCGTAGTAGTAGAAGGCGGAAAGGCGCAGGGAGGCGTCGGGCCAGCTCAGCCCGGGGCCCAGGAAGCTGATGAAGAACCAGATGAGGAGCAGGAAGCTGATCAGCCCGGTGTCGACTGCAGCGCTCAGCCAGCCGGAGAGCAGGTATCCGATCGCCGCCACGAGCAGCCCCAGCGGAATCATGGACAGGGTCGCCGCCACCAGGTTGCCCCCGTCGAGCGCGATGCCGGTGATCGACGAGGCCACCGACGTGGTGGCGAGCGTTAAAACCGAAATGGTCACCGTTGCGGTGGTCAGGGCGGCAAATCGGCCGAGCAGCACCCCCAAACGAGACTGAGGAGTCGAGAGCACGATCTCGAGGCGTCCATCCTCTTCGTCCGCCGCCCACCGGTTGGCCTGCGTGACCGCGAAGGCCATCAGCATCAGCGGTAGGAAGACGAAGAGAAGGCTGAGGATGGTCGTGTTGGTGGCGACGTCGCCCCCGCCCGCCTTCAGGATGTCGCCCCCTAAGGCGGAGCCCTGCAAGAGGCTCTTCAGCTGAGCCTCGGTCTGCTTCACGACGATCACCATCCAGGCCGCGAAACCGGCGATACCCAGGGTCCACCACACGGTGGGCATCGCCACCATCGCCAGGCCGCGCAGGTAGACCGAACGCAACGACCAGTCCCCGGCCGGCAGGGCAGCGCGGACGGCTGGGCGCTCGCGCCGGGTGAGGACGACTCCCCCGATGTCGCGGCGCACGAAGAGCCAGACGGCGATGCCGCTCAAAACGATGGACAGCCCGAGCAGGAGCACCATCGCTCCTGCGTCGAATCCGTAGCCGGGCACGAGCGGTTTGCTCAGGTTGAAGTAATAGACGGGCGAGAGCCGGCTCACCCACAGCGTGTTGGGGACGACCCGATGGACCATGTCGAGCACGACGAACACAAGAAGCAGGCCGGCTGTCCAGCCCGCGGCGGCGCGACGCTCCGACGTGAACTGGGCGAGCAACAGTGCGATCGCTCCGAAGACTGCCGAGATCAGCGCGAGGTTCAGGCCGTACGCGATCGTGGCAACCAGGCTGATGTCCACGTTCGACTTCCTGGCGCCGGCAAACGCGAGCAGCCCGACCAGCACCGCCATGAGGACCAGCGCGCTCCACATCGCCGCCACTTTTTCAATCACCACCCGGAAGCGACCTCGCGGCAGCGACAGCAGCACGTCCATGGTGCCGCGCTCTTCCTCGCCCCGGAGCATGGCGCTCTGCGCGAGGATCGGCCAGAGCGCCACGACAAGCACGGTGAGCCCGTACTTCCAGGTCGCGTAACCGCCGGGCGTGTCGATCTTGATCGGGTCGGCGAACCAGGCGAAGGACGGTCCAAGCGCAACGATGGAAGCTCGCGCCGCGGGCGTCGCCAGGAGCGCGGGCACGGCGGCAAACACCGCAGTCATCAGAAATCCAAGGCCGAGACCCCAACCCAGGATCGGGACGCGGAAGTCCCGCAGGGTTTTCAGGTAGACGCTGCTAAACCACACCGGCGACCTCTTGGGGCGCCTTCCCGTCGCTCTCATAGAAGCGCAGGAAAACGTCTTCGAGACTCGGCTCGTAGCTGGTGAGCGAAACGACCGGGTATCGCGCCGCGGCCTTGATCACGGCATCGGCCGAACCCTGCATCGCGAGCCGCACGGCAGAACCGTTGGCGAGCTTCTCCACGCCGGCCACGCCTTCGAGCTGCGCGAATGTCTCAATCGGCACGGGTTGCGCGAAGTGGATCGTGATCTCGTAGCGCTTGATGTCTTTCAGCTCCGCGACGCCTCCGACGCGAACGAGCCGGCCATCCCGGATGATGCCCACACGCGTGCAGGTCTTCTCGACCTCGCTCAACACGTGCGACGAAAGAAAGACGGTCCGCCCGTCATCCCGAGCCTCGCGCACCATCCCGTCGAACTCCTGCTGGTTGAGCGGATCGAGCCCGCTCGTGGGTTCGTCGAGGATGAGGACCCGCGGCCGGTGCATAAAGGCCTGGATCAGCACGACTTTTCTCTTGTTGCCGGTGGAGTAATGGCGGAACTTGCGGCCCGGATCGAGCTCGAGCCGCTCGATCAACTGTTTCAGGTAGCTCTGGTCAACACCACCGCGCAGGTGCGCGAAATACTCGAGGAGCTGGCCCCCCGTCAGGTTGGGGTCGAGCGAGGGCTCCCCCGGCACGTACCCGATGAGACGCTTGATGTCGACCGACTTCTGCCAGGAGTCCAGCCCGGCGACGCGTGCGGCGCCCCTGTCAGCACGCAGCAGCGCCATGAGGATGCGAATCGTGGTGGTCTTGCCGGCGCCGTTGGGACCGAGGAAGCCAAACACCTCGCCCTCGCGGATCTGAAGTGACACGTCGACGATGCCGCGCCGGCCGCCGTAGCTCTTGGTGAGCTTGTCGATTTCGATGATCGGTGCCGTCATCTGTTCTGCCTCCTACGCGTCCAGCGCTCCATCATGCCGTTGCTCTCACGAAGCCAGAATTCGTGGACCTCGACCATCTCTCTCATTCTCTTTTTGGCTTTCCCCGGACCAAGCCGCGACTCGGCCCGATTCATCGCATGCAGAGAATCGGTGATCCTCGCAAACGTACCGCTGAAGGTCGACTCCATCCGATCGGTCGCCTCATACACCACACGCTTGCTGCCAGGCGTACCGCGCCGATTCACGACGCCGATGCGCTCGAGATCGCGCGCCGCGACGCTAGCGCCACTCTTGCTGATCCCCAACGTCTCAGCAATGTCATCCAGGCTGAGCGGCTCATTGCTGGCGAGCAGCAACCCCATGACCCGCCCGATGCTAAGCGCCAGTCCGTACCTGGCATAGAGGTGGCCGATGTCATCGGCGATGGTCAGGCGGACATCCTCCTCCGCCCTGGTTCGTTTGTTCTCTATTTTCAGCACATACTGAATATAGCAAACATCAAGAGCCTATGCCGCCCAGCGCATCCCCGGTGCACGACTGCGCGCAATCACCCGATCGGGTGGGATGAACCTCACGCCTTCGCCCGCTCTGACCACCTGCCATCCCCCTTCATGCACAAGCCGGTGGTGGTAGTAGCAGAGCGGAAGCAGGTTGGTGAGGTTGCTCGCCCCGCCATGAGACCAGAACTCGATGTGATGCGGGCTGGTCCAGTTGACGGGCCGATCACAGCCCGGGCCTGCGCACCATTGGTGTCTTGCTTTCAGGGCCCGCCACTGCGCCGGCGAGGCGGATCGCGTCGCCCGGCCGACGTCCGTAACCACCGAGTCCGCCTTCAGGACGCGGCTCAGAGTTCCATCGCAGGCGAGCCGCTGCACCGTCTTGCTCGAAACCGGCATCCCGCTCTGCAGCTCCGAGGCCGCCGCACCGAGCTCACCCTTCAAGCCGTCGATGGTGGTCGTCACCGAGATGTGCGGCCGCACCCCATTTCGTCGAGGCAGCACGCCCTGGTTCATGACGTGATGCGCCATCTCCACCAGGGCGTCCGCCCGCCGCTGCTTGTTGGAACGCCGGTCCGCAACTCCGAGCGGCTTGGCCAAAGCGTCGATCGCGGTCTTCACCGCGGCGCCACCTTCGGCCTCCAGCCACCCATCCAGGCGATACATGCCATCGGTCTCGCTGATGAAGAGTTGGCGCCGCTCGAAGTTCTCCTCGACCGCGGTGCAGAAGCCCTCAGGGTCGACCGCATGCCAGGTGCTGGCGGCGATGTCGCGCAGGTCTTTGAGCGAGAACTTGCGTGCATTGCCGACCCACATCTCTTCGTCGATGCGGGCGTCGATCTCGCTCACATGCTTTTGCAGGTGGCAGATCACCGAGGCCGCCTGGTAGCCGATCTCGCCTGACCTGAGCGCCTGATCGACTCGAGGCATCGACTCCAGCTGCTCGCCGACGCAGAGACGGTCGGCAGCCGACGTCGGAGAGATCGAGCAGGTGCGGGCGACCCAGGCGCAGGCGCTCTGCCCGACCAAAAGGTGATCCCCGCGCTGCCGAGCCCGATTGACCACCTTGCACAATTTGCCCTGGAGGCGATCGATCACCGCCGCAAGGCGAGAGGGATCTACGAAATCGTCGTCGACTAGAAGGTCGAAATCACGAGCCCCAGACTCCAGCTTTTCGAGCCCGTCGACCATGCCGAAATCGTATCAAACAAAAGTTCGTTTGTCAAGTCAATTTACCCAACGAATCTATTGCACGCAACCCACCCACCAGCAACCAAGGCCCACCAGCACACCCCTTCCCAGCCCTATCCAACCCGGCCCAGCCATCAGCAACCACCAGGACCCCGCTACCACCCCCCCTTCCCAGCCCTTTCCACCAGCGTCGCCAGTCCTCCCGACACGCCTTCCGCCACCAAGACCCCCCCGCCACACCCCCTTCCCAGCCCTTTCCACCAGCGTCGCCAGTCCTCCCGACACGCCTTCCGCCACCAAGACCCCACCCCCGCCCCACCTTCCCAGCCCGTCTCCCCCCGCGTACCAACCCGCCCGACGTCGCGTCTACAACCCCGCGTACCCCTGGTACCACATCTCAAAAGCAAAAAGCGTCCAGAGCTGCTTCCGGTTATCCCGCCGCCCCGCCAGATGCTCCCCCACCAACCCCCCCACCGCGGACGGGTCAAAGAACCCCTCCCGCGAAATCCGCTCCGGCGAGAGCACCGCCAACATCTGCTCCCTGAGCGGCCCCCGAAACCACTCGGCGATCGGAATCCCAAACCCCTTCTTGGGCCGATTCAAGATCCGCTCCGGCAGAATCCCCCGCAGCGCCCGCTTGAGCAAGAACTTCGACCGCCACCCCCGAAGCTTCAAATCCATCGGCAGCCCGGTCGCGTAAGCGACGAAATCGTTGTTGAGCATCGGCACCCGGCCCTCGAGCGACGCCATCATCGACGCCCGATCGAGCTTGACCAGGATGTCGTTCTCGAGATACATCCGCATGTCCAGCATCAAAACCTGGTTCAACGGATCGAGCGAGCCGTAATCCTCCACCGAAGCATCCCCGTTCAACGAAGCCAGCGAACCCCGCACCTCACGCGACAAGACCGCCGTTCGCTCCTCCGAACCAAAAGACCCCATCCAACGCTGGTGCCGCTCCGCGACCGGACGGCCCGCGCCGCCCACGAACCGCTTGGCGCGGTAATCGAAGCTCAGGTTGTCGCGCGAAACAGGCAGGCGCCTGACCAAAGGCTCCACGAGACCCCGCCTGACCGCGCGAGGCGCGCGGAGGTAGTAACCCGCGAGGCGATGCGCCTGCATCGTGGGATAGCCCGCAAACAACTCGTCACCACCGTCCCCGCCCAACGCCACCTTCACGTACTGCCGCGTAAACGCCGACAAGAGGTAGGTCGGGATGATCGACGCGTCACCCAGCGGCTCGTCCAGCAGGACCGGCAGCCGCGGAACCAGGTCGAGCAGCATGCGCGGCTCCAGGGTCAGCTCGTGGTGGTCCGTGCCGAGGTGTCGTGCGACCTCTCGCGCGTAGGCCGATTCGTCAAAGGATCGCTCCGCAAACCCGACGGAGAAGCTCTTCACGTCGCCGCCGAGCTGCGTCATCATCGCGGTCACCGCGCTCGAGTCGATGCCGCCGGACAGGAACACGCCGAGCGGGACGTCGCTGATCAGCTCCTTGCGCACGGACTCACGTAGCACCGCGAGAAGCTCCCCGCACTCGTCATCGAGGTCGTGCGACCGGCGGCTCCCGTCGAGGTTCAGCTGCGGCGCCCAGTAACGCCGAAGTCGCGGCCGGTGCTCGGCGAGCGACCAGGTCAGCGTGTGCCCCGGCCGCAGCTTGCTGATGCCGTGGACGATGCTGCGCGGCGAAGGCACGAACTCGTATGCGAGGTACTCGTCCAGCGCGACCGGATCGATACCGCGCCGCAGCGCCGGATCCTGGAGCAGCGCCTTCAGCTCCGACGCGAACACCAGCCGGTCGCCCTCGATCGCGTAATGCAGCGGCTTGATGCCCATGCGGTCACGCGCGAGGAACACGTGGTGTGTGCGCAAGTCGAGCAGGCCGAATGCAAACTGCCCGTTCAGGCGCTCGACCATCGGCTCGCCCCACTCCTCGTAGCCGTGCACGAGCACCTCGCTGTCCGATTGCGTGACGAAGACGTGCCCGGAGCCGGAGAGCTCCTCGCGCAGCTCGACGTGGTTGTAGATCTCGCCGTTCTGCACGACCCAGATCGTCGAATCCTCGTTGTGCATCGGCTGGTGGCCGCCGGCCAGATCGATGATCGAGAGCCGGCGCATGCCGAGAATGACGCCGCCGGCCTGGACCACGCCCTCATCGTCAGGTCCGCGGTGGACCATCGAGCCGCACATCCTCTGCACGAGCTCTAGGCCGCGGGCCGGCTCGCCGCCCGCGACCCCGCAGATCCCGCACATTACCGAGACCGGACGGCGGGTCTCCCGTTCGTCGCCGGCTGCTTGTGCGGAGTCCTTTCGATCACCTCGCGCACCACGTAGGTGGGTTTGTGCTGCGACTCGTGGTACGTGCGGATCACGAGCTCCGCAACCAGCCCCATGAGGATGAACTGCACGCCGATGATGACCAGCACGACGGAAAGCAAGAGGAGCGGGTTGTTGTGCGCGTATGGATACGGCGGCAGCATCTTCTGCACGAGAACGAGCACGGCAAACAGAAACGCGAGGCCCCACAAAGCAAATCCGGCAAAACCGAAGAAGTACATCGGCTTCGTCGAGTAGCTGCCCAGCAGCTTGACGGTGATCAGATCGAGCATCACCCTCGAGGTGCGTGACAGCGAATACTTGGACTTCCCGTACGTCCGGGGCCGATGATTGACAGGCAACTCGGTGATGCGCGCCCCGACCATCGCCGCATAGACGGGTATGAAGCGGTGCATCTCCCCGTAGAGCTTCACGTCCTCGATCACCTCTCGGCGATAGGCCTTCAGGGTGCAGCCGAAATCGCTCAACTGCACGCCGGTGAGCCGGGCGATCATCCAGTTCGCGATGTTCGAAGGTAGGACCCGCGTCGCGGCGTCGTGCCGGTCGCGCCTCCATCCGCTGACGACGTCGTAACCCTCGTCGATCTTCTCGAGCAGGTGGGGGATGTCGTGCGGGTCGTTCTGCATGTCGCCGTCGAGAAAGATCAGAACGTCGCCGCGGCTGTTGTCGATCCCGGCCTGGAACGCAGCGGTCTGGCCGAAGTTGCGGCGAAAGCTGACCACGCGAACGCGTGGGTCACGTGCGGCGAACTGCCCCAGGCGCTCGGTGCTGCCGTCGCGGCTGCCGTCATCGATGTAGACCACCTCGTATGAGCGGCCCAGTCCATCGAGCACGCCGATGAGCTCGCGGTGGAGCGGCTCCACGCTGTCCACCTCGTTGTAGACGAGGACGATCACCGAGATCTGCGGGGTTTCCGCGGCCGGCTGGCGGGCCATGCCGGGATTATGCCTTGCTAAGCTCCGGATGCGATGACGGTGGACGCCCTCAGGATGGGCAGCGCGCAGCGGGATAGGGCCGCCACCGAAGCGTGGTGGGTCTATCCCGCCGTCCCGATGCTGGCCGCCGCCATCGCCTTTGCCTGGACGCTGCACGGCGAGCTGTTGCGCATGTACGGGATGACCAGCGACGCGTGGGACCTCGCGTACGACCAGCAGGTCATCTGGGGCATCACGCAGGGCGACTGGTTTTATTCGAGCTTCGCTCGGGCCAACTTCCTCGGCATCCACCTGGAGCTGATCTTCGTCGCGATCGCGGCGGTCGAGAAGCTGTGGCCGAGCCCGACCGTGTTGCTGATCTTCTCGTCGGCGGGCCTGGCCGCAGCCGGGCCGGCGGCATACCTCTTCTTTCGCGCCATCCTCCCCGCCGACCGGCGAGAGTCGCCATGGCTGGCCGTGGCCCTGTCGGCGCCCGTCCCGTTCTGGGCCGCGATCCAGGAGTCGGCGCGCGATTTCTTTCACCCGGAGAACATGGCGCTGGCCTTTGCCCTACTGGCGGCGTGGGCCGGCATACGGGGCAAGCGTGTGTGGATGTGGACCTTCTGCGTGCTTGCCCTGACGTGCAAGGAAGACCAGGTCTACACGGTGGGGGTGATCGCGCTCCTCATGTCCGCGTATGGCGCGCCTGTGGTCAAGAAGCACTGGAGGTTCATCCTCTATCTGGCCGGCGGATGGTTCCTCATCGGCACAGGGATCGTCCAGCAGCACTTTCGGAACTACGGCTACACCGACTTCGTCTACTACCGGTGGCTGGTCGGCCTCAATCCGAAGATTGCAGTCTCGCCACTGGCGATCGCTGAGGCGCTCACGCGGCCGGAAGCGCTGTTCATCGTCGCCGCGATCGTCGCCTCGATGTTTGCGCTTCCACTCCTCGCGCCGCGCTGGCTGCTGCTCGTGATTCCTCCCTACGTCGCCAACGTGCTCAGCGAGCACATCCCGCAGAACATCCTCAATTTGCACTACGTGATGCTGCTGGTGTTCCCGCTCATGGTGGCCGGCGGCATCGGCGCGCGACGACTCCTCACGCGCATGTCTGTCCGACCGGCGCTGGCCCTTCTGGCTGCTGTGCCTGCGCTGATCCTCGGATGGGGCACCGGCGGAATCCCGCCCGCGCTTCTGGCGTGGAATGACGTCTACTCCAGGCCCAACGCGGTCGCGCAGCTGCAGACCGCGGCATCGGTGATCCCGGCCGACGCGCCTGTCAACGCCGACGCCGGGTTGTGCGTCTGGCTCGCCAACCGGCACACGATCAACGACTTCCCCGACATGCTGGATTCCGGCGCCTACGTGGTGATCGACGAGGAGTACTACCTGGGCAACAACACGAACAGGGCCAAGCGCCAGGCGGCGGCCGACGCGCTTCCCACCGGCGGAAGGCGACTCCTCTACGACGACGGCCGCTTCCAGGTCTGGAGCCCAGTAGGGGACTGATTGGAGGGCTCCTCCCCATTCATGGGGAGGTGGCGCTGAAAGCGCCGGAGGGGCACGGGTTCCCGCACTCCTCCCCATTCATGGGGAGGTGGCGCTGAAAGCGCCGGAGGGGCTGCCCCGTAGTCTTATTGACCAATGGCAAAGGCGACGTCGGTCCGCGAGCGCCTCGATCAGCTGTTCCAGCAGCGGATCGCGATCTTCGACGGGTCGATGGGCGTCATGCTCCAGCACAAAGGCCTCTCCGACGCGGAATTCCGCGGCGAGCGGTTCCGCGACCACCCCAAGCCGCTGCGCAACAACAGCGACGTGCTGTGCCTGACCCAGCCTGAGATGGTGGCGCAGGTGCACCGCGAGTACCTCGAGGCGGGCGCGGACATCATCACGACCAACACCTTCACCGCGACTCGCGTCTCTCAGGCCGACTACGGGCTGGAGGACTACGTCTATGAGATGAACCTGTCCGGGGCGCGCCTCGCCCGGCGGGCCGCTGACGCGTTCGAGAACCGGTTCGTTGCCGGCTCCCTCGGCCCGACCAACGTCACTCTGTCGCTCTCGCCTCGCGTCGAGGACCCCTCATATCGCGACGTGACCTTCGACCAGCTGCGCGATGGTTACGCCGAGGCGGCGCGAGCGCTGAAAGAGGGCGGGGTCGACATCCTGCTCATCGAAACGGTCTTCGACACGCTCAACGGCAAGGCCGCCATCGCGGCGGTGAAAGAGGTCGCTCCGGAGATCCCGCTGTTTCTCTCGGTGACCATCGTCGACCGGAGCGGCCGCAACCTCTCCGGGCAGACGGTCGAGGCGTTCTGGACGTCGGTCGAGCACGCGCAGCCTTTCGCGGCGGGCATCAACTGCTCGCTCGGCGCGACCGAGATGCGGCCGTACATCGCGGCCATGGCACGCGTGGCGCCGGTCTATGTCACGTGCTACCCCAACGCGGGACTGCCCAACGCGTTCGGCGGGTACGACGAGCAGCCGCCCACCACGAGCCGCCTCCTGAAGGAGTTTGCCGAGGCCGGCTACCTTAACGCCGCCGGCGGTTGCTGCGGCACGGGCCCCGAGCACATCCGGCAGATCCGCGAGGCGATGGCCAAGATCGCGCCGCGGCCCGTGCCCGGCCAGCACCCGAGCACACGATTCAGCGGCCTCGAGCCGTTCGAGATCGGACCCGACTCCGGGTTCGTGGTCATCGGCGAGCGCACGAATGTGACGGGTTCGATCCGGTTCCGCCGGCTGATTGAGTCCGGCGATTTCGCGGGCGCGGTCCAGGTCGCGCTGGACCAGGTCCGCGGCGGGGCCAACCTGATCGACGTGAACATGGACGCCGACCTGCTCGACTCGGAAGAGGCGATGGTCCGGTTCCTAAACCTCATCGCCACGGAGCCCGAGATCGCCCGGCTTCCAATCATGGTGGACAGCTCCAAGTGGACGGTCCTCGAGGCCGGGTTGAAGTGCCTGCAGGGCAAGGGCGTGTGCAACTCGATCAGCCTCAAGGCGGGCGAGGAGGCATTCCTCGAGCAGGCCCGGAAGGTGCGCGATTACGGGGCGGCGGTGGTGGTGATGGCATTCGACGAGGTCGGCCAGGCCGACACCGTGGAGCGCAAGGTCGCCATCTGCACCCGCGCCTACAAGCTGCTCGTCGAGCAGGCGGGGATTCCCCCCGACGACATCATCTTCGACCCCAACATTCTTCCGATTGCGACCGGAATCGAGGAGCATGCGACTTACGCCAAGGCGTTCATCGAAGCCACGCGGCAGATCAAGCGGCTTTGCCCGGGCGTCCGGATATCGGGCGGCGTCTCCAATCTCTCCTTTTCGTTTCGCGGCAACGACCGCGTCCGCGAGGCGATCCACTCGGCTTTCCTCTTTCATGCCATCCGCGCCGGGCTGGACATGGGCATCGTCAACGCCGGACAGCTGGTCGTCTACGAGGACATACCGAAAGACCTGCTGGAGCTGGTCGAGGACGTCATCTTCGACCGCCGGCCCGATGCCACCGAGCGGCTGGTGGACTTCGCGAAGTCGGTCTCCGGCGCGGGGCAGAAGCGCGAGGTGGATCTCCGCTGGCGTGAGGGCTCGATCGAGGAACGCCTCAAGCACGCGGTGCTGCACGGCGAGGTCGCATACATAGAAGAGGACGCGGAAGAGGCTCGGGTCAAGTACGGCAAGCCCCTGCTGGTGATCGAAGGCCCGTTGATGGACGGCATGCAGGTGGTGGGCGATCTGTTCGGCGCGGGCAAGATGTTCCTGCCGCAGGTCGTGAAGAGCGCGCGCGCGATGAAGCGCGCGGTCGCCTACCTGGAGCCCTTCATGGAGGCCGAGAAGGAAGCGGCCGGCGACCACCGCGTGCGCGGCAAGCTCGTGCTGGCGACGGTCAAAGGCGACGTGCACGACATCGGCAAGAACATCGTCGGCGTCGTCCTCGCATGCAACAACTACGAGGTCCACGACCTGGGCGTGATGGTGCCGGCGGACAAGATCCTGGACACGGCCATCGAGCTCGGCGCGGACGTGGTCGGACTCTCCGGGCTGATCACGCCCTCGCTGGACGAGATGGTGGTGGTGGCCAAGGAGATGACGCGGCGAGACTTTCGCATCCCGCTGCTGATCGGCGGCGCGACGACCTCCAAGCAGCACACCGCGGTGCGCATCGCCCCGGCGTATGACGGCACCACGGTGCACGTGCTCGACGCGTCGCGAGTCATCGGCGTCGTTTCGGATCTGCTGGACGACGGACGACGCGGGAAGTTCGAGCAAGACAACGCGGCGCTGCAGGAAAAGCTGCGCGCCCAGCATTCGTCGGCGCGACGGCCGCTGCTGAGCCTCGGCGACGCCCGGGCAAAGCGCCTGCGCGTGCCTTTCGATGACGTGCCGAACCCTCCATTCACCGGAAGGAAGGTCATCGAACCGGCGATCGCCGAGCTGCGCGAGTACGTCGACTGGACGTTCTTCTTCCACGCCTGGGAGCTCAAGGGCAAGTACCCGGCGATCCTGGACAGCCCCTCCCACGGCCCGGCCGCGCGCGAGCTGTTCGAGCACGCGCAGGAGCTGCTGGACGAGATCCAGGCCAAGGGCTGGCTGCAGGCGCGGGGCGTCTACGGGTTCTGGCCGGCGCGGGCCGACGGCGACGACATCGCGCTCGACAACGGCGTGCGCTTCCCGATGCTGCGGCAGCAGGTCGACCACGGCGCCGACAAGCCGTACCTGTCGCTGGCGGATTACATCTCACCCCAAACGGACTTCATCGGCGCCTTCGCCGTGACCGCGGGCCTGGGTGTGGACGAGCTCGCCGGGCGCTTCCAGGCCGAGCACGACGACTACCGGGCGATCATGGTCAAGGCGCTGGCGGACCGGCTGGCCGAAGCCTTCGCGGAGCACCTGCACGAGGTCGTGCGGCGCTCGTGGTACGAGACGGGGCCGAAACTGTCCAACGAGGAGCTGATCGGCGAGAAGTACCGCGGCATCCGGCCCGCGTTCGGGTACCCGGCCTGCCCCGACCACACCGAGAAGCAGACCCTTTTCGACCTGCTCGACGCGCGCTCGATCGGCATGGAGCTGACCGAGTCAGGCGCCATGACGCCGACCGCGGCGGTCTCGGGCCTGTACTTCGCGCACCCCCAGTCGCGTTACTTCATGGTCGGGAAGATAGGCCGCGACCAGGTCGAGGACTACGCCCGGCGCAAGGGGATGACGGCGGCCGAGGCGGAGCGCTGGCTGCGCCCCAACCTGGGCTACGAAGAAAGCTAGAAACCACTAGCCACCCCCTTTCAGACCTGCTAACTTGGCCGCTTAACAGCGGTCAGATCCGGGGGAGGGATTGGGGCATGGCCAAAGGGTTTTCTCGGCGCCTTTTCGGTTTCGCATGCGCGGCGTTCGTGTCGCTCGTCCCGGCGGTATCTCAGGTCGCACCGGCGCAGGCGGCCGGCACCGGGACCCTGTTCGCGATCACGGGCATCAACCAGAGCGTTCTGTCTCGGCTTGATCCCGCTACCGGGGTCGTCTCGCCGATCGAGGATCTCGCCGGCCCCAACCAGGGACAGCTCGGGACGCTGACCGGGGATCCGGCCACGCACCGGCTCTTCACCGTCAGGACCAGCGTCACGTTTGTGC
>VBHJ01000256.1 GCA_005887685.1 Chloroflexota bacterium | reverse complement strand
CCCGCCGCCTACGTCGCCGCGCTGGAGCAGCTCTCGGACGATGCGACGCGCCAGGAAGAGCTGGTGGAGCGCGGGCAAGGGCGCGCGCGCCGCTTCACGTGGCAGAAGACGGCGGAGGTGACAGCGAACGTCTACCGAACTCTGCTCTGATCCTGGGGGAGAAGGGAGAGGGGAGAGGTACGCGACGGTTTGCATGTGAGTAGCGGCCCGGTGCGTTCTTTTGATGCTGCATTCTCCCAGTCCCGCCGTAGACTCCCGACATGCATAAGTACCGGTCTCTGGTGGCCTGGCAGCGGGCTCACGAAGCGATGCTGCTTGCGCTGAGGACTTCCGACGCCGCGTTCCATCCTCGATCGAAAGCTCTCTTCGACCAGCTGCGGCGAGCGGTGATCTCTGTAGAGGCTAACATCGTTGAAGGTTATGCGCTCAGCACGCCGCTCCAGTTTCGCCGTCATCTGAGAATTGCAATGGGCTCAGCTGCCGAAGCCGAATCCCTCACCAGAGCCGCAGGAGAACTCGGATATCTCCGGGACCACGTCGTGCGGCAGCTCGAGACGTTACTCGAGCGAACGATGGCAGCCCTGCATGGTCTGCTGCGTCAGCCCATCCGCACCGCTACGTAGTCCCGGCCCGTATCGTACCTCTCCCCTCTCCCTTCTCCCCCAGGTTGCTCCCAGGGGCGGCTTGCGGTCCATCAGGATGCACGAGGGCCGCGCCGAGCGTACATTGGGGAAGTCCCACGCCGTCCTACACCGAGGCCGCAATGGATTGGTTACCCCCGTCCCACGCCCACACTCCAGATTCGGGCATGGGGCACTTCCGGGTCGCCGTCGAGGTTGCCAACCGGGCCGGCGAGCGCTTCCAGCCCATGGAAGCGCTCGTGGATACGGGTGCCACGTATACGTGGATCCCGCGTGACGTGCTGGGCGGCTTGGGCGCGGAGCCTGAAGAGGAATGGCCGTTCGTTCTAGCGGACGGTCGCGAGGTCCGATACCCGGTGGCGTGGGTGCAGATCAGGATCGGCGAGCGCGCGCAGCCCACAATCGTCGTATTCGGTGAGCCAGGTTCCGAACCGATCCTCGGTGTGTTCGCGCTCGAAGGCTTCCGGCTGGCTGCCGATCCCGTGAATCGTCGCCTCATCTCTGTCCCCGGCCTCCTCAAGGCCGTTTAACCCCGGGGCGTGCCCGTTTCAACCCCTTGACGGGCCAACGGTTAGCCAGCATGTTTTGCGCCCTGTTCCCTCGCCCTTGGGGAAAGCTGGTGACATGAAGCAGCTGGTCCGCGCGGCACTGGGAGCCGGTCTCCTCGGTGTCGTCACACTACAACGCGCCACAGCGCAGAACCCGGCTCTGCCTCCGCCTTCGCACAGGCGCAGGGCGCGCTCCAGCAAGCCCTCCAGCAGCAGCCCGGCCTCGCCGACGTGTTGCGCCAGCGCATCCAGCAATCGGGCCTCACGGCCGACCAGATCCGTGCGCGGCTGCAGGCGAGCGGCTATCCGTCGAACCTGCTCGACGCATACCTCGGCGCCGGGGGGTCCGGTGCGGCGGTGACGCAGCCGGGCGCAACCGAGCTCGCCGCGATCCAGGCGCTCGGCCTGCCGGCGATCGTGTTCCCCGCCGAGTCGCTGCCCGTTGATACGGGGTTCATCCGGGTCCGGGGAGGGACAGCGCCGCGCAGCCGGGTGTTCGGCGTGGACGCGTTCCGGCGCACCACCACGCAGTTCCTGCCGTTGCTCGCCGGTCCCGTGCCGCCCGACTACAAGCTCGGCCCTGGCGACGCGCTGGTCCTGATCCTCACGGGCGACGTGGAGCTCGCCTACACGCTTCAGGTGACGCGCGAGGGGTTCATTCTGATCCCTCAGGTCGGGCAGGTCTTCGTGTCGAATC
>VBHJ01000125.1 GCA_005887685.1 Chloroflexota bacterium | reverse complement strand
ATCGATGGGACATATAGACAGGAGCTATGGCCGGGACATTTGACGTAGTCGTGGTCGGCGGCGGCCCGGGGGGCTATGTCGCCGCACTCCGGGCGGCTCAGCTCGGTGCCAGGACGGCCATCGTCGAGAAGGACCGCATGGGCGGGACCTGCCTGGTCCGAGGCTGCATCCCGACCAAGGCGCTGCTCCAGTCGTCGGAGCTCTACACCCAGGCCAGGGAAGGCGCGGCCTTCGGCGTGGTCGCCGACCACCTCGCCTTCGATTGGGCCGCCGCCCAGAAACGCAAGACCTCGGTCGTCGACCAGCTCGTCAAAGGAGTCGACGGGCTGCTCAAGGCCGGTGGCGTGACCGCATTCAAAGGCAGCGCCCGGCTCGCCGGCAAGGGCGTCGTTGACGTGGGCGGGGAGCAAATCCAGGCCAAGGACATCGTCATTGCGACCGGCTCGGCCGTGGCGCGCATCCCGCTGCCAGGCGCCGAGCTGACGATCGACTCCGATCAGATCCTCGAGCTGAAAGAGATCCCTCGCCGCCTCGCGGTAATCGGTGGCGGCGTCGTCGGGATGGAGTTCGCGGCCATGTTCGCGGCCCTCGGCAGCAAGGTGACGGTCCTGGAGATGCTGCCGCAGGTACTGGCGATGGTCGACGCCGACCTCGTCGCGGTTTACACGAAGCACCTGGCCAGGCTGGGCGGTGAGGTTCACACCGACAGCAAGGTCTCCGAGATCGCGAAGCAAGACGGTGCCCTGCAGGTTCGTTTCTCGACCGGCGGCGAGGGCGGTGCTGTGGACGCCGACCAGGTGCTGCTCGCGGTCGGCCGCGTGCCTTACACGCAGGGTCTCGGCGCCGAGGAAGCGGGTGTCAAGCTCGAACGTGGCCGGGTCGTGGTGGACGACCACCTGCATACCAGCGCGGACGGCGTGTGGGCGATCGGTGACGTGATCGGCGGCATCATGCTTGCGCACGTCGCGTCATACGAAGGCGTGTGCGCGGTGGAGAACATCGCCGGCCAGGGCAATCGCATACCCGACTACCGCGCGGCGCCGAACTGCATCTATACCGACCCCGAGATCGCCCACGTCGGCCTTGGCGAGAAAGAGGCGCGGGAAAAAGGCATCGCGGTGAAGATCGGGAGGTTTCCATTCGCCGCCGCTGGTCGCGCGCTGACCCTGGGCCAGACGGAAGGTTTCGTGAAGGTCGTTGCCGACGCGGAGTCGGGCAAGCTGCTCGGCGCGCACATCGTCGGCCCGCGCGCGACCGACCTCATCGCCGAAGCGACGCTGGCGGTCCAGAACGGGCTGACCCTCGAACAGATCGACCTCACGATCCATGCCCACCCCACGCTGCCCGAGTCACTGATGGAAGCGGCCCTGGCCGCGCAGGGGCGGGCCATCCACATCCCCAATAGAAAGAATCCCCCTCTCCCCACAGGGGAGCAATCAGAGGGCGCGGTTAGCGCGTCCTCGTCGGGCTTGTCCCGCAGGGTCGGGGAGAGGGGCGTGGCCACAGAACCATCCAAAATCACCAATCGGGAGACGAACATGGCTGCCCCTGTCAAGACCTCCTCCCCACCCCCCACGCCCAGCGCGATCGATCCGAAATCGCTCGAGCTGAAAAAGGATAATCGCGACTTCCTCCTCGGCCTGCATCGCCAGATGCAGCTCATCCGCCGTTTCGAAGAGCGCGCCCAGGAGCAGTACACCAAGGCGAAGATCGGAGGCTACTGCCACCTCAACATCGGCGAGGAGGCGACGGTCGTCGGAGGCATCCTCGCGCTCAAAGCGAACGACTGGATCTTCACCAGCTACCGGGAGCACGGCCACGCGATCGCCCGCGGCGTCGACCCCAAGGCCGTCATGGCCGAGCTTTTCGGCAAAGAGACCGGGACCTCGCACGGGCGTGGCGGGTCGATGCACCTCGTCGATTACAGCCGCCGGTTCATGGGCGGCTATGGAATCGTCGGTGGCCATCTGCCGCTGGCCGTCGGCGGCGCGTGGGCGGTGAAGTATCGCAAGCAGCCCGACGTGATCTTCTGCATGTTCGGCGACGGCGCGACCAACATCGGCGCCTTCCACGAGTCGCTCAACATGGCCAAGGTCTTCGACCTCCCAGTGGTCTGGTTCTGCGTCAACAACCGCTACGGCATGGGCACGCCTGTGGAGAAGGCGTCGGCCGTCGCGGACATCTACAAGAAGGCGTGCGCGTATGACATGGAGTCGATCCAGATCGACGGCATGAACGTGCGGGAAGTCTTGCTGCGGACGAGCGAGATCGTCGAGAAGACCCGCAAGGATTCAGTGCCGCGATTCATCGAGTCGCTGTGCTACCGATTCCGGGGTCACTCCGTGGTCGATCCGGACAAGTACCGCTCCAACGAGGACAAGGAGAAGTGGCGTAAGGCAGACCCGATCGTCGCCTTCGAGCACGAGCTCGAGAAGGAGGGCCTCGCCGACGAGGAGTACTTCAAGAACCTGCGGCAGGAGATCGACGCCGAGATCCGCGACGTGATCGAGTTCGCCGACAGCAGCCCGGATCCGAACGTGGCGGACCTCTACAAGTACACCTACGCGGGCCAGTGGGACAACCGGCCCGAGCTTCGCACGGACCGCGTCTGATGGCCACGGCAACGCCGGCCAAAGCCCCGGCTGCTTTCGAAGAAAAGCTCTTGCGGGTCGCGCTGCGCGAGGCCCTCGACGAGGAGATGGACCGAGACCCGTCGATCTTCCTGATCGGCGAGGACATCGGCAAGTTCGGAGGCGCCTACCGCGTCACCGACGGTCTGCTCGACAAGTTCGGGCCGCAGCGTGTGGTCGATGCCCCGATCGCGGAAGAGGTGATCGTGGGCACGGCCATCGGCGCGGCGATGCTCGGGCTGCGGCCGGTCGTCGAGATGATGACGATCAACTTCTCGCTGATCGCTTACGACCAGATCGTCAACAACGCGGCGAAGATCCGCTACATGCTGGGCGGCGAGGTCAAGGTGCCGATTGTGATCCGCATGCCAGGAGGCGCGGGGCACCAGCTGTCGGCACAGCACTCGCACAGCTTCGAGGTCCTCTACGGCCTCATCCCCGGCCTGCTCGTAGTGGCCCCGACCACGCCCGCCGACGCGAAGGGAATGCTCAAGTCCGCGATTCGATCGGACAACCCTGTGATGTTTCTGGAGTCGCTGAGCCTCTACAACGTCAAGGGCGAGGTGCCGACTGGCGACTACACGACGCCGCTGGGCCAGGCCGCTGTCCGCCGCAGCGGGTCGGACGTGACCGTCGTCGGCGTTTCCAGGATGGCGGTGCTCGCCAACGAAGCCGCGAAGCAGCTCGAGGAGGAGGACATCGACGCCGAGGTCATCGACCTGCGCTCGATCCGGCCCGTCGACTGGCCACCCATCGTGGACTCGGTGCGCAAGACGAGCCGGTGCGTGGTCGTCGAGGAGGGTTGGTCGACCTACGGCGTGACGGCCGAGCTCGCGGCGGGCGTGCAGGAGAGGTGCTTCGACTACCTGGACGCACCGATCCGCCGGCTGGGCGGGGCGCAGGTCCCGATGCCCTATGCCCTGGGGCTGGAGCAGGCGTCGATCCCGACGAGCGAGGACATCAAACGCCTGGTCCGCGTCACGGTTGGCAGGAAACCAGATGCCTGACATCAACATGCCGAAGCTCTCCGACACGATGGAGGAGGGCACGATCGTCGAGTGGAAGAAGAAGAGCGGCGACCAGGTGAAGACTGGCGAGGTGCTGGCCGAGGTGGAGTCCGACAAGGCCACGTTTGACCTCGAGGCCGAGGCCGACGGCGTCCTCCAGATCCTGGTCGAGCAGGGGGTACCGGCCAAGATCGGGGCGCCGATCGCGAAAATCGGCGAGGCAGGCGCCGCCGCGCCGGCAGCGCCGGCAGCGCCGGCCAAGCAACCGCCTCCGCCGAAACCTGCTGCCGCCGAGCCGAAGGTTGAGCTTCCCTCTTCCGCCAAGGGAGAGGGTCAGGCAGAGGGGCGTGAGAAGCGCGCCCCGGCCAAACAGGAAACACAGGATGGTCAGCAAGATGGTCGGGAGGTGAAAGCCTCCCCTCTCGCCCGCCGGCTGGCGGAAGAGATGGGTGTCGATCTGGCCGCGTTGACCGGCAGCGGGCCGGAAGGCCGCATCGTCAAAGAAGACGTGATCGCGGCCGGCGGCAAGCCTAAAACGGACCGGCGCCGGCCCCAGCCCGCGACCGCGCAGCAGCCGGGGCTCGACGTCGAGGTGATCGAGCCGTCACGGATGCAGGCGACCATCGCACGCCGCATGGCTGAGGCGAAGTCCACGATCCCGGAGTTCCAGGTCACGGTCGAAGCCCGCGTCGACCTCGCGGTGAGCCTGCGCCAGCAGCTGAAGGACTCGGTGGCAGGCGCCGAAAAGGTCACCATGACCGACTTCCTGGTCCGCGCCTGCGCGCTCGCGCTGCGCAAGTTCCCCGAGGTCAACAGCTCGTGGATCGACGGAAAGTTCCAGCGCAAGCGGTCGATCAACATCGGCCTGGCCGTCGCTCCGAGCCAGGGCATGGGCTTGCTCGTGCCGGTAGTGCACGACGCCGACCAGAAGGACATGATCCAGATCTCGATCGAATCGCGCCAGGTCATCGAGCGCGCCCGCTCGGGCCGCCCGAACGAAGGCGACCTTTCCGGCGCCACCTTCTCCATCTCCAACCTCGGCATGTTTGGAGTCGACGAGTTCGTCGCCATCATCAATCCACCCGAGGCTGGGATCCTGGCCGTGGGCGCGATCAAGGACGTACCGGTGGTCGAGGACGGGCGGATCGTTCCCGGCAAGGTGATGCGGATGACGTTGTCCGTCGATCACCGCGTCTTTTACGGTGCGACCGCGGCCCAGTTCATGGCCGAGGTCAAGCGCCTGATCGAAAACCCGGTGACCCTAGTTGTGCCTCCCAACTGAAGCCACATTCCGGCGGCACACCTTCGGATAGTCCGGACAAACCAGCTCGAAGTCCAAAGCCAACCCCGGATAGTCCGGACTATCCGGGATTACGAGCCTAGGCCACGGCTGCAGGCGCCACCGGGTCCGCCTTCGCCTGACGATCGCGCGACGCCGGGAGCATGAGGTGGACGCGAAGGTTGCCCGAGTCGTCGAAGTCCGCCCACAGACGACCTTTCATCGCCGTGGCCAGCTCGCGAGAGATGGACAGGCCCAGCCCGACGCCACCCGCCGCGGCGGAACGTGATGGATCGGCTCGGTAGAAGCGGTCAAACATGCGATCCGGGTCGGGCCGGTGGGCGCCGGCGGGATTTGCCACCACCGTCTCGACAGAGCCCCCACTGAGGCGCGCCGTCGCGTTGACGGTCGAACCATCGGGCGCGTACTTCACGGCGTTGTCCAGCAGGTTGTCGAGGATCTGATGCAGGCGCTCCGGATCAGCCGCAACCGGTGGGATGTCGTCGGGGACGTTGAGCTTGAGGGCGAGCCGGCGAGCTTCGGCGCGGCGCCTGACCATCTCCAGCTCCTGCTCCAGCTGACCGCCGAGGTCGACCGACGTGATGTGCATCGAGATCGTTCCCGCCTCGACGCGCGCCAGGTCGAGCAGCTCTTGCGCCATCCGCAGAACGCGCTCCGATTCTTCGTGCACGATCGTCGCCGCGCGGGTGCGCTCGGCATCGCCCAGCAGGCTCCCGTCGACGAGGGCCTGGCTGAAGCCGATCAAGCTGGTCAGCGGCGTCTTGAGCTCGTGCGACACGTTCGCGAGGAAGTCGCGCTGGACCTTGCGCGCGCGCTCGACCGCCTCCGCCATGCGGTTGAACGCCGAACCGAGCATTCCCAGCTCGTCCTGGCCGTTGATGTCGACCCGCCGCGAGTAGTTGCCGGCGGCGATGTCCTCCGCCGCTGAGCCAAGAACTGTCAGTGGTCTGGTCAGCGACCGGCTGACCAGCAGGACGAGCAGCATGGCGACGACCAGGGCGACGGCCCCGGCCTCGAGGAGGCGGCTCGCGAGATCGCCGGCCGCGGCTGTCGCGACCAGGGCCTCGGGCTGGGCGATCATCACGTAGGCGGCCCCGAGCGGGTCGACGCGTTTGCCGGGCAGCCTGGTGGCGGCGACCAGAAGGTTCTGGTCATCAAGCGACGTGCGCGCCTCAAAGACGCCGGCGAACCGCCTGGACGGTGTCAGGCTCACCTGCGTGCCTTCGGTTCCGGCCTGGGCGCTGTCGTAAACGATGGTGCGCTGGTTATCGAGAAGAAAGAGCCTCGCGCTGCCGAGCCGCGGCGCGTCGAGGTTCAGCCGGTCGACGAAATCCGACGGAGAGGCAGTGCGGCAGGCCGTGGTTCCGGCCTGCACCGTGACACACTCCTGCGCCCGCACCACGGACGCCGCGGACGTGACCTGCCGGTCGAGCTGATCCTGGACGCTCTGGAACTCGAGGTCGCGGACCAGGACCCACGTGAGCGCGCCCCCGAGCAGCAGGCTGATGGCGACTATGCCGGCCGCGGCCGCGACGAGACGCAGTCGCAGAGTCAGCTTCCCGTCAGCTCCAACCGATAGCCGACGCCCCAAACGGTCTGGATGCTCGGATCGGTGATTTTCGCGGCGGCCAGCTTTTCGCGTACCTGCTGCACGTGCACGTCGACGGTCCTCGTGTAGCCGGGAAAGTCGTAGCCCCAGACCAGGTCGAGAAGCTCACTGCGCTGGAAGACCCGGCCGGGATGGCGCGCGAGGAGGGTCAGCAGATCGAACTCCTTGGGTCGCAGCTGCACGCGCTCGGAGCCATGCCGCACCTCGTGCCTCTCGACATCCACCTCAAGCTTGCCGGCGCGCACCAGCTTGGGCTGGTCCGGTTCGATCCGGGCGCGTCGCAGCAGCGCTTTGGCCCTGGCCACGAGCTCCTGCGGATGAAACGGCTTGGTGAGGTAGTCGTCGGCGCCGACCTCGAGGCCGACGACCTTGTCGGTGACCTCATCACGGGCGGTGAGCATGATGATCGGGACCTGGCTCTGCTTGCGGATCTCTTTGCAGATGGTCAGCCCGTCGACCCCAGGCAGCATGATGTCGAGGATCACGAGGTCGGGTTTGACCTGGCTGAAGCGGGCCACGGCCTGCGCGCCGTCCCCCACTCCCTCGACCTCGTAACCCTCGCGTGTCAGGTACAGACGTGCGAGCTCGAGGATGTGCTTCTCGTCGTCGACGACGAGGATCTTGGAAGTTATCGGTGCGCCCATTGGTCTCAATTGTTCAGACCAACGTCAGACCGCGGTTTTACATGTGTCATCGAAACGTAAACGATGCTCCTCCCCATTCATGGGGAGGTGGCCCGAAGGGCCGGAGGGGCTGTCTCATTAAAGATGCTCCTCCCCATTCATGGGGAGGTGGCCCGAAGGGCCGGAGGGGCTGTCTCATTTTTGAGCCCGAGGGCGATTACGGCTCCCCTCATCCGACCGCAACACCAATTTGATCGGGTTGCCGATTAGTCCGAAGCGGTCGCGAATCTTCTTCTCGAGATAGCGCCGGTAGGAGAAGTGAAGGAGGCCCGTGTCGTTGACGAACATCACGACGGTCGGGGCCTCGCCGGAGGCTTGCGTCCCGTAACCGAGCTTGAGGCGCCGGCCCTTGAAGCTCGGAGGCGGATGCTCGAGGAACGCTTCGCGCAGAACTCGATTCAGCTCGTTGGGCGGCATCTTGATCCTGCGTTGGCCGACCACTTCGAGCGCCGTCGGCAGCAGCGCCCCGATGCCCTCCCTCGTCTTCGCCGAGACCGTGGCTATGGGTGCGTAAGGCGCGAACTTGAACTGCCGGGCGAGGGCTGCGCGCCAGTGGGCCGGTTTACGCTCTGCCGGCTCGACCAGATCGATCTTGTTGACCACGATGACCAGCCCCTTGCCCGCGTCGAGCGCGTAGCCGGCGACATGCTGGTCCTGGGCGAGGACCCCGGCCGAGGCGTCGAGCACGAGTAGGACCGCGTCGGCCCGCTCCATGGCGTGGATTCCCCGCAGGAGGCTGTAGCGCTCGAGCCGGTCGCGGCTCGAAGACTTGCGGCGAATGCCCGCGGTGTCGATCAGGACCACCGGAACGCCGTCGAATATGAGCTCGGTATCGATAGGGTCCCGCGTGGTCCCCGGCGTCGGGCTGACCAGCGCGCGTTCGTCACCGAGCAGCGCATTCAGGAGGGATGACTTGCCAACGTTCGGCCGGCCCATGATGGCCAGCCGGTCCGCCTTCTCCTCCTCCGCACTCCGCTCTTCGCTCGCCGGAAGCGCGTCCACCAGGCGGTCCAGGAGATCGCCCACGCCCAGGCCGTGCTGGGCCGAGATCAGCGATGGCTCGTCGAAGCCGAGCTCGAGCAGCTCGTGGGCGAAATGCCGCTCCGACGGCGTATCGGCCTTGTTGGCCGCCACGACCACGCGCGCCCGTGACCTGCGAAGCATCTGCGCAATGTCGCGATCGATGGGTGTCAGGCCTTGCCGCACGTCGAGCAGGAGCACGATGACGTCGGCCTGGTCGATCGCGATCCTCGTCTGGGCCTCGATCGCGCTTCGCGAGGAATCCTTCGCGCCGTCGAGGTCGAGTCCCGCGGTGTCCACGACGCTGAACTCGCGGCCGCGCCACTCGGCGACACCATACAGGCGATCGCGCGTAAGGCCCGACTGAGGGTCGACGATCGCCTTCCGCCAGCCGATCATGCGGTTGAACAGCGTCGACTTGCCGACGTTGGGTCGGCCGACGATGGCGACGATGGGCCGGGGCATCCGTCAATTAGACGGTTTTTGGCTGCCTCATCCACAGGACGAGCGCCGCGGCGGCGCAAAGCGCGGCGCCGAAGACGAAGGCGGCCTGCGGACTGGCGAAAGTCCAGAGCGCCCCCGCGACCACGCTGGAGGCGAGATCCGCTGCGCCGTTGATCCCGTTGAGGAACCCGAACGCCGTGCCCAGCCGGCGAGCCTCGACCAGCGAGCTTGTGAGCGAGCCCTCGACGGAGCTCACCACGGGGTTCTGGGCCCCCACGAGCAGCGCGAGGAGGCCGAGCGCGGGCCAGCCGTGGCCCACCACGCCCACGACGCACGCCACCGCAAACGTCAGATAAGCGGCAGCGAGGATCGGAGCCTTGCCCACCCGGTCGGCGAGCCAGCCGGCCGGGAATGACACCGCTGCCCCGACCGCGTTGTGCGCCAGGTAGAAGCCGACCGCGGCGGCCAGCGCGGCCGTCCTGCCCAGCTCGGGCTGCATGATCTGCGCGGCGCGCAGGGTGAAGAAGGCGGTCGCGAAGTTGCCGGTCCCGAAGATCGCCACCGGAAGCATCAGCCTCCAGAAGTTCGGGGGAAGGGGCACCCGAAATGGCACTGGTTCCGGCCTTCCGCGCCTTGGATCGCGGGTGATGAGCGCGAAAAGGACCACGCATGTGAAGCCCGGTATCAGCGCGACCAAGAAGATGGTGCGAAAGCTGTGGCCCGTCGAGAGAAGCAGAAACGCCACCGTCGGACCGACCAGCGCGCCCGCCGTATCGAGTGCCTCGTGGAAGCCAAATGCCTTGCCGAGGTCTTTCTTCTCCACCGAGCCCGCGAGCATCGCCGAACGAATCGGCTGGCGCAAGCCTCGACCCATCCACGCCAGGGCGCGAGCGACGATGATCTGCGGCCACGCGGTGATCGCGACCAGCAGACCCAGACCGAAGACTGTGGCGCCGTAACCGCCGACCGCGAGCTGCCTGCGCCACGCGATGCGGTCGCTGTACCAGCCGCTGAAGAGCTTGATCACGGCCGATGAGCCGTCGCCGACGCCTTCGATCAAGCCCACCGCCAATGCGGGCGCACCCAACCCGACAGTGATGAATAGAGGTAGGACCGCGAAGACCATCTCGTAGTTGGCGTCGGCCGCGAGGTCGGCAAGCCCGATGCCGACGACGTTTCGATTCAGCCACCTCACCGGCGGCTGGGTCGCCACGGGCGGACTCAGATGAGCTCCAGGGGCTCGGGTTGAAAAGGTCCGCCGTCGTTGTCGGCGACGAAAGCGTTGGCGTCGACCGGCGTTCCCTGGTGGACGGCCACGATCAGATAGACGTAGCCCGCCCACGCGCGTTCGGTGTCGAATCGCGATGCCTGAGCGGGATGGTCGGGGTGGCTGTGGTAGTAGCCGACGATGTCGAGGCCCGCCGCGTCGGCCTCGCGCTGGATCCGGATGTGGTCGCGCGGATCGATCTCGTAGCGATCTCGCGCGCGATCCACCACTATGTTGCGCGCGCGCTTCACCTCGGTCACGGTGCGATCGCCGCGCGGCCCGACCATGATGCCGCAGATCTCATGCGGATAGCCCTCGGCCCCATGAGCCCGAATCGCCTCTATGGCGTCGCGGTCAATCTTCACCGCTTGCCGTATAGACCGGTAGAGAGATAGCGGTCACCCGAGTCGGGAAACACGGTGACCACCACGCCCTCGTGAATCGTCTCCGCCAGCCTGCGAACAGCCCAGAGCGCCGCGCCGCTCGAGTGGCCGACGAGCAATCCCTCGGTGCGGGCTTCGGTTCGGGCGAGGTCGTACGCCGGCTCGGTCGGGCAACCCCACACCTCGTCGGCCAGCGACTCGTCCCAGATCCGCGGCACGATCGCAGTCGGCAGGTGCTTGAGCCCTTCGAGGCCGTGGAACGAGTCCTCCGGTTCGACGGCGATCGTCCGGATTGAGGCATCGTGCTCCTTCAGGCGACGCGACGTTCCGACAAAGGTCCCGGTGGTGCCGAGCCCGGCCACGAAGTGCGTGATCCTGCCGTTCGTCTGCTCGAGGATCTCCACTGCCGTCCCTTCGTAGTGCGCGCGAGGGTTTGCGGGATTCGAGTACTGATCCGGATAGAAGTAATCGTCCGGATTCGCCGCCACGACTTCGCGCACCATGCGGATGGCGCCATCAGAGCCTTCGCCCGCATCGCTGTACAGGATCTCGGCGCCATAGGCGGTCACGAGAGCCTTGCGCTCGGCGCTTACGTTGCCTGGCATCACAAGCTTCACGCGGTAGCCCTTGGCCGACCCGATCAGCGCATACGCGATGCCCGTGTTGCCCGACGTCGAATCGATGATGGTCTTGTCCCGGGTCAGCGCTCCGCGGCGCTCACCGTCCTGGATCATCGACAGCGCCGCACGGTCTTTGACCGATCCCCCGGGATTGAACCACTCGGCCTTGGCGTATACCTCGACGTTGGGAAACTCGGTCTCAAAGAGCCTCACGCGCAGCAGGGGCGTGTTGCCGACCAGCCTCGTGATCCCAGGAACGCCAACCCCGTGTGCCACCGCAAGACAAGGATAGAAGTGGTGATCGGTCCTCCCCATTCATGGGGAGGTGGCGCCGAACCAGCCCTGAGATCATCCTCCCCATTCATGGGGAGGTGGCGCGCAGCGCCGGAGGGGCCGAACCAGCCCTGAGATCATCCTCCCCATTCATGGGGAGGTGGCGCGCAGCGCCGGAGGGGCCGAACCAGACCCCTATCCAGCGAAGTGATAAAGGACGACGCCCCCCAGCACGAACAATCCCGCCAGCGTGTAACCGACCAGCGAGCGGCGGTAGATCGATCCGCCCTCCGGACCGAGGATGTTCAGGATCCCGATGCCGACCAGGAATCCTCCGCCGAGCAGCGCGACCGGTCCTGAGTGCGCCAGCACTCCGAGGAGAAGAATCGCCGCGGCCACCGCCACCTCGATCAGCTGCAGAAGCGTGGATGCCGCCACTCGCTACGAGGCCAGCGCGTTCGTGAAGTCAGCGATGATGTCCGCCCCGTCCTCGATCCCGACCGAAACGCGGACTGTGCCCGCGCCGACCCCCAGCTCGGCGCGCTCGGCCGGACTCATGGAGCGGTGCGACGTGATCTCCGGGTAGCTGATCGTCGTCTCGACGCCGCCCAGGCTCGCAGCAAACGTAGCCAGCGAGAAGCGCTTGATCATGCGCTGCACCGCGGCGCGACCGCCCTCGAGGTCAAACGCCATCATGCCACCCGATCCATTCGGCAGCAGCCGGCTCGCCACCTCGTAGGACGGCGAATCCTCGAGCAGCGGATGGTGAACGCGCGTGACGGCCGGCACCGACCGCATGGCCCGGCCCAGCGCCAGCGAGTTCTCGCTGTGGCGGCGCATCCGCACGTCGAGTGTGCGTAGGCCGCGCAGGGACAGCCACGAATCGAACGGACCAAGCGGCGTTCCGGTGCGCGCCGAGCGCGCGCGCGCACGTCCCATCGTCTCGGCATCGCCCACGATGACTCCCGCGACCAGGTCTGAATGTCCACCGAGGTACTTGGTCGCGCTGTGCATGACCACCGTTGCGCCGAGCTCCAGCGGCCGGCACAGCAGGGGCGATGCAAATGTGTTGTCGACGAGGAAGGGCACGCCGCGCTCGCGCGCGATCGCGGCGATCGCTTCCAGGTCCGGCACCCGGCACAGCGGGTTGGTGATGGTCTCGGCGATGACGAGCCCCGCGCCAGGGATCGCTCGCCGCACGGCGTCCAGGTCGGTCAGGTCGACGAACTGGGCCTCGTAGCCGGCCGGCTCCAGGTCCTGGCGCAAGAGCGCCGCGGTGCCGCCATAAAGCTCCCGCGTGGCGATGATCGTCGCCGGCTTGGGGACGAGGGCGAGGATGGCAGCGTGCAGCGCTGCCATGCCAGACGCCGTCGCCACACCTGCCTCCGCTCCCTCCAACTCCGCGACGGCGCGCTCGAGCATCTCCCGGTTGCTGTTCGAGTTGCGGCCGTAGTAATAGCCGGGCCGCTCGCCACGGGCGACCGCGTCGTAGTCGTCGAGGTCCGTGAACACGTGAACGGCGGCAGTGCTGAGGTCTGGCGCGAGGGGGCTTCTCGCCCCGAGGTCGCGGCCGGCGTGAACGGCGCGCGAGGCCGGCTTCACCGCAGGTGGGTTCGGCCCGCGTACACCGCCGCCTCGCCCAGCTCGCCTTCGATCTGCAGCAGGCGGTTGTACTTCGCGACGCGCTCGGAACGCGCGGGCGCTCCGGTCTTGATCATTCCCGCGCCTGTCGCCACCACAAGGTCCGCGATCGTCGTGTCCTCGGTCTCGCCGGAGCGGTGGGAGATCACCGCGCTGTAACCGGCCTTGCGCGCGAGCTCGATCGCGTCCAGCGTTTCGGTGAGAGTTCCGATCTGGTTGACCTTGATCAGGATCGAGTTCGCGACTCCTCGGTCGATGCCCTCCTTCAAGCGCGCCACGTTGGTCACGAACAGGTCGTCGCCGACGAGCTGCACCTTGTCACCGAGCGCTTCGGTCAGATGTTTCCAGCCGTCCCAGTCGTCCTCCGCCATCCCGTCCTCGATGGACACGATCGGGTACCGCCGGCTCCACTCGCGGTACAGGTCGACGAGCGCACCCGCATTGAGCGAACGGCCCTCTCCCTTGAGGTCGTACTTGCCATCCTTGTAGAACTCGCTCGCCGCGGGGTCGAGTGCAATCGCCACGTCTTTGCCGGGTTCATAACCTGCTTTCTTGATCGCATCGACGATCAGCTTCAGCGCGTCCTCGTTGGAGGGCAGGTCGGGCGCGAATCCGCCCTCGTCCCCCACTCCCGTCGCGAGCCCATGCGCCTTGAGCACGCCCTTGAGCGCGTGGTAGACCTCCGCGGTCGCCCTCATCGCCTCCGAAAAGCGAGACGCGCCAACCGCGCAGACCATGAACTCCTGCAGGTCGACCGACGTGTCGGCGTGCGCGCCGCCGTTGAGGATGTTGGCCATCGGCAGCGGGAGCAGCGACGCATCGTCGCCGCCGAGGTGTCTGTAGAGCGGAACGCCCCTGGCCTGCGCGGCCGCGTGCGCCACGGCAAGGGATACGCCGAGAATCGCATTCGCGCCGAGCCGTGCCTTGTTCGGCGTCCCATCGAGCTCGATCAACGCCTCGTCGATGCCCTTCTGGTCGTCGACATCGAAATCCCGCAGCCTGCGCGCGATCTCGCCCTCGACGTTGCCCACCGCCCTGGTCACGCCCTTGCCGCCGTAGCGCTTGGGGTCGCCATCCCGGAGCTCGACGGCTTCGTGCACGCCGGTCGACGCGCCAGACGGAACGATGGCGCGACCGCTGCCCCTTTCCGTATACGCGGTCACGGCAACCGTCGGATTGCCCCGCGAGTCGAGCACCTCGAGGGCGGTCAGCCCTCTCAATCGGCCCACGAATCGGAAGTCTAGTTGGGTGCGCTTGACCAGGGCCCGAAGGAGGCGGTGGTGTGCACGCTGAACCCGTAGTTCAGCAGCAGCGTCGCGTCGTCGGTCGAGTGGAGGGTCGCATTGAGCACGACGGCGATCAGGTGCCGGCCATCTCGCGTCGCTGTGGCGAGCATGCAGCCTCCCGCGCTGTCGGTGAGACCGGTCTTCAGCCCCGTCGCGCCCGCATACGTCCACAGCAGCCGGTTCAGGTTGTGCGGATAGAAGGCTTTATGCGTGGCCGTCGCGGCGATGGCGATGTCCTTCGTCGCGGCGATCGCGGCGAGGTCGGGGTAGTACGTGTCGAGGTAGGCAGCGGTATGGGCGAGGTCGTGCGCAGACATGCCGTGTCCGGGCGCGTCAAGACCGCTCGGGGTGACGAAATGGCTCGCGGTCAGGCCGATGCTCTTCGCCTTCTGGTTCATCTGCCGGATGAATCGGTCACGCGGGACGATGCCTGTGGCAAGCGTCTCCGCAGCATCGTTGCCGGAGTCGAGGAACAGTCCATAGAGCAGGTTGCGCACGGTCAGGCGCTCGCCCGTGGTCAGCCCCATCACGCTGGGGACGACCTTCATGGCGTCAGGTGTCACCTCGACGACTCGGTCGAGCGAGCCCGAGTCGTCCACCGCCACCATCGCGGTGATCAGCTTGGTCAGGCTCGCGGGCGCGCGCGAGGTGTCCGGGTCGCGCGCCCACAGCACCTGCCTCGCATCGAGGTCGACCAGGTAGGCGGCCTGTCCGTGAATCGCCAGGTTCGGCTGTCCGTGCGACGCGAGCCAGTAGTTCGAAAAGTCGAAATGATCGAACGTCCTGGGTGCGGGAGCGGTGACGGCCTGGAGGTTGAACTGGAACGGCGTGGTTCGCGTGCGCGCCACGTAGACGGTGGTCGCGATCGCGGCCACCAGCACGCCTAGAGAAACAAAAAAGGTAAGACGCTCGCGCCGGCTTCGGTGCCGGGCGCGTGTCCGCGAGATTCCTCTTGGTGGAACGTAGGCTGGGACGGTGGGAACCCCCTGGTTGAGTTGGCGGAATCTTAACT
>VBHJ01000119.1 GCA_005887685.1 Chloroflexota bacterium | reverse complement strand
AGGTCCTGCACCCATTCGAAATAGGACACGACCACCCCGCCCGCGTTGGCGATGATGTCGGGGACCAGAAAGATTCCGCGATCGTGCAGGATGGGGTCGGCTTCGGGCGTCACCGCCGCGTTCGCCCCCTCCGTGATCAGTCGAGCCCTGATACGGCCGGCGTTCTGCTCGGTGATCACGTCCTGCACCGCGGCCGGCACCAGCACCGTCACCGGCAGCTCGAGCAGCTCGGCATTGGTCACCGCGTCCGCCTTCTTGAAACCACCCACGCCTCCACGGACCTGGCGATGCTCGTCGAGGGCCGCCAGGTCGAGGCCTTTCGGGTTGTACACGCCTCCCTTCGAGTCGCTGACCGCGACGATGCTCAGACCCGCCTCAGACAGAAGACGCGTGGCCGAGCGGCCGACCTGGCCGTAGCCCTGCACGGCGACCGTCGGAGTCTCCTCATCGATGTGCAGGTATTTGAGGGCTTCGAGAGTGAGGTAGGTCGCACCGCGGCCGGGCGCTTCGGTGCGTCCCTCCGAGCCCCCGACATCCACCGGTTTGCCCGTGACCGAGGCCGTGACCGAATGGCCCTGGTGCATCGAGATCGTATCCATGATCCAGGCCATCACCTGGGGGTTGGTGCCCATGTCGGGCGCCGGGATGTCCTTCTCCGGGCCGATGAGGATGGAGATCTCTGTCGCGTAGCGCCGGGTGAGGTGCTCCAGCTCGTTCTGGCTCAACCTGTACGGGTCGACCGCCACCGCGCCCTTCGAGCCGCCATACGGGATGCCGACCGCCGCGCACTTCCAGGTCATCAGCATGGCCAGTGCCTTGACGAGGTCGAGGTCGACGTCCGGGTGGTAGCGGATGCCGCCTTTGGCGGGACCGCGGCTGATGTTGTGCTGCACGCGCCAACCCGTGAACACGTGGACAGACCCGTCGTCCATCCGGACGGGGAAATGCACCGTCAGCTCGCGTTTCACCTCGCGGAGGCCTTGACGCGCGTCGTCGGAAAGGCCGATCACGTCCGCCGCGGCATCGAAACGCCGCTGCGCGGTTTGAAACGCGGAAGCGCGTGTTTCCACCGCCATCTTCGCGATTCCCGATAGTAACGCCGGGTCCCCCTCGCTGCCGGAGAATTGCATCAGATGTCCCCCCGGCACCTCGGCAGCGCCGTCCTGGTCGCCATCGTCGCCCTGGCGACGGGCTTCGTCCTGGCCGGCCAGATCAAGGCGCAGCTCCTGACGCCTTCGAACCAGCTCGCGCGCTATCAGGCGCTGGTGCGGAGCGTGCAGGAGCTGGAGGTGACCAATGCCGACTCCCGGCGCCAGATCGCCGCGCTGAGGGGCCAGATCGACACGCTGGAATCGGACGCCGCCGCTCGCTCCGCCCAGACGCAGGCACTGCGCAACCAGGTCAGCGACCTGCGCACCCACGCGGGGCTCGTCGCCGTCCGCGGTCCCGGGGTCGAGGTGGACCTGCGCAATGGCTTTCCGGGTCCGGACACCGGGGGCCAGACCGGCTACCTGATCAACTTCCAGGACGTGCAGGATGTCGTCTACCTGCTGTTCGCCCAGGGTGCGGAGGGCATCGCCGTCAACGACCGGCGGATCACTCCGCTCACCGCGTTCTCCGGTTCTGCGGGCGAGGTCGTGATCGACCAGGGGCCACCGCAGTCGTCACCGATAAAGATCACCGCCGTCGGCGATCGCAACAAGATGGTGGCGGCGCTGGACGACCCATCGGCGCTGCCCGGCATCAGGGCGCGACAGATCCAGTTCCAGCTCCACCTGACCTTCCAGGGAAGCCCCGACCTCGCGTTACCCCCGTACGACTCGAGCCTCCAGATCACGCATGTCAGCCCGGCCTAGGTCCAGCGGTCGCCGACCGAGCCGCGGGCGCGGCGTCAGCGTGTGGCTGATCGCGCTCCTGGTTGCTTTGGTCGCCACGATTCAGCTCCGCAGCGAGGCTGAGGTGCAGCGCAGCCTGGTCGGGACCGACGCCACCTCCCTCGCGTTCCTCATCGACGACCTGCATCGGGCCAACGACTCCCTGGATGCTGAGAAGGCAGATCTCACGAGCCTCCGCGCGCGGCTTCAGTCGGGCCAGAGCGGCGCCGCCGACCAGGTGTTGCAAAGCGAGGCGGACAGGCTTCGCGCCATCGAAGGGCTGATTGCCGTGCACGGGCCGGGCATCGTGATGGAAATCGACGCAAGCGGACTCACCGCGCTCGACCTGCAGGACGCGCTGAACAACCTTGCGGCTGGCGGAGCCGAAGCAACTGACGTCAACGGCCATCGTCTGGTCATGGGGGTGCCGATTTATCAGACGAGCGATGGAGTCGCGATCGATGGCGTGACGGTTTCCCCTCCGTGGACGATCTCGGTGATCGGCGACCCCAACCGGCTCGGCCTGATCGCAGACCTCATGGCGCAGCAGCTGCGCGCGGACCGGCGGGTGCGGCAGGCGACCTATCGGGTCGAGGCTGACGTCGTGATCCGCTCAGTTGTCAGCGCGAAGCCTTTCGTCTACGCGATCCCGTCGTAGCGCCGTTCGCCTTCCGGATCTGGAGCGCCAGCTTGTCCAGCCGATCGTTGATGCGATCTATGTCGCGGCGTGTCGGCATGCGCAGCCGCCTGAGCGCTCGCTCGATGGCGTCATCGGCCATCGTCTCGAGACCTTCGCGGCGCCGTTCCACCTGGTGGCGCAGGTCAGACGGGACGTTGAGCGTCTTTTTCACGTAATCGAGCAGAGCCTGCCCACGATCATGGAGCATCTCACCGCCGGCATCGACGAGCCGCGCGGGCCCGCGTTTCTCTTCCGACAGCACGATCTGTGAAAGCGTCACGTGAGTCAGGTCGTTGCCGTTGTCGCGGTCCACGACCTTGATCTCATGGCCATCGCGCACCAGCTGCGCAATTCCGTCCAGCGTGATGTAGCGGCTGGCGCGAGTGTCGTAGAGCTTGCGGTTTGCGTACTTCTTGATAAGGTGTCGTTCGGGGGCTGTTGTCACGCGAGCGCAATTCTAACGCGGTGCGTTAGACCCTCTTTGCAGGCATTTTCATGGAGGTGGTGATGGCAAAACGAAAGCGCACGTCACGGCGATCCGGTCTTGTCGGACGAGCGGTCAGCGCGGGCCGGCGAGCACTGAAGGAGGCGGAAAGCCGCGTCCCGCCTGACTTGCGACGCCAGGTCGAGCGACGGATGAAAGACGCGGACAAGACCGCGCGAGCGGCGATCAAGACGTTGCAGACCCAGGCCAAGCGCGCGAGCACGCGTGCCGACGTGAACAGCGTGCTGAAGCGCATCGACAACCTGACCAAGCAGGCAAGGCAGATCGCCAGAGGCACGAGCTCCCGCGCGGCGACGACGCGGCGCCGAGCCGCGACCACCACCAAGCGGGCCGCGACTCGGACGAAGAAGGCCACTACTACGACCAAGCGGAGGGTGACGAGTCGCCGGAGCACGCCTCGCGCGTCATCGGGCGCCGCGACGGCTGCTCGGACCACAAAGCCTCGGCGCCGGGCGACGACCAGGCGCCCACCCGCGGCCGGGACCACGATGGGTGGCATGCCGGAGATGGGCAACCCGCCGATGGAGCCGGAGACCGGCATGATCGGGTCGGGCGACTTTACCGACCGCTGAGCGAGCCGAACACCTTCACTCCGCCCAGGAGAACGGCTCTTGGGCGGAGCTCCTCCCACTTGACGCCCTCATCCTCGAGCGGGTCGCCCCTGTAGACCTGCAGGTCGGCCAGCATCCCCGGCTCCAACGTGCCTTTGGTCCCCTCCTCGAAGCTTGCGAAAGCGCCCGCCGACGTGTAGGCGCGGAGCGCGGCAAGCAGGCTGATCCCGTTGACCTGGTCTTCGACCGCAACCCGAATGCCCGGCCACGGGTTGGGGTCGGGTGAGACCGGGAGGTCCGAGCTGAAGGCGACCGGCACGCCCGCCTTGAGCAGCCCGCGGTGCGGCGCCAGGTGTGTGCGGTCGCGAACAGGAAAGAAGATCGTCGACGCGACGCGTCCGAAACGCGCCGCCATAGGTTGCATCACGGCCACCATCCCCAGCCGGGCCATGCGGGCCTGCAGGTCAGGCGGACAGATCGTGCAGTGCTCGACGCGATGCCGAAGGCCGGCTCCACCGCCGGCCTCGACTGCATCGCACATGGCCTCGATCGCCGCGTCGCCGATGGCGTGGGCCGCCACCTGCAGCCCGGCTGCGCCGGCGCGTCCGACGAGCTCCCGAAGCTCGTCGCGCGTCGTGCGCCACACGCCCCCGCCTGACCGCGTGGCGACGCGCTCCGCGCCGCCGTCGATGAAGACCTTGATCGGCCCCGCGCGCACCATCGCGCCGCCGAAGCCGGCCCGCACACCCAGGCCGGAGGCGGCCTCGAGCAGCTCCCATGAGAGGAACTCGTTGACGCGCATCTTGAGACGGCCGTCCATGGCAAGTTGCTGAAAGGCGCGCAGGTCGTCGGCGAATCCCCGGTTCACCGCCGCGCCCACGGACGTGATGCCTCGCGAAACCAGCAGCTCCTGTGCCTTCAGGACGCCGTCGACCCGGCGCTCGAAGCTCGGCCTGGGCTGAACATCAGCCACCAGGCGCATCGCGGACTCGAGCAGCAGGCCGTTGGGGGCCCGGTTGAGGTCGCGGCCGATCCGCCCTCCGTGCGGGTTGGGCGTCTCGGCCGTTATTGCCGCAGCCGCGAGGGCCGCGGAATTGGCAACTCGCGCATGCCCGCCGCGCTCGTCGATGAATGCCGGGCGATCGCCGGTCACGCGGTCCAGCTCGGTTCGATGGGGCTGCCTGCGCTCGATCAGCTCGTCGGTCCGGTAGCCCATGCCCTGCTGCCACTCGCCCGGCTTGAGGCGCCGGGCGTGATCCCTGAGCCGGTCGAGGATGTCGTCGATGCCGGTTGCCCCGCTCAGGTCGGCGCCGAATCGCGTGAGGCCGTAATAGACGACGTGCGCGTGCGCGTCGTTGAAACCGGGAAGGACGGCTGCGCCGGCCAGGTCGACGAGTCTTGTGTGGGGGCCCCGAAGGGCCATGACCTCGCGGCCGCCGCAGGCCAGGACCTGGCCGCCCGCGACGGCGAGGTGGCTGTGGGGGTTGAGACCTGAACGTCCCAGCGTGCGGATTCGACCGCGAGCCAGGATCAGATCCGCTCTCACGTTATCCCCACCAAATCTGAGGCAATGCCTTGATTTGAAGGGAGGCCCCTCATATGGCCGGTTAGATTAATCGGGTGACAGTCATCGACCTCCGCTCGGACACCGTGGCGATGCCCAGTCAGGAGATGCGCCAGGCGATGGCCACGGCTCCCCTCGGCGACGACGTCTTCGGAGACGACCCCACCACCAACCAGCTGATGAAGGTGGCAGCCGACCGGATGGGCAAGGAGGGCGCGACCTTCGTCCCGAGCGGCACGATGGGCAACCTGATCGGGATCGCCGTCAACGCGCAAAGGGGCCAGGAGCTCATCGCCGACGCCGACTCGCACGCCTTCTACTACGAGACCGCCGGCGCTGCGGCGGTATGCGGCGTGCAGATTCGCGCGGTCCCAACCGAGGGCGGGGTGATGTCGCCCCAGCAGATCGTCGACGCCGTGCGACCCCGGGACGACACGCACCAGCCGATCAGCGCGGCGGTCACCTTCGAGAACACGCACAACCGCCACGGTGGCGTCGCGTGGCCGCTGGAGGACCTGCGCGCCGCGAGCGAGGCGGCGCACGCGCAGGGCCTCCGGGTCCATCTCGACGGAGCGCGGATCTTCAATGCGGCGGTCGCCCTGGGGGTGCCGGCGGCGGAGATCGCGGCCTGTGCCGACACCGTCACTTTCTGCCTGTCGAAAGGTCTCGCCTGCCCCGTCGGAAGCATCTTCTGCGGCTCGCAAGAGGACATCGAGGAGGCGAAACGATGGCGCAAGCGCCTCGGCGGCGGCATGCGCCAGGTCGGAGTCCTCGCGGCCGCCGGGCTGATCGCGCTCGACCGCATGGTCGACCGCCTCGCCGAAGACCACGCCAACGCTCGCATCCTGGCTGAAGGCCTTGCTGAGCTCCCTGGCGTGAAGTGCGACCTGCGGCGGGTGCAGACCAACCTCGTCTACTTCGACCTCGAGTCGATGCCGGCGCAGAAGTTCACCGACGAGTGCACGAGACGGGGCTTGCTCTCCGCGCCGACCGGGGCGCGACAGGTGCGCTTTGTCACCCATTACGGGATCGACGCCGGCGATGTGCAGTCCGCGCTTCAGATCTGTGAGGAGGTCCTGACGGCCTGAGCTCGCGTCTGTCGCCCGACGGGATGTACTTCTGGGACGGGCAGCGCTGGGTCACCACGCTTTCGCCGGACGGACGGCACCGGTGGAACGGATCCGCGTGGGAGCCAGTCGTGGGCCCGGCCTATTCGCTGGCACCGTTTGTGCCCGCGCGACCTCCGCGTCAACCGACGTCCTGGACGCGGCCGCTTCAGGTCGCGGTGGCGGGCTGGTACCTGTTCTCCGCGATCTACGCCGCTTTCCTGCCCTTCTGGATGGGCGGGTTGATGTCGCAGTACGTGCAGCAGAGCGTCCAGCGACAGCAGGCTGCGTACCCGCCGGGCGAGGGTCCGCCGCCGGGGTTCACCGAGATGATGACCTCGATCATGAGCAGCACCGTCTGGCTCAGTGCCGTCTTCGCGCTTGCCATCGCGATCGTGGCGATCATCGGCGCCTGGAAGCGATGGACTTGGGTTTACTACGCCGTCATCGTCCTCCTGGGGTTTGGCGTGTTAGGGCTGACGTACAACGTCATCGACCTCATTTCGGGGGGAACCTTGACATCGGCCCAGAGCCTCCAGGTCCCGCAGTGGGCCCGGGTGGTGGCGGTATCTTCGGGCGTCGTGGGCACGGCCCTGTTCGTCGGGATGCTGGTCGCCCTCGTCAAGCGTGGGCCGTGGGGTACGAAACGGATCAGCTGAGCAAAGTGGCGAGCAGCTTGGGGTCGATGTTGCCGCCGCTCACGACGGCAACGGTCGCCGGCCCCGGCTCGAGCTGCTCGAGCGCCGCGTAAGCCAGCGCCCCGGCACCCTCGGCCACCACCTTCGCGGCTGAGGCGAGCTGCGACACCGCGGCCCGCAGTCGCGGCTCTGGCACCACCAGCCACCGATCGACGCACTCCTCGAGCAGCTCGAACATGCGCTGTTCGAATGGAGCCGTCGTGCCGTCCGCGATGGTGTCCGGCTGGATGGAGACGGGGCCGCCGGCCTCGAAGCTTCTGATCCACAGCGGGTAGCCGTCGGACTGCACGCCGACCACCTCGATGTCCGGGCGCAGGCCCTTGAGCGCGGAGGCGACTCCACTCACCAGCCCTCCGCCGCCCACCGGCACCACCACCCGCGCCAGGTCGGGCACGTCCTCCAGCAGCTCCACCCCGAGGCCGCCGTGCCCGGCCATCACCTCGTCGTCGGCGAACGGATGGATGAAGGACTCCGGCTCCTGGTGCCACCCTTCGGCAGCCATCCACCGCAGCAGCTCGTCGCGAGGCAGGAGAATCGGAGTGGCGCCCCAGCGCTTGACGCCGGCGAGCTTGGGCGGCGGCGCGGTGTCGAACATGAACACGCGGCACGGCACATCGAGCTTGCGTGCGACGTAGGCGCAGGCCTGGGCTGCGTTGCCGGCGCTCACGGTGATCAGGCCCCGGCTCAGCCGATCGGGAGGGAGCGCGAGGGCGGCGGCGAAAAAACCGCGCACCTTGAAGCTCCCTGTGGGCTGCAGGCACTCCAGCTTCAGGAGCGCGCCCTCTATCGGGACGAGCGGCGTCCGCAAGACGTGCGGCCGGGCACGTTCGGCGGCCACGTTGATGCGCTCGATTGGGATCACGTTGATAATCCTATTCGTGCCGATTTATGAATACCGGTGCGAGGAGTGCGGCAAACGATCAACAGCGCTCCTCGCAAGCTATTCGTCCACAGATCCCGCCTGCCCGCACTGCGGCAAACATTCGCTCAAGCGGCTCGTGTCGACCTTCGCCACGGTGAGCTCCGCCGAGAGCGCGAGCGGCGAGGGCGGCGACGACGATTTCGGGGGTGACGACGGCTTCGGCCGCGGCGACGAC
>VBHJ01000020.1 GCA_005887685.1 Chloroflexota bacterium | reverse complement strand
GCCAACCGCAACATCCTTTACGTCGACGAGGTCAACCTTCTCGACGATCACATCGTCGACGTGCTCCTCGACGCGGCGGCGATGGGCGTCAACGTGATCGAACGAGAAGGCGTCTCGTACAGCCACCCGTCGCGCTTCATCCTCGTCGGCACGATGAACCCGGAGGAGGGCGAGCTGCGGCCGCAGCTGCTGGATCGCTTCGGGCTGTGCGTCGACGTCGAAGGCATCCGCGACCCGGACGAGCGCGTCCTCATCGCGGAGCGTGACGCGGCCTTCAAGCGCGGCGATCATGAGTTCACCAACGAGTTCGCCGCCGCCGACGCCAACCTCTCTCGCGCATTGGCGGAGGCGATCGCGCGGGTGAAGAACGTCCGCCTGACGTCAGGCCACGCGCGGCTCATCTCCTCCATCTGCGTCGAGGCGGACGTGCTCGGCCACCGCGCTGACGTGGTGATCGACCACGCGGCGCGCGCCCTGGCGGCCTACCGCCGCCACGGCTCCCCTTCGCGCGAGGACATCTATGACGCGGCGACGCTCGCGCTCGCGCACCGCGCGCGCCAGCCGCTGCGCCGGGACGAGGATGAGACCACCGCACCGGAGCACGGTGAGGAGCAGGAGGGATCGCAGCCGGCCGACTCGGAGGCCGGCGAGCCGCAGCCATCTGACAGCGACGCAACGTCCGAAGCCTCAGCCGAGCAGAGCGCGAGCGCATCGGATACCGGCCAGCAGTCCGCCGGCGCCGATACCGGAGTGACCACCGGAGGGGCGAGCGGGCAGGAGTCCGCGCCGGACGCACTTCAGACCTTCAATCTCAAGCGGATCGATCTCCCGCGGCAGCGCCGCGTGCGCAAGCAGGGCGGCAAGCGCGCGGCGAGTCAGACCCCCGACCGGCGGGGCCGATATGTCCGCGCCGAGCCAAAAGAAAAGGTGAGCGACCTTGCGATCGACGCCACCGTGCGCGCGGCCGCGCCACTGCAGAAGGAAAGGGGGCGGCGGCACGGCGAGCGGCTCATGCTCGAGCGCCAGGACCTGCGCCAGAAGGTGCGCGAGCGCAAGGTCGGCAACCTGATCGTCTTCGTGGTCGATGCGTCGGCGTCGATGGACGCCGAGCAGCGGATGGCGGCGACGAAGGGCGCAATCCTGTCGCTGCTGCAGGACGCGTACGTCCGGCGCGACCGTGTGGCGGTGGTGATTTTCAAGAACCGGACCGCTGAGGTGGTGCTGCGCCCGACCTCGAGCGTGTCGCTGGCGCGGCGCCGGCTGGAGAGGCTCTCGGTCGGAGGCACCACGCCGCTGACCCATGGGCTCATGGCGGGCTACAAGGTGGTCAAGACCGAGCTCCTGCGCGATCCCACGATCCGTCCCTTGCTCGTTTTGATCAGCGACGGCCGCGGCAACATCTCGATGTTCAAGGAGGAGCCGCTGGTCGAGGCGCAGAAAGTCGCGGCTCTGATCGACGCGGAGAACATCGACGCGCTGGTCATCGACTCGGCGCGAGACTACAGCCACCTGCCTTCGGTGCAGCACCTGGCGCGGGTCGCCCCGATGTACCAGACGTACGCAATCAACGCTTGCGCCGACCTCGCCGACCGCATGGGCGCGCATTATTACGGGCTCTATGACCTGTCCCGAGACGAGATCGCGACGGCGGTGGAGCGGGAGCTCGGCCGCGGCCGGTAGGCTTCGGACGCTTGTCGCGGTGGTGTTTCTGCTGGCCGGGTGCTCGTCGTCGCCGACCGCATCCAGCACGCCGTCGCCCTCGCCTTCGCCCAGCACCTCCGCGAGCGCGACCTCGTCGGGCACGCCTGGTGGTGAGGTTGCAGTGCCGACGCAGGTGCTTGCGCCCGCATCCGACCTGCCGGTCGCCAATCTGTGCACGACCCAGATCACCGTCACCGCCGACGGCAACGCGACGCCCCTCCTCTGCCACGACGGCGCGGTCAACGTGCAGGCGTGGAAGTTCTATGCGGGTGTCAGCGCGAGCGTGCTCGGGATAGGTCTCAACCCGACGGAAGGGCAGGTCGAGTCGGCAATCTGCGACGACTTCAAGCATCAGCACGCCACCAAGACCGAGGAGACAAGCGGGTACAAGCTGGCGATGACCTATTACGGCTGGACCTTCAACCTGGACCCGGCCAAGGTCGTTTGCCCATGACCGTGACGGGTTGGTACGTAACATTGGGCTGCGCATGGCGATAGACCGCTACTCCTACCCCTTCACGGCGATCGTCGGACAGGACGAGATGAAGCTCGCCCTGGTGCTGAACGCGATCAACCCGACGATCGGGGGCGTCCTGATCCGGGGCGAGAAAGGGACCGGGAAGTCGACCGCGGTACGCGCTCTGGCGCGCTTGCTGCCGGAGCAGCAAGTGGTCGAGGGCTGCCACTTCGGATGCCACCCCGAGGACCCCGAGGACTGGTGCATGGACTGCCGCGAACGAGCCGCCGCCGGCGCGCTGCCTGTGGCGACGCGCCGAATGCGCGTGGTCGAGCTGCCGATCAACGCCTCAGAAGACCGCGTCGTCGGCACCATCGACCTCGAGGCCGCGTTGAAGGAAGGGTCGCGCCGTTTCGAGCCCGGGGTGCTGGCCGAGGCCAACCGCAACATCCTCTACGTCGACGAGGTGAACCTGCTGGACGATCACATCGTCGACGTGCTGCTCGACTCGGCCGCTATGGGGATCAACACAGTGGAGCGTGAGGGCGTCTCCTTCTCGCATCCGTCCCGCTTCATCCTGGTCGGCACGATGAACCCGGAGGAGGGAGAGCTGCGCCCGCAGCTGCTCGACCGCTTCGGGCTGTGCGTCGACGTGGAAGGTATCCGCGACCTCGACCAGCGCGTCGCGATCGTCGAGAAGCGGGCCGTGTGGGAGGACGATCCCAACCTCTTCTACCAGCAGCATGCGGAGTCGGAGCAGGCGGTGAAGTCGCAGATCTCGGAAGCGATCGCAACCTTCCCCGAGGTCACGTTGCCACGCGAGATCCTTCGCCTGATCGCGCAGATCTCGATCGCGCTGGAGGTAGACGGGCACCGCTCAGACCTGGTCTGTGCCCGGGCCGCTCAGGCCAAGGCGGCGTACGACAGCGACGAATCGGTCGGCGTGAGCCACGTCACCGACGTGGCGGAGATGGTGTTCGCGCATCGCGTGCATTCGGTGCCCTTCGGCAAGGGCGGTCCGAACCTCGGCGAGGTCATCTCGCGCATGGTGGGAAATCAGTAGGCGCGTGTCCGCGTCCTCATCGGGCTTGCCCCGCCCAGGGCTGAACACCAAGGAAACGGTCGAGGCGTTCAACGACGCTTTCGGCCGGCACGACGTCGACGCAGTCATGGCCCTGATGACCGACGACTGCCTTTTCGAGAACACGCTTCCGCCGCCGGACGGCGAGCGCCACGTGGGACCGGACGAGGTTCGCCGCTTCTGGCAGGAGTTCTTCGACGGCACGCCCCAGGCCCGATTCGAGACCGAGGAGATGGTGGTGGCGGGCGACCGCGCGGTGGTGCGGTGGCGGTTCGACTGGGGCAGCGGGCATGTGCGGGGAATCGACCTGTTCAAGGTCCGCGACGGCAAGGTGGCCGAGAAGCTCAGTTACGTGAAGGGGTAGCGGTCCGGCCCCTCCGTCGGCTGCGCCGACACCTCCCCATGAATGGGGAGGAACAGGGGTAGCGGTCCGGCCCCTCCGTCGGCTGCGCCGACACCTCCCCATGAATGGGGAGGAACAGGGGTAGCGGTCCGGCCCCTCCGTCGGCTGCGCCGACACCTCCCCATAAATGGGGAGGAACAGGGCTGACCGCCCACTAGACTGGGGCCTCGTGGCGGCGTCCCAGGAACCTTCCCTCCAGCCCAGGCGCGCGGCTGAGCTGCTCGAGCGCGTCGAGAAGAACATCCACCGGGTCATCGTCGGCAAGGACCGCGTGGTCAGGCTCGCCCTCGCCGGGCTGGTCGCCGGCGGCCACGTGCTCCTGCAGGATCTACCCGGCACCGGCAAGACCATGCTCGCGCGTGCGCTGGCCACGTCGGTCGGCGGCACCTTTCGCCGCATCCAGTGCACGCCGGACCTGCTGCCCTCCGACATCACGGGCTCGAGCGTCTTCAACCAGAAAGACCTGACCTTCGAGTTCATCCCCGGACCGATCTTCGCCAACATCGTGCTGGCGGACGAGGTGAACCGGGCCACACCCCGCACGCAGTCGGCGCTGCTCGAGGCGATGGGAGAGCAACAGGTCACCGTCGAAGGGACGACGCGGCCACTGGAGCGCCCGTTCTTTGTCGTGGCCACGCAAAACCCCACTGAGTTTCACGGCACCTATCCGCTGCCCGAGTCGCAGCTCGACCGCTTCGTCCTCGCCGCGGAAATGGGTCCGCCCACCGACGCTGAGGCGCTCGAGGTGCTCGCGCGCCGCGAGCACGGCGATCCTCTCGCCGACCTCGCCTCGGTCGTCGACATCGCGGACGTGATCGAGCTGCAGGACGCCTGTCTCCGCGTTGTCGCCGCGCCGGCCATCAGGACCTACCTCGTCGCGCTGCTGCAGGCGGTGCGCGCTCGTCCGGACGTGCTCCTGCCCGCGAGCATGCGCTCCGGCGTCTACCTGCAGCGCGCCGCGCAGGCCTGGGCGCTTTTCGAAGGGCGCGACTTTGTGCTGCCGGACGATGTCAAGCTGCTGGCCGTCCCGGTCCTGGCCCACCGGCTTGGCATGCGGGGGAGGGGTAGGGTCGCTGAGATGCTCAACGAGGTCGTCACCACGCTGCCGATTCCGCCCCTGCGACAACACTGAGACCGACCTGGCGGATCGGCGGAGCCATTGCGCTCTGGCTGGTCCTCGAGTGGTACGGCGCGACCTCAGAGGTGCCATGGCTCTTCTTGCTCGCGGCTTGGCTGCTCGCCCTGGTGATCGCGGCGGCCGCGTACGCCGCCTGGAGCCGCGCGGGCCTGCGCCTGCATCTTGCCGTCAAGTCGAGTCGTCCCGCGCCTGAATCGCCCGCGGAGGAGCTGCCTGAGCCCGTGCTGCGCCGGTCGCCGGTTGGGGTGGCGCTGTTCGAGGGCGACGGGGTCGAGCTCGAGGTCGGGCTGGACACTACCGGGCGCGCGCGCGGGCCGGCGTGGATCGCCGGCGAGGTTGGGGACAAGAAGGTCGCGTTCGCCACTGGCCTGGTGCCCAAGGCCGGCTGGCGTCGGCTGAAGGTGCTGCGCGAGCTGCGCCGCGGACCGATCGGCGCGACGGGTTGGGCCATCGGAACGAGCGACCCGTTCGGTTTTTTTGCGGGCCGGAGATCATGCCCGGACTCCGAGGTTGCGCTTGTGCTGCCGCGCTTCACGTCGTTCGCGAGGCGATGGGAGGCCCGGGAGGTGGAGGCGGCGACCGCGGCGCCGCGGGCCGGCAGCGGCAACGAGTTGTTCGGGATACGCGAGTACCGGCCCGGCGACTCTCTGCGCCGCATCCACTGGCGGTCGAGCGCGCGGAGAGGAGAGCTGGTCGTGCGCGAGTACGAGCCGCCCGGCGTGCGCACTCTTCACATCGTTGTCGACCCTCAGCCGCCGAGCGATGAGGTCGCGGATCAGATCGCGCGCATCGCAGCCTCGGAGGCGTGGGACTGCGTGAGGGATGGGGGGCGGGTCGTCATCTCCGCATCCGGACTTGAGCCGACTCCTGAGGAGCGGGACGTTTGGCCGCTGCTCGAATGGCTAGCGAGGTATCCATCCGGCCCCTCCGGCCCTTCGGGCCACCGCTCCATAAATCGGGAGGAGCTCGTAGTTGTGACGGCTGATCCCGCATTGATTTCAAATGCGAAAAGGGCTTGGGTCGTTGGCGATGCCGCTGTCGACACTGACGTTCCCTTCGAGAGGGTGGGGACCTCTTGGCCGCTTTGATCGGGCGCTTCAGACTGCCCCGCTCGCCTATCGAGCACTCGGTGGAAGCGCGGGCGTTTGTCTTCTCGGCCTTTGCGATCGCGGTCCTCGCGATCGTCCTCTACGGCCAGGATTACGTCGTTCCTGCGATCGGAGTGGCCGCCGCCGGCGCAGGACACGTCGTGAGCTATCGCGAGCGAACACGAAGGCGCGACTTCTGGCGCCAGGCCTTTCTCGCGGCGTTGATTTTCGGTGCGCTGTTCTACGTGATCGCCGATTCGACGCTGGCGCTTTTTGGCGGTGTCCTGCCGCAAGCAAACTTCGCGATCCTGCTCGTCGCGATCACCAGCTTCGATCTGAAGACTCGACGCAACTGCTACTCGAGCCTGTGGATCAGCCTCGCGATCCTCTACCTGGCCGCGGTCTACGCGTGGGATTACACGTTCGGCCTGATCGTCGCCTTCTGGGCGGCGTGCCTGGCGGCGTTCTGGATGGCTTCGCACCTGCGCCGCCTGAACGCGGCGATGAGCGGACCGGTCCGGGCGATCGCGGTCGTCGCCCTTGTTGCGCTGATCGCAGGCGCCGGCTGGTTCGCCGCCGTTCCGCAGCCGTCAGGCATTCCCATCTCGCCACTCGTCATCTCCCTGCCGAACTTCACGAGCTTCCACGGCGACATCGAGAGCCCGGCTCTTCCGCTGGTGCAGTTGAGCGGCGACTCGACGGGCGCCTCGAGCAGCGTCGACCTCCACTTTCGCGGCCGCCTTGGCGACGCGCCGGTGATGTACGTGCGCACCGGTGCGCCCGCCTACTGGCGGGGTCTGGTCTTCGACACGTATCGCAATGGCGCCTGGACCGCGGCGAACCACGTCTATCGCCAGACCGAGCCCTACGTGCCGCCTCGACTTCTGCCGCCCGCACCGAAGGGCAACCGCGGCACGTTCGTCCAGACGTTCCGCGTTCTGCGCCCGATGCCGGCCGTGATCAACGCGGCGTATCCAATCGAGAGCCTCTACGCACCTGTGGCAGGGCTGCGCGAAGACGCATACGGGACGTTCCACACGCCCGATCAGCTGCGTCCTGGCCAGACCTATTCGGTCGTGTCCTACATTCCGGACCTCTCGCCGCAAAGCCTCCGCGGCGACGAGACCGAGAGCGTCTTTGCCGACACCTCAGGCGCGTATCAAGACTTCAGCACGCTGTCGATCGCCGCGCGTCAGCTTGCGGCGCGAGTGGCCGCGGGCACGACCAACGAGTTCGACGCGGTGATGGCCGTAACCAGTTACCTCCAGCACACCTACACCTACACGCTCGCGCTTCCGCCGGTGCCCGCGGGTCGCGATCCCGTGGACTGGTTCCTCCTCGACGTCAAGACCGGCTACTGCGAGCAGTTCGCCACCGCCGAGGCGCTGATGCTCCGCAGCCTTGGCATCCCTGCCCGGCTGGCCACCGGATACGCCACCGGTGACTACGATCCGGTCCTCAACCAGGCGGTGGTCCGCGAACGGGATGCGCACGCCTGGGTCGAGGTCTGGTTCGGCAGCCACGGATGGGTCCCGGTAGATCCGACACCCGGGGTCTCGCCGCTGGCCGCGACCCAGTTCCCAAGTCACTGGGCGGCGGGCGGCATCGCACGCCTGATCCCACATCTCTCGGTCGGAGCGCCGGCCGCTGCGCTTGGTTCGCTGGGCGCGCTGGGTGTGGTTCCGCTCGCGATCGGCATCGCCCTGGTCATCGTCGTGGCTTATGCATGGCTGCGACGGCGCCGGTGGACGCCAAGCGCAAAACCGCAGCCAGGCGAGTCCGAGCTGCTGCGTCTCTACGAGCGTCTCCAGCGCCGGATGGACCGGCGGCGCGCCCCGCCGGAAACGCCGCTCGAATATCAGCGAGCGATGCAATATCCCCTGCTGGCCGATGTCACGCAAGCAGTGAACGAAGGCGTTTATGCGGGTCGATGGCCCGACGCGCACAGAGTGCGCGATATGGCGAAGCGGATATCCTGACCTCAATGGCCCAAGCACTTAGATCAACGGGCGCCGAAACAGTCCGATGGAACCTCAACGATCTCTTCACGTCGCCCGACGATCCAGGTATCGAGGTGACGCTGAAGCGCGAGTTCGAGCGCGCGAAAGCTTTTGAGGCGAAATACAAGGGCAAGGTCGCGACGCTCGGACCGAACGCGTTCGCCGCGATGATGCGCGAGCTCGCCGAGTATGAAGAGTCCGCGGCCAAGCCCGAGGTCTACGCGTACTTGCTGCACAGCCAGGACACGCAGGATGTGAAAGCGGGCCGCCTGCTGGCCCGCGTCCGCGAGGCAAGCGCCGAACGCGGCAGCCACATGGTGTTCTTCGCTCTCGAGCTCGCCCAGATCACGGACCAACACGCGGCTCAGCTGTACGCGGACCCTGAGTCGGCGACCTACCGCCACACGGTCGACGAAGCTCGCAAGTTCCGGCCGCACCAGCTTTCGGAGCCTGAAGAACGCGTGCTCACCGATTTCAGCCCGGTCGGCAATCCATCCTGGGTGCGGCTGTTCGAGGAGCTGTGCGCGAGGATACGGGTCGGCGTTGACGGTCAGGAGATGCCCCTGGACCTGGCGCTGACTCTGCTTCGCGAGGCGGATCGCGAGGTTCGTCGCAAGGCCAGCGCCGCGGTGACCGAGGCTCTGACCGGCGACGTGCGCACCAGGGGATACCTCTTCAACGTCATCCTCCAGGAGAAGGCGATCGACGATCGACTGCGGCATTTCCCCACCTGGCTCAGCTCGCGCAACCTGGCCAACGAAACGTCCGACGAAGCCGTGCAAGCGTTGGTCGACGCGGTGACCAGCCGTTACGACGTCAGCGTCCGTTACTACCGCGTCAAACGGAAGCTGCTGAACGTCGGCGAGCTGCACGAGTGGGATCGCTACGCCCCGGTCAACGACACGACACGCTCCCTCACCTGGGACGACGCGAAGGAGCTGGTCGTCGGCTCCTACATGCGATTCTCAAAACGCGCCGGAGCGCAGGTCGAGGAGTTCTTCACGAAGAGCTGGATCGACGCACCGGTCACGCAGGGCAAAGCCGGCGGCGCCTACTGCATGCCCGTAACGCCGCGACACCACCCCTACGTGATGATGAACTTCACCGGCAAGCTGCGCGATGCGTTGACCCTGGCGCACGAGCTGGGGCACGGCCTGCACGACCGGCTCGCGGCAAAGCAGCACATCTTCGACTACCACCCGCCGCTGACGCTGGCGGAGACCGCCTCGGTTTTCGGTGAGGCGCTGACCTTCGACAGGATCATGGCTGAGGAGAAGGACCCGGCGATCCGGCTGGCGATGCTGTGCAGCCAGTGCGAGGATGCCTTCTCGACCGTGTTCCGGCAGGTCGCTTTCAACCGGTACGAGGACGCGATCCACACCGCGCGCCGCACCGAGGGGGAGCTGTCGGTGGACCAGATGGGCGACCTGTTCCAGGACATGCTCCAGCCGATGTTCGGGGACGCGCTGACCCTGACCGACGAGCATCGGGTCTGGTGGAGCTACGTCAGCCACTTCATCCACACGCCGGGGTACGTGTACGCCTACGCCTTCGGCAACCTGCTGGCGCTGTCGGTCTACCACCGATATCTGGAGGTGGGCCCCTCCTTCGTCGACGACTACCTGGAGTTCCTGGCGGCGGGGGGATCGACCAGGCCGGATGAGCTGGTCCGGCGGATCGGGATGGACATCACCGACCCGGGTTTTTGGGACGCGGGGTTGAAGATCCTGGACGGGATGGTGACCGAGGTCGAGCGTCTGGCCGGCGCGTAGTCCGGCTCAGCCCCTCCGGCCCTTCCCCGTAAATGGGGAGGATGTGGCGACCGATAAACTAATACCAAACAGCTGGACCCGCCGCCCGCCGCGGGCGCTATCGCAAGGAGTGACATGGCCGTCACCGAGACCATTGCGACCACCGATCTCGAGTTCGCCCGCCAGCTTGGCCAGCAACTGCGAGTGGACTCCATCCGTTGCAGCACCGCCGCGGGCTCGGGTCATCCAACCTCGTCCATGTCAGCCGCGGACCTCATCGCGGTGCTGGTGGCGCGTCACCTGCAGTACGACTGGACCAAGCCCAAGGACCCCAACAACGACCACCTGATCTACTCCAAGGGCCACGCGTCGCCGCTCTGCTACGCGATGTTCAAGGCGGTCGGCGCCGTCACCGACGCGGAGATGATGACCTTCCGCAGGTTCGGGTCGCGCCTCCAGGGTCACCCGACGCCCGCCATCCCGTGGGTCGACGTGGCCACCGGATCGCTCGGCCAGGGTCTGCCCATTGGCGTCGGCGTGGCCCTGGCAGGCCAGTACCTGGACAAGCTGCCATTCCACGTGTGGGTGCTGTGCGGCGACTCGGAGCTGGCGGAGGGATCGATCTGGGAGGCAATCGACAAGGCGGGCCACTACAAGCTCTCCAACCTGACCGCGATCTGGGACATCAACCGGCTCGGACAGCGCGGCGAGACTGAGTACGGCTGGAGCCTCGACACGTACCGCCGCCGCGTTGAAGCCTTCGGCTGCTTCCCGATCGTGATCGACGGCCACGACGTGGGCTCGATCGACCGGGCCTACGGCGAGGCGATCTCCAACACCGACAAGCCGACCGTGATCATCGCCAAGACGATCAAGGGAAAGGGCTTTTCGGAGATCGAGAACAAGGACGGCTGGCACGGCAAAGCGCTGCCGCCGGACATGGCCGAGCGCGCGATCAAGGAGCTCGGCGGCATCAAGAACCTCAAGGTGAAGACGCAGAAGCCGGAACGGGGTAGCACGCCCAAGCGTCCCACTCCGATCGAGCCCGTTCTACCCACGTATAAGAAGGACGAACTGGTGGCAACTCGGAAGGCGTACGGCGATGCGCTCCTGGCCCTGGCCGCCATCCCCGAAGTTGTGGCAATGGACGGCGAGGTTTCCAACTCGACCCACGCTGACGAATTCGCCAAGGCGCACCCAGAGCGGTTCTTCGAGATGTGGATCTCCGAGCAGCAGCTGGTCGCGACCGCGGTCGGCATGAGCGTGCGCGGCTACAAGCCATTCGCCTCGACCTTCGCCGCATTCTTCTCGCGCGCGTACGACTTCATCCGCATGGCCGGCATCTCGCAGGCCAACATCCGCCTCGTCGGCTCTCACGCGGGTGTCGAGATCGGCCAGGACGGCCCATCGCAGATGGCGCTCGAAGACCTGGCCTCGATGCGCGCGATCCACAGCTCGACGGTGCTCTACCCATGCGATCCGAACCAGGCCGCCAAGCTGACCCGCTTGATGGCCGACACACCGGGCGTCGTTTTCATGCGCACCACGCGCGGCGCCTATCCAACGCTCTACGGCGCGGGCGAGGTGTTCAAGGTCGGCGGGTCCAAGGTGGTCCGGCAGAGTCCCAAGGACAAGGTGGCGCTGATCGGCGCCGGCGTCACGCTGCACAACTGCCTGGCGGCGGCCGACGCGCTGGCAGCCAAGAAGATCCCTGCGCGGGTGATCGACCTCTACTCGGTCAAGCCGGTGGACGTAAAGACGCTCCGCGAGGCGGCCAGGGTCACCAGGGGCAGGCTGATCGTCGTCGAGGACCACTACCCGCAAGGAGGCATCGGGGCGGCCGTCCTCGAGGCGCTCGCCGCGGATCCACCTCCGCGCGTTATCCACCTCGCCGTCCGGGACCTGCCGACCTCCGGCAAGCCCGAGGAGCTGATGAACGCGGCCGGGATCTCGAGCAAGCACATCGTCGCGGCGGCGATCAAGCTCGTGGCGTCGAAGTGATGGCCGCCGGGCGCGCGCAGGGCGCATTCCAACCAGCCACCGACCGCCGCCCCACCCCGATCAAGGAGCTCCGTGAGATCGGCCAGTCGCTCTGGCTGGACAACATCCGCCGCCAGCTCATCACATCTGGCGAACTTGCGCGGTTGCGCGACGAGGGCCTGACCGGCGTCACATCCAACCCGACCATCTTCGAGAAGGCGGTCAGCGGCTCGACCGATTACGACGAGGCGATGGTCCAGCTCGTGCGGGAGAAGAAGAGACCCGCCGACATGCTGTGGGAGCTGATGGTCGAGGACATCCAGGCCGCGGCAGACACCTTCCGTCCCGTCTACGACAAGACGAGAGGCAAGGACGGCTTCGTCAGCATCGAGGTCTCGCCGACCGTGGCCAACAACACCAGGCAGACCATCAGGTGGGCGGAGGACCTTCGCGAGCGCACACACCGCCCGAACGTGATGGTGAAGATCCCGGCCACCAAAGAAGGCCTGCCCGCGATACAGGACCAGATCTCGAAGGGCCACAACATCAACGTGACGCTCATCTTCTCGGTCGACCGCTACGCCGAGGTCGTCGACGCATACCTGTCGGGCCTGGAAAAGCTGCATAGCGACGGTGGCGACCTGGCGAAGGTGGCAAGTGTCGCGAGCTTTTTCGTCAGCCGGGTCGACACGAAGGTCGACAAGCAGCTGGCGGAAAAGATCAACGCCACCCCGGACCCGCGAGAGAAGCAGGCGCTCGAGCGTCTTTACGGCAAGGCTGCGATCGCCAACTCGAAGATGGCTTACGAGCGATTCAAAGAGCTCTTCGACGGGCCGCGATGGGAGAAGTTGGAGAAGGCCGGCGCGCTCACCCAGCGCTGCCTGTGGGCCAGCACGTCGACCAAGGACCCTCGATATCCGGACACGTACTACGTCGAGGAGCTCATCGGCCCGGATACCGTCGACACCATTCCCCCGCAGACGCTGGCCGCCTTCCGCGAGCACGGCGAGGTGCGGCGCAGCCTGGACGAAAACGTCGGGCTGGCAACGCGGCAGCTCAAGCAGCTCGCCGAGGCGGGGATCAGCCTGGACCAGGTCACCCAGGAGCTCGAGGTCGAGGGCGTCGAGGCGTTCACCAAGTCCTTCGAGAGCCTCCTGGCCACGCTGACCAAGGCATCCAGGGACATTCGCGCGGGCAAGGGTCCGCGACAGTGGTACAGCCTCGGCCGGCTGCAGCCTGTCGTCGACGCGCAGGTGGCGAAGCTGCAGAAAGAGGACGCTCCGCGCCGCCTGTGGGCCAAGGACTCGACGCTGTGGAGCTCGGATCCCGCGAAGCGGCAGGAGATCCACGACCGGTTGGGCTGGCTCGACGTCGCCGAAAAGATGCTCGAGCACTCGCATCAGTTCACGGCGCTCGCCAGAGATGGCCGTGCCTACACCGACGTCGTGTTGCTCGGCATGGGCGGGTCGAGCCTGTGTCCCGACGTGCTGCGCAACACCTTTGGCGCCATCAAGGGCCAGCCGAGGCTGCACGTCCTGGACACGACGGACCCAGCAACGATCCTTTCGGTGCGGGCGAAGATCCGCATCGGCAAAACGCTTTTCATCGTCGCCTCGAAATCGGGCGAGACGACCGAGACGCTTTCCCACTTCGCCTATTTCTGGGAGCAAACAAAGGGAAAAGGCCGGCAGTTCGCGGCCATCACCGACCCCGGTTCGGGGCTCGAGAAGCTCGCCAAGGACCACGATTTTCGCTGGATCTTTCCGAACCCTCCCGACATCGGAGGCCGCTACTCCGCGCTCTCGTATTTCGGTCTCGTGCCCGGCGCGCTGATGGGCATCAACGTCGCTGAGATGCTCGAGCGCGCGACGGAGATGGCGCACTCGTGCGCCGATTCGGTTCCGGTGGAGAAGAATCCGGGCGTCTGGCTTGGCGCGGTGATGGGACGCATGGCGCTACAGGGCCGCAACAAGGTGACCCTGATCGCGTCGCCCAGGGTCGCGACATTTGGCTACTGGGTCGAGCAGCTGATCGCGGAGAGCACAGGCAAGGAAGGCAAGGGCATTGTGCCGATCGAGGGCGAGGCTGTCGGCAAGCCCGCGGTCTATGGCGATGACCGGCTGTTCGTGTACATGCGCATGGCGGCGGACCCGCCGAATCGCGCGGTACAGGCATTGGAGAAGGCGGGTCAGCCCGTGATCACGCTGACCATGCGCGACAAGCTCGACCTCGGCGGTGAGTTCTTCCGCTGGGAGGTCGCGACGGCGATCGCGGGCGCGGTGCTCGGCATCGACGCCTTCGACCAACCTAATGTGCAGGAGTCGAAGGACAACACCAAGAAGGTGCTGGCGAAGTTCAAGCAGACAGGCAAGCTGCCGCCGGCCGAGTCGGTCGCAGCGGCGAAAGCGAAGGCGGGGATCGCGTCTCTTCTCAGCAAAGCCAAGCGCAGCGCGTACTTCGCGATCATGGCCTACACCACTCGCACACCCGGCTCGGAGGCCGCGATCGCGTCCATCCGAACCGCGGTGCGAGACAAGACGAAGATCGCCACCACCGCGGGCTACGGTCCGCGATTTCTGCACTCGACCGGGCAGCTGCACAAAGGTGGTCCTAAGACCGGGCTCTTCCTGCAGATCGTCCAGGACGACACCAGGGACGTGAAGATCCCGGGCCAGCCGTTCAGCTTCGCGGTCCTCAAGCAGTCCCAGTCGCTCGGCGACCTTCAGTCGCTCACGTCGCGCCGGCTGCCGGTGTTGCGAGTCACGGTGGGTCGCGACCCCGCGGCCGGCTGGCGCGCTCTTGCGGCGGCCGTCAAGTCGGCGGTCCGCTAGCCATGGAGATGGGCATGGTGGGGCTTGGCCGCATGGGCGGCAACATGGTGCTGCGCCTTTTGAAGCGCGGGCATCGCCTGGTCGCGTTCGACCTTTCACCCGAAGCGGTCAAGCGCCACGCCGACCAGGGGGCGATCGGCGCCGGCTCGTGGGAGGAGTTCGTCCAGAAATTCAAGGACCGGCCACGCGTCATGTGGATCATGGTCCCGGCCGGCGACCCAACCACGCAGGCGATCAACAAGCTGATCGAGCTCGCCGATCCCGGCGACATCATCATCGACGGCGGCAACACCAACTGGAAGGTCGCGCTCGACGACTGCGCCCGGGTCAAGGCGAAAGGGATGCACTACATGGACGCCGGCGTCTCGGGCGGCATCTGGGGCCAGGAGTTCGGTTACAGCATGATGGTCGGCGCCGATCCCGAGACATACGGCCACTGCCTCCCGCTGCTCAAAGACCTCGCGCCCGACGACGGCGGACTGGTGCACACAGGCGCTGAGGGGTCAGGGCATTTCGTGAAGATGGTGCACAACGGCGTCGAGTACGGCCTGATGCAGGCGTATGCGGAAGGCTTCCAGGTCATGAAGATGTCGAAATCCTTCCCCGGAATGGACATGCACGCGATCGCGGAGGCCTGGCGCTCCGGAAGCGTGGTTCGCTCCTGGCTGCTCGACCTCATCGCGCGCGGTCTCGCCCAGGACCCCGAGCTCGCGGGCATCAAGGGCTGGGTGGAGGACACCGGCGAGGGCCGGTGGACGGTGGAGACGGCGATCGACGAGTCGGTGCCGACACCGGTGATCGCCGAATCGCTCTTCGCGCGTTTCCGCAGTCGCATGGAGAACACCTTCGGCGACCGCATGCTCGCGATGATGAGGGCGCAGTTCGGCGGGCACGCCGTGGTGAAGGACGCGTCGCACGAAGGGTGAAGGTCGAGGAGGCACCAAACCCTCTAGCTGAAGGCCTGCACGATTACCGGGTCGCAGATCCCGCGGTCATGGTCATCTTCGGCGCCACCGGCGACCTCAGCGGGCGCAAGCTGCTGCCGGCGCTCTATAACCTGGCCAAGCAGCGGTCCCTACCCGCGGGTTTTGCGGTGGTGGGGACGGGAAGGGACGACCTGACCGACCAGGCGTTCCGCAAGCACGCCGCCGACAAGATCCACGAGTTTTCACGCACCCAACCGATCGACGATCGCGTCCTGGCCGCCTTGCTCGACTCTCTTACGTACGTCAAGGTGGAGTTCAGCAAGCTCGAGGATTTCAAAACCCTGGCGGCGAAGCTGCAGGAGCTCGACAACACCCGCCTCATTCCCGGCAACCGGATCTTCTACTGCGCCACGCCACCCACGACCTACGAGCTCATCGCGGTGCAGCTGCAGGCTGCCGGACTGAACACGAGCCCCGGCTTTCGCCGCATCGTGATTGAAAAGCCTTTTGGCCTCGACCTGAAGTCGGCGCGCGCTCTTACCGAGACGCTGCACAAGGTTTTCCCTGAAGACTCCGTCTACCGCATCGACCACTACCTGGGCAAAGAGACCGTTCAGAACATCCTTGCATTCCGTTTCGCCAACGCCATTTTCGAGCCGGTGTGGAACACGAATCTGATCGACTCCGTCCAGATCACGGTGGCGGAGGATATCGGGCTCGAAAACCGCGGCAGCTACTACGACCGAACGGGTGCGCTGCGCGACATCGTGCAGAACCACGGTTTGCAGCTCGTCGCGTTGGTGGCCATGGAGCCCCCTCTTGCCTTCGAAGCAACGGCGGTTCGGGACGAGAAGGTCAAGGTCTTGCGTGCCATTCGCCCGTTGATCGGCGAGGACATCGAGCAGTCGACCGTCCGCGGCCAGTACGCGAAGGGCTGGGTTCTCGGCGAGCAGGTGGGGGGATATCGCGAAGAGCCCGACGTCGCTCCCGAATCGCCGACGGAGACCTTCGCCGCGCTGCGCCTGTTCATCGACAACTGGCGTTGGGCCGGCGTGCCGTTTTACATCCGCGCGGGCAAGCGGCTGCCCAAGCGGATCACTGAGATTCGCATCCAGTTCAAGCGGCCGCCTCACCTGACGTTCGGCCGCGAGGCGATGAAGGAGGTCGACCCGAACGCGCTCACGCTGCGCATCCAGCCGGAGGAGGGCATCTCGCTGAAATTCGGCGCCAAGGTGCCGAGCGCCGGGCTGCGCATTCGCAGCGTCACCATGGATTTCCAGTACATGACATCGTTCCTGGTGGAGGCGCCTGAGGCCTACGAACGGCTGCTGCTCGACTGCATGATCGGCGACCCGACCCTGTTCACCCGGGCAGACGAGGTGGAGGCGGCGTGGATGTTCATCGACCCGATTGAGGAGTCGTGGCGGAACGGGCGGCCTCCGCTCGGCACGTACCCCGCGGGCATGTGGGGTCCGCCGGCTGCGGCGCAGCTGCTCCAGGCCGATGGCAGGGAGTGGCACCGGCCGTGACCTCGACCGTCAAGCCTGACGTGAGCCCTGAATGGCATGGCGAAGACGTGATGATCCGTGACGTGCTCGACGCGCTGACCCAGATTCGCGACAAGTTCGCGCGCGCGGAGGCCGGAGACGACGAGCACATTCATCCCCGCAACTGCGTCATGACCCTGATCGGCGTCGCTCCGAGCGAGGCTCACGAGGAGCTGGCGCGGCGCACAACCCTGACCATCGGCACGCAGCATCCGGCGCAGGCGATCGTGATCCGCGAAGAGGCGCCCATCCGCGGGCGACATCTGGATGCCTGGATAACGTCCGAGGTCCGGCGCTCTGAGGTCGCCTGTGCCTGGCAGTGCGAGATCATCACCCTTCACGTCCACGGCCGGGCAGCCGAGCACCTGGCGGAGCTCGTCGATCCGCTTTTGGTGAGTGGGGTGCCGACTTACCTCTGGTGGCTCGGCACGCCGCCCTTTGGCAAGAAGGAGCTCGTCGACGCCCTGCGAGTCTGTGACGGGCTCGTGGTCGACTCCGCGCGGTTCGAGGAGCCGTACAACTCCTTTCGCCGCATGGCGGCCTTGCTGAAGGTCGCCCATCACCGCCTCGGCATCGCCGACGTCCAGTGGGCCCGGCTCCGGCCATGGCGCGAGAGCATCGCTCAGTTCTTCACCCCCGTGGAGCGGCGCGGATTTCTGAGCGGCATCTCCGAGATCGGCGTCGACTACGCCGGCCAGGGGAGGGGCAATCGGATCGCGGCCGCCTTGATCACCGGCTGGATCGCCGCGGCGTTGGGCTGGAAGCTCAAACGCGCGGCCGCCGGGACGGGTGGAGTGGTGGTGGCGCACTACGAGGCGGGCAACCGATTCATCGAAGTGGATTTCAGGCCGGTGGCGAAAGACCATCTCGCGTCGGGCGAGGTCAGCGCGGTACGCATCGGGGGTGCCTCGCAGGGAACGACGTTCCGCCTTTCGGTGCAGCACGATCCCGTGCGCAGACCGGCCCTTTCCGAGCCGGCGTATAGAAGTCTCCATCACGCCGGAGGCGAAGACGACGCCGGGATGGAGCTTGCCGAGCGTCGCGCGGAGTGGCATCGCGACGTGCTCCACGAGAACCTCGACTCGCTGCACCACACCGCGACGGGAGATCCGCCCGGTGAGAGCCGGCCCAAACGCCCGCGGGTCCTCACCACCGAGCGCCGGCGGCCGGACTCGACGCGAGTGCTGCTGACGATGATCGAGATCGGTGACGGAGCACCGCTGCGCCACGTGCAACAGATGGAGCCTGAGGACGAGCCGGCGCTGCTGCTCGACCTTCTGTCAACCGGGACGCACGATGACGTCTACAACCGCTCGCTCGCCGCCGCTTCGGAGCTGGTGGACAAGTTCTAGTTGGCACAGTTCGTCGTCCTCGCGTCCGCGGAGGAGGTGGCCGAAGCGGCTGCAGCTGAGATCGCGGAGGCCCTTCGCGGCGCGGGAGGCTCGTTGGTGCTCACGGGCGGCACCTCGCCCATACGGTGCTACGAGCTGCTGTCAGAGCTCGACGTGCCATGGGGCCGGGTGTCAGTGCTGTTCGGGGACGAGCGATGCGTCCCCCCGCTCGATCCTGAGAGCAACTATCGCGTGGCCAGGGAGAGCCTTCTCGACCGGGTCAACCCGGCCACCATCTATCGCATTCCCGCGGAGCTCGGTCCGGACGAGGGAGCGGACGCTTACGCAGAGGTGGTCGCGAACGTGGCGCCGTTCGACTTCGTGCTGCTCGGAGTGGGGGAGGACGGGCACGTCAACTCGCTGTTTCCCGGCCACAAGGCGCTCGAGGCGGAAGGCCTCACCGCCGGCATCCACGACTCGCCCAAGCCGCCGCGACAACGCGTGACGATGACGCTCGAAGCGATCCGCGACGCCAGCCGCGTGCTGATCATCGCGACGGGCGCCGGGAAAGCGCAGGCCGTCGCCATGGCGAGGCGTGGCGAGACGCCATCCGGGATGATTGCCAACGCACGATGGCTGATAGATCGGTCCGCAAACGGCAAGTGAAGGTTGAAATAGTTCCGTCGATCCTTTCCGCCGACCTGGGTCGCCTCGCGGATCAGGTGAAACAGGCCGAGGCGGCGGGCGCCGACCGGATCCAGGTCGACGTCATGGACGGACACTTCGTACCGAACCTGACTTTTGGTCCAAATGTTGTCGAAGCGGTGCGCAAAGCGACATCGCTGCCCATCGAAGCGCACCTGATGGTCGAGCGACCAGAGCTGTTTCTCGAGGCGTTCGCAAAGGCAGGAGCAACGCTGATCGAGGTGCAGGTGGAAGCCACAACCTCTCTGTACCGCACGGTGCAGACGATCAAAGAGCTCGGCGCCAAGGCCGGCGTGGCGGTCAATCCTGCGACCCCGGTCGAAGACCTTCGCGAGATCCTGCCCTACCTCGACCTGGTCAACGTGATGACGGTCGAGCCCGGATTCGGCGGCCAGAAATTCATCCCGCACAGCCCGGAGAAGATCCGCAGGCTCCGCGCGCTCTCGGCGGACATCGAGATCGAGGTCGACGGAGGCATCGACGCGCGGACCGCGCCCCTGGTAGTGGCGGCGGGGGCGAGCGTTCTAGTAGCAGGCAATTCCGTGTACGGATACAAGGGCGGCGTGGCCGCAGGCATCAAGGCGATTCGCGACTCTCTTGACTGACGAGCTCAAGCAGGCAGCTGCGGAGAAGGCGCTCGAGCTGGTCCAGGACGGGATGCTGATCGGCCTGGGCAGCGGCACCACGGCGCGGCTTTTCACCGAAGGCCTGGGACGCCTCGTCGCCGAGGGGAGGAAGGTCCGCGGAGTGCCGTCGTCGCGCGAGACCGCCGAGCTGGCCGCGAAGCTGGGCATCCCGATCGTGACCGAGCTGCTGGGCCAGATCGACCTCGCGGTCGACGGGGCGGACGAAGTCGATCCAGCGCTGAACCTGATCAAAGGGCGCGGCGGCGCTCTGTTCAGGGAGAAGCTCGTGGCCGCGGCGTCGAAGCGGTTTGTCGTCGTGGTCGACGAATCGAAGCTGGTCAAGCAGCTGGGCGTGGGAGTGCTCCCGGTCGAGGTGCTGCCGTTTCTGTGGCGCACCACGGCGGAACGGCTGGCGGCCCTCGGGGTGAGCCTGGTCGTGCGAGGTGGGGAGGAGACCCCTTACATCACGGACAACGGCAACCTGATCCTGGACCTGACGGTCGAAGGCGGGATTGCAAACCCGGCTGCTTTCGGCGTTGAGCTGAAGAAGGTGACCGGCGTGGTCGAGCACGGGCTGTTCGTCGCCATGACCGACACGGTGATCGTCGGCGGACCGGAGGGTCCAAAGGCGATCGGCCGAGGCAAGTAACCCCGACCCGTCGCCCCCGTTCGAGCGACACCATCACCACGGTCTGGATCCTCAGTGTCGACTTCTCCGATGTTGGCACAATGCACGGAGTCAGACGGGTCGCACGGTCGACCGCGCGCGTGGCAGGCAGATGTGCGGAGCGGCGCGCGCCGCCCGAGCTAGTCGACTTCTCGGATGTTGGCACAATGCACGGGGGACGGGTCGCACGGTCGACCGCGCGCGTGACAGGCGCAAGTCAGGAGAAGCGCGCGCCGCCCGAGCTAGGCGACTAGGCGTTGTTGGCACAATGGCTTCGTGTCGGACGGGTCGCCTAGCTCGGTCGAGGGCGCGGCACTGGAAATGCCGTAGGCCCGCAAGGGCCTCGTGGGTTCGAATCCCACCCCGTCCGCCATCCGAAGTGAGCACGCCTACCATTGACGCTCTCGTGCAGGGCTCCGATCCGCGTCAGCCGGTGGGCCAGCTGTCCCCCGACGGCATGTGGCGTTGGGATGGCTCGCGTTGGCAGGCCGAACCCTCGGTCATGTCTCCGCTCGCCGCACCGCGAGTCTCAACACGATCATGGCTCGCCACCGGCGGCGGCATCGTGGCACTCATCGCAGTCCCGTTCATCGTGGCCGCGTGCATCTTTCCGTTCGTCTACTACAGCGGCAACAGCAATGGCGGATCGACCTCGTCCTCGATCTTCAATCTCGGCTACCCGGGAGGTGTGTTCTTCGCCCTCGAACCCGTCGCCGTGACGGTCTGCACCGTGCTAACGGCCATCCTTCTGATCGCCTGGCAGCACCAGACCGTCCGCGCCGTGGGCGCAGGCGTGCTGGTCGCGTTTGGAATCCAGACCATCGCGCTGTTCATCGGTTACATAGGCGGAGAGGCACCGTACGGTCGCCTTGGCCCGGGTGGGGCGGTCGGCACCCTGGGCGGGCTGGTCATCCTCGTAGGCGGAGGGTTGGCCGCCGCCAGCGTGTTTGTGCGTCAAGCTTCGAGATCGGAGCAAGCACCCTCCTGACCCCCTAGCTCAGCTGTCCTGCAACCGAGAGCCGGTTTCCCGCATCTCACAAGCAGCAAGATGTCTGCCGCAGTGATGGAGCAACCGCCCCAGATCCTGGCGCGCGCGGCGCAGGGCGACCAGGATTCGTTCTCCGAGCTGATCGAGCCGCTGCTCGATCCAGCGTACCGGCTGGCCGCCGTCATGCTGGCCGACCGGGGGGCGGCGGAGGACGCCGTGCAGGAGGCTTCGGTCAAGGCCTGGCGGAAGCTCCGACAGCTGCGCGGCGATGCGTCGTCGCTCCGCCCCTGGTTCCTGTCCATCGTCGCCAACGAGTGCCGCATGGCGCGCCGCACCCGGTGGTGGTCGGTCATCAAGGTCGCCGACGTCGATGCACAGGACAGGCCGCAGCCCGAGTCCTATTCGGACCTGCATCGGGCCCTGCTTCGCCTATCGCCGGACGACCGCTTGCCGCTGGTCCTCCATTTCTATCTCGACCTTCCGCTCGACGAGGTCGCGAAGGCGCTTCACGTGTCGCCCTCCGCCGCCAAGTCGCGCATCTATCGCTCCGCGAAGCGGCTGCGGGCCGACCTCACCATGGAAGAGGTGTTCTGAAATGAGCAACGAGAATTTCCGCCGCGAACTGAACCGGGCCTTCGACGGAATGTCGGGCCAGCCCAGTCCCACGCTTGCCCGCCGCATCCGTTCGGCCGTCGCGCAGCCGCCCGCGGCGCGAAGTTACTACTGGATGGCCGCCGCCGCCGCAGTCGTCATCGCGGTGCTGCTCGTGGGCGTTCTGTTCGTGGCCAACCCGCTGCACCGGCCCACGTCGAACGTGGGCGGACCCGCGCCGAGTCCAAGCGCATCGCCCAGCGCTTCGCCGCCGGCGACTCCCAGCCCGTCCGCGTCCCCGACCCAGGCAAGCGCACCTTTCCAGTGCGGAACCACGTACGGACCGATCACGCAGAACGGTCCCGCGGTCGCCTATGTCAGCGACGTTCGAACCGGGTCACACCCGGGGTATGACCGGATCACCATCACTTTCGGCAACGGAGCGCCCACGAGCGTCGAGGTGAAGACACAGACCAACGCGACCTTCACCAAGGATCCGAGCGGACAGACCGTCAACCTGCGGGGTGATTCCGGACTGCTCGTGACCATCCGCGGCGCCGACGAGCACACGACCTACAGCGGCTCGACCGATTTCAAGACCGGCTACACCAAGCTCCAGGAGGCGCAGCAGGTGCAGGACTTCGAAGGTGTCGTGCAGTGGGCCCTCGGACTGTCGGGGAACACTTGCTATCGGGTCTACCTGCTGACGAGTCCCGACCGGGTGGTCATCGACGCCCAGACGGGCACCTGAAAACCCCTACATCAGGGGGTGACGGAGCGCCAGCTCTCGCTGGCGTTCCCGGTGGTAGCCGGGATCGGCGATGCCCCCGAACAGCTGACCGTACGGCGTGAAGCGGAGTAGAAACAGCTTCCCGAACGCGCGAACCCCGTCCAGCCACGTCAACTTCTTACCCTCGGCGCGGCTGCGCGCGTAGTAGCGGATCGGCACCTCGTGGATGCGGTAGCCGAGCCTGAGCACTCGCGCGGTGATGTCGGGTTCGATGTCGAACCGGTTGCCCTGGAGGTTGAGGCGGCGCCACAGGTCGGCGCGCAATGCCTTGTATCCACTCTCCAGGTCCGAGATGTAGCAGTCGAACAGAATGTTGGCGGCGAGCGTCACCGCCCAGTTGCCCATCACGAACCAGAAGCTGAACGCGGTCTGGCCGGCGAACCCGCGCACGCCATAAACGACATCCGCCCGGCCTTCGACCAACGGCAGGAGCAGGGTGGGATAGTCGCGTGGGTCGTACTCCAGGTCGGCGTCCTGGACCACGGCGAACTGCATCCGGACCTCGGCGATCGCCCGGCGCAGCGCGGCACCCTTGCCCTGGTTCGCCTCGAGCCGGAACGGTCGCACCCGTGGGTCGCGCTCGGCGTAGCGTCGCAGGATGGCCCAGGTGCCGTCTGTGGACCCGTCGTCGACGGCGACCACCTCGCCGACCTCCGGCCGCTCCAGGACGTGCTTGAGGATGACCTCGAGAGTCCGCTCCTCGTTGAAGGCCGGAATCATCACCGAGAGAATCCGGTTCAGGGACGGTGCTGCCGCCATCGAGTCCACAACTCTAATCCCGAACGCACGAATTCAAGCCCCGGTTCGTCGAGGGGTACAGTTTCCGTACACCGCCCAGTTGAAGGAGACAAGCATGTCAACGCGAGCGCTCGACCCTGAAGAGACCACCCAGTGGGAGCAGGTCAGCCCGCGCCACGTCTCGCCCGCGCAGTGGAAGAAGTTCGAAGGCTATGCAGGCGAGATTTTCTCGGCGTTCGGCATGAAGCTCGATACGCCCGGCACGCGCGAGACGCCGAGCCGCTATCTGCGAGCGCTCTACGAGGCGACGTCAGGCTATGAAGGCGACCCCAAGCTGCTCACCGCCTTTCCGACCGAGTGCCATGGCGGGCCCGACTGCAACATCAGCCAGGTCATCGAGGGACCGATCGAGTTCTATTCGCTCTGCGAGCACCACGCGCTGCCGTTTTACGGCCATGCCTACATCGGCTACATCGCGCACGAGGAGATCATCGGCATCTCCAAGCTCACCCGCCTGGTCCGAGTCTTCGCTCGCCGGTTCACTGTCCAGGAACGCGTGGGGGTCGAGATCGCCGACGAGCTGGTGCGCGCGCTCAGGCCTCACGGCGTCGCGGTGCATCTCAACGCGATGCACTTGTGTACGCAGATGCGCGGCGTCCGGGAAAGCCACTCCCGCACCTGGACGTCGTACTGGCGCGGGAACTATGAGAACGACCCGCACCTGCGTGCAGAGTTCTTGCAGACCGCGCGCTCACGGTCGGACCACTGATCGACCGGTTCGACGTCCTCTACGAGGCGGACCTTCCTCGTTACGAGATGCCGGCGGACCTCGAGCGGATCTACGGCCGGCTCGGATTTGCCGACCAGGTCCTCTACTCGAACTTCGTTACCTCGCTCGACGGCGTGGTGACGCTCGGGGACAAACCGTCCGCGGGGTCGGTGATCAGCGGTCGCAACCAGGCTGATCGATTTCTCATGGGCTTGCTGCGCGCGTGCGCGGACGCGGTGCTGCTCGGAGCCGGCACGCTGCGCGCAACGCCGGGCCATCACTGGACCGCGGAGCACATCTACCCCGATGCGGCGGCGAGCTTTGCCGATCTGCGGCACAAGCTCGGACGCAAATCGCAGCCGCGGCTGGTGCTCTTCACGGCGTCAGGAGACGTCGCGACAGCGCACCCGGCGGTCGTCGCCGGGGCGACCATCGTGACGAGCGAGGCCGGCGCGAAGAAGCTGCAGGGGCGCATGCCCGATACGTGCGACATCATCGAGGTCGGGAAGAGCGGGTCTGTCGACGTCGCTCGAGCCGTGGCCGAGCTGCGCGCGCGCGGCTACGACGTCTTGCTGACCGAAGGCGGGCCGCACCTGGCGGGTGAGCTGATCGAGAGCGGCCTGCTCGACGAGGCTTTCATCACCATCTCGCCCGTGGTCGCCGGCCGTGATGTGGATAAGCGGCTCGGCATGATCGCCGGGGTCGAGCTGCTACCCGATCGCCCGCTCTGGAGCACGTTGATGAGTGCACGCCGCCACGGCGATTTTCTGTTCTTGCGCTACGGCTTGCGGAGCGGCTAGCAGGTATTCCCGCCGATCAGCAGCGGCGCCGAGGCGGCGATCGCGGGCGACGACGTGATCGCGACGATCGCGCCGGACTTCACTCCGCTTGGGATGCTCACCGCCCAGTGGTCGGTCGGGATCTCGACGATGTACCCGCTCGCCGGCGTTGTTGCGCTCGGGCCCGGGAGGTCGGTTGTCTGTCCCGTGCAGCGGTCGAAGAACTTGATCGTGTAGGCAACATTGACCGACTTTTGAACCGCGGTGAAATAGATCGCGACCTCGACCTTGCACGAATTCACGTCGCAGGCCGTCGCCGTCTCGGCCGACGAGCCGGGGATGTCGCACGGCGAGGCCACGGTGCAGATCTGCACCTTGCTGACCGGAGCCGCGCTCGCCGCCCCGAAGCTGGGCACGTCTTTCGGACCCGAGCCCTGGGTGGCGCTTGGAGTGGCGTGGGGTGAGGTCGTCGCGTGCGCGGATGGCGTCGTCTGGACGTGGCCGACGACCGCGGGGCTGCCCCGTTTCGAGAGCACCACGACTCCGACGATTCCGAGCAGGACGATGATGATCACCGCCACGGCGGCCGGGATGAGCCACGGCGGGCGCTCCGCCAGGATGCCACCGCCAGCGCGCGGACGCGGGATGGACGGTTTGCGGGCCGGCGATGACGTCGGCGGCCGGTACGGCGCGGGCGCGGGCGCGAAGGGCGGGGCTGTGGCCGGCCGTGCCGCCTCGGCTACGGCCATTCCGCCGCCCAGCGGCTCGGCGGGCACCGTTTCTCCTGGCTTCCAGACCGGCGTCTCGACCGGTGTCCAGCTGGACTGCCGTGCCGGCTCCGCGGGGGCCGCAGGCGCGGGGGGGGTGGCCGGCGTCCAGGTGGACTGCCGAGGCGGTTCGACGGGAGCCGACGGGGCCGGGGGAGAGGTCGCAAATGTCGGCGGGGTGGCGGGCGGCTCCGTTGGGGGAGACTCGAACATCGGGGAGGGCCTGGGGGGTTCGGGTTCAGGCGTAGGCTCGACCCAGGCCGGCGCGGGTGGGTTGGTCACGGCGGCTGCGGGCGGGTCCGACCAGGTCGGCACCGGTGGCGTGCTGGGCACGGGTGGCGTCGGGGCGGCCGGCGTGGGCGGGAAGGTGATGGCCGGCATCGCCGGGTACGTCTGCAGGGGGCGGTCGGGCGCGTCGTAGGACACGGGCGCGCGGACCGGGGGTTCATCCCGGCGTGGCGGCGCGATATACGGCGCGGGCGCCGCTGCGGGCGCCGACGTGACCTGTTGGCGGGCGGTGGGCGGGACGGTGCCCGCGGGAAGGAACGGCGTGATCGGCGGCAGCTCGCGTCCGCCCGCCCGGGTAGCCAGCTCCGACTGAGCGGCCATCTCACGGTCGGGGGCCAGAAGCGCCGCCGCCATCTCGCGCAGCGCGCCCTGCGCGCGGTCGGCTGAGGGCCCCATGGCGCCGCTCGCCATGGATCGCATGGTCACCACGAGCCCGGGTGGGATGTTGGCCGGGGCGGGCGCACCCGCAGGGTCGACGCCAAACGCGGCGCATACGGCCATCCCGCAGGAGCGCACGTCGGCGCGAAGGTCGCTCTGTGACGGCGCACCCCGCACCGCCGCGGCGGGATGACCGGCCAGCCGGACCTCGCCGTTCGATGTCACGCGGACCGCGCTCGCGCCGAAGCCTCCCATGGCGATGCCGGCCTCGTGGAGGGCGGCCACACCGGACAGCACGGCCGCGCCCAGGACGGCGGCCGCCGACGGCGTGAGTGGTCCTCGGGACAGGATCGACCCCAGGGGCGTGCCCTCGTTGGGTTCGACGGCGACCCAGATCCCATTCGCGTCGGTGCCCCACGCCAGGACGGGCGAGAGGGCGGGATGGCGGTGGTCAAA
>VBHJ01000118.1 GCA_005887685.1 Chloroflexota bacterium | reverse complement strand
ACACCTTCACCTACATCCGCCGCTCGGGCGACAGTGGCACAGAGGTCGTGCTGCACTCGATGGGCAGCGGCAACGAAAGCGTCATCGCGGGCTGGCCGCTCAAGCTGCTCGATCCGCCTTGGGCCAACGCCGGAGCGTGGACCCCGGACGGCGACCACGCGGCGACGGCCGTCTGGGCCACCGACGCCGATAACAACGAGACGACGGAGGTCTGGCTGTTTGCGCAGCCCAGGACGACCAGGCTGTACACGATCCCTCCGGCGATCGGGGGCTGCCCCTGCCGTTTCGGTCTTCCGCCGCCAACGTTGGCCTTCTCGGCTGACGGCCAGTACCTGGTCGCCGGCTGGCCGGTCGGCAAAGGCGCCTCCCCGCTTCGCGTCTATCGCGTGGCCGACGCCACGCTCGTCCAGACACTCGAACTGGCTGACTTCGGCGCGCTCTGGGACCGCACCGGTCACCGCCTGTACCTTCTTCACGGCGCTGATCCGTCGCGATCGTGGACGCCGGAAGGGGGCTTCGCTCCACTCGACGGCGCCACGGCATGGCCATTCGACGCAGGCCTCTCACCAGACGGCTCGCAGGTCGCGTACACGGCATACGCAGACCCAGCGAACCAGGCCAACCTTCGCGTCTACGTCTACGACGTCGCGAGCAAAAAGACTCGTCAGCTGAGCGACCAGATGCGCTCCGAGGTGAGGTTTGTGAAGCCGGGTTGGGTTTGGTACCGCGAGGAGGCGGCTTGCGACGGATGCGGTCCGTGGGGTACGCACGCCACGGCCAAAGTATTCGCGATGAATCTATCCACGGGCGTCGAAACGCAGGTGGTCTTTGCGCCTGGCGAGAGCCTGCCCGAGCTCGAGGTACAGTTCCAGGCCGCGGAGTTCTGGCCGAACACCTGATCTCAGGGCGTAGCATCACCTACTTATGAGCGAAGCCATGGCACCCAACGTCGAGGGTGCGGTGCCATCTCATCTGCCGGTCCTGCCGTTGAAATCGACGGTGGTGTATCCGCGCATCTTCATCCCGCTCTCCGTCGGCCGGAAGAAATCGCTCCAGCTGCTCGAGGACCTCACCGGGGTCGAGCGCCACATCGCGGTCGCCACGCAGCTCGACGAATCCGCGGAGGACGTCGGCTTCAAGGACATCCACCACGTCGGGACGATGGTGCGCGTGCAGCACCTGCTCAAGCTGCCCGACGGCACAGTCCAGCTGGCGGTGCTCGGGCTGCGCCGCATCCGCCTGACCGAGGTGCAATCCGATGAGCCGTACCTCACCTGCGCGGTGGAGATGCATCCCGAGTTCTCGGAGGACATCCTCACCATCGAGCGCGAGGCGTTGATGCGCCGCGCGATCACATCGTTTCAGCAGCTCGTCTCGCTCGCTCCGCACCTGCCCGCCGAGCTGGCCGGCGCGGCGGGCGCGATCGACGACCCGCTGCACCTCGCGTACTACATCGCCAACCACATCCGCCTGACGACGGAGCAGCGGCAGGAGGTCCTCGAGCTCGACTCCGCCAAGGCCAAGCTCGAGAAGCTCCTCGGCCACATGGCTCACGAGCTCGAGGTACTCGAGCTCGGACGCAAGATCCAGTCGCAGGCGGAAGAGCAGATGGGCAAGGCGCAGCGCGAGTACTTCCTGCGCGAGCAGCTCAAGGCGATCCAGCGCGAGCTGGGCGAGCTCGACACCGAGCACGCGGAGCTGAGCGAGTTGCGCGAGCGCATCGAAAAGGCCGGATTGCCGCCGGAGGCCAAGCGCGAGGCGGACCGCGAGATCTCGCGGCTGGAGCGCATTCCCTCGGCCTCGCCCGAGTCGTCGATCATCCGCACCTACCTCGAGCTCATCGTTTCCCTGCCGTGGAGCGTCTCGACCGGGGGCGAGGTGGACGTGAAGAAGGCGCGCGGGATCCTGGACGCCGACCACTACGACCTCGACAAGGTGAAGCAGCGCATCGTCGAGCACCTGGCGGTGCGCCGTTTGAAGCAGGTGCGCGGGTCGACCGACCGCGGCCGCGAGCCGATCCTGTGCTTCGTCGGACCTCCCGGCGTGGGCAAGACGTCGCTGGGCCAGTCGATCGCGCGCGCGATGGACCGCAAGTTCGCCCGCGCCTCACTGGGCGGCGTCCACGATGAGGCCGAGATCCGCGGCCACCGCCGCACCTACATCGGCGCCATGCCGGGACGCATCCTGCAGGCGATCCGCCGCGCCGAGTCGAACGACCCCGTGTTCATGCTCGACGAGGTGGACAAGATCGGCGCGGACTGGCGTGGCGATCCGTCCTCCGCCCTGCTCGAGGTGCTCGACCCCGAGCAGAACAAAGACTTCCGCGACAACTACCTCGACGTCCCGTTCGACCTCTCGAAGGTCATGTTCATCACCACCGCCAACTCGCTCGAGACGATCCCACCGGCGCTGCGCGACCGCATGGAGGTCCTGCACCTCTCGGGCTACACCGAAGAGGAGAAGGTGCAGATCGCGGAGCGCTTCTTGATCCCCAAGCAAGTTTTAGCCCATGGATTGAATCCGGGTGAGATCACCATCCCGGAGGAATCGGTGCGCCTGATCGTCCGCGAGTACACGCGCGAGGCGGGCGTGCGCAACCTGGAGCGCGAGATCGCTTCGCTGATCCGCCGCGATGTGGCCGAGATCGCCTCCGGCAAGAAGCTGAAGCAGATGGACGGCGCCAAGAAGGTGCGCGCCGCGCTGGGCAAGCGCCGCTTCTTCGACGACGTGGCCGAGCGCATCGACAGGCCTGGAATCGCGACCGGCCTGGTGTGGACGCCGACCGGCGGCGAGATCATCTTCGTCGAGGCGACCCTGACCCCCGGCAAGGGCGAGCTGAAGCTGACGGGTCAGCTGGGCGAGGTGATGAAAGAATCAGCCTCCGCCGCGCTGTCCTACCTGAAGTCGCGGGCTTCCGACATCGGGATCGACCCCACGCTCTTCGACAAGAACGACATCCACGTCCACGTGCCCGCGGGCGCGCAGCCCAAGGAGGGACCGTCAGCAGGCGTGACGGTGCTGACGGCGATGGCCTCGATCCTCACCGGTCGACCCGTACGGGACGACGTGGCCATGACTGGCGAGATCACGCTCCGCGGCCGGGTGCTGCCGATAGGCGGCATCAAGGAGAAGGTGCTGGGCGCCCACCGCGCCGGGTTGCGTCGGGTGCTCATCCCCCTGCACAACGAGGCCGACCTCGACGACATCCCCGCCGACCTGCGCAAGCAGATGCAGTTCGTGATGCTCGAATCGATCGACCAGGTGCTGCGCGCTGCGCTGGTGCCGCGCAAGGCGGCCGCTCTGAATGGAAACGGCTCGCGGACGACTACCGTCGTTGCGCGCGCTGCAGGATCCACCCGTGAGCGGCCAGCTCCGCCGAGTCGTCGAGGTGCGAAAGGGCGCCGTCGCCCCGTCGCTTGAGGGCTTTGCCGATCACGTAGTCGGCCAGGTGCGGGTTCTTCGGCAGCAGCGACCCGTGCAGGTAGGTCCCGATGATGTTGCCCTGGACCGCCCCCTCCGTCTTGTCGGAGCCGTTGTTGCCTTTCCCCATCAAGACCTTGCCCAGCGGTTTGGCCCCGGGTCCTAGAAACGTGCGGCCGCTGTGGTTCTCGAACCCGACCAGCGTGTCCGGCACCATGCCTTCGATACCCGTCTGCACCACGACGTCGCCGATGAAGCGCTTCTTGCCGGCCTCGGTCTTCACGTCCAGCATGCCGATTCCGTCAAATCGTTCTCCGTCGGCGGTCTGGTAGTAGTGGCCCAGCAGCTGGTAACCGCCGCAAACGGCGAGAATCTGCACGCCGTCGTCAACCGCCCGCTGGAGCGACTCCTGCTTGTACTGGCGCAAATCGTCGTAGATCAATGCCTGCTCGCGATCCTGGCCGCCGCCGAAGAAAAACACATCGACGTCTTGCATCTCCGCCGCGGCGCCGCGGCCAAGCTCGACCAGGTGCGGCTCGAGGCCGTGCCATTCGGCGCGCTTGAGCAGCGTCAGGATGTTGCCCCGGTCGCCATAGATGTTCATCAGGTCGGGGTAGAGCCAGCCGACGGTGAACCTCATGTTTCCCAGTATGGCTGCGCCCATCCACGCCTCACCAGCTCGGCGCGGATATCGAGCATTGCCGTGTAGGTGCACAGAACGTATGCGGTGTCGCCTTCGTCGGTGTTCTTGATCAGCACGTCGAGCGCCTTTCCCGGATCGGTCTCAGGTGCCTCGGCTTTGACCCCCGCGTACTTCAGCCTCACCGCCAGGTCGTGAGCACGGACACCGGCCGGGATCACCACCCTTGCTCTGTCCTTCAGCTGCTCGAAATCGACGTCCCAGATCCATGAAACGTCGGTGCCGTCGGCCTTGCGGTCGTTGAGCCCCAGGATGTAATTGGTTCCCTTCGCGAGGTCGACCGCGGTGCGCACGGTTTCGTTGAAGCCGGCCGGGTTTTTCGACAGGACGAGGACCAGGTGGCGGCCCCGAAACTCGACTCGCTCCTGGCGGCCGAACGCCGGCTTGAACGTTTTGAGCCGGTCCGCAATGTACTGCGGCTCGAGGCCCACGCTGTACGCGACCGCGTAGGCGGCGAGCACGTTGTAGCAGTTGTAGAGGCCACCGAGCGGGAGCTCGATCCGCGTGCCCGCGATGGTCAGCGCGAGGCTTTCGAATCCGTTCAGCTTGATGTCCGTCGCCCGGAGATCTGGCTCGGGTCGAGCGAAATCCCCGTTGGGACATCGATAGACACCGTCATGTCCGACGTAGACGGCGTCGAAGATAAGGCTCGCGCCACATCTCGGACACGTCCGTGCATCGGCCGCGTGGGGAAGCGTCTTCGCCGCGATCGACACGTCGTCGAGCCCGTACCACAGCGGCCGGTACGGAAGACCGAGGCCGATTTCCGCGACGCGCGGATCATCCGCGTTGAGGACCGCGCGCGCGCCCTCGGGGAGCGTGCTCAACGCCTGCTCGATCTTCTTGGCGATCGACTCAAGCTCTCCATAGCGGTCGAGCTGGTCGCGGAAGAGATTGAGCACCAGCGTCGCCCTGGGCTGGATCTCGTCGACCGCCCTGGGCAGACTGGCTTCGTCGATCTCGAAAACTCCCCAGTCCGCCCGGAGCCTTCCGTCTGCCCCGGCCCTGTCCAGCGCCGCGGCCGTGGCGCCGAAGATCAGGTTGGCGCCGGCGCGATTCGAGACCACGCGATGGCCGGCGCCCTCCAGCAGGTAGCTGACCAGGCGCGCGGTCGTGGTCTTGCCGTTGGTGCCGGTGATGACGATCGAGCCGTACGTCAGGTCCTGGGCGAGACGGGTGAGGATCTTCGGGTCGATGGCGCGCGCGACGTCACCCGGCAGCGTCGTGCCGCCGCCTCGCCGAGTCACGCGACTCAGCGTTCCGGTGGCCTTGCCCGCCCATACGGCGGCGGTTTTTCGTATCACGCCCAGGGCGGCACGGCGAGGCTCACCACTGTCCAGCAGTCGAGTCGTGCGATTGCTTCCCTCGCCTCTCGTTCGGTATCCGTTTGTTTGAAGAACGCGGAGCCGCTGCCAGTCATTTGCCAGCCGGTCCCGAGACTTCGCGCGAACTCTTTGAGTCTTGGCTCGACGCGCTCCGCGGCGCGTCTCAGGTGGTTTGGGGCTTCGCCCTTCACGTCGTCCCACGCACGGTACACGTCGCCGGTCGAGAGCTCGATGCCGGGCCACGCGATGGCGAACCACTCTGGGCGCCACGGAAGTGCGCGCAACCTTTCGCCCCGACCTTCCGCGTGCGCGCGGCCGCCGGCCAGAAAGAAAGGAACATCAGAGCGCGTCGAGGCCGAACATCGTCTTCAAGGCCCTCAGTGTCGTTGCTGCGTCGGAACTTGCGCCGCCCATTCCAGAGCCAGGTGGGATTCGTTTGTGCAGATGGATGCGCGCGGGCAGCGTCTTCTGCGCTGCTTTCTCCAGCGCTTGATGTGCGTTAAGCACAGAGTTGTTGGTTTTTGCGACATCGAATCCAGACGTCGTGAACGTCGTTTCGCTCGCGTGCTCGATCTCCAGCAGGTCGTGGAGGTCTATCGCCTGGAAAGTCGTGCGCAGCTGATGGAATCCATCGCCGGTGCGGCCGGTGACCTCGAGGTCGAGGTTGAGCTTGGCGCGCGCGGGAAGCGCGACCGTCAACGCGAAGGGATCGGCTTGAGCTCCGCCCTGTACCTCCTGGCGCGATCGCGATAGTGCTGCGCGGTGGTGCCGACCCAGTGGTTCGACGAACCGTCCAGTGGTTTCTTGACGGTCGCCGGCACGCCCGCGGCCATCTGCCCCGGTGGAATGTTCACGCCCTCCTGCAGCACCGCGCCCGCGGCCAGCATCGATCCGGCGCCGAGGCGGCTGCGTTGGAGCATGGTCGCTCCCATGCCGACGAGCGCGCCCTCCTCGACCACGCACCCTTCGAGCTGCGCGGAGTGGCCGACGCTGGCGTTTTTCTCGATCACAGTCGGCAGATCTTCGGCGCAGTGGATGACCGCGTTGTCCTGGATGTTGGCGCCCTCACCGACTCGGATCGTCGACTCGTCGCCACGCAGGACCGCGCCAAACCAGACGCTGGCGCCTTTTTCGACTTCGACGTCGCCGATGAGGACCGCGGTTGGTGCGATGTAGGCGTCGGGGTGCACCTTCGGGCGCCGCCCGCCGAGCTCGAACTCCACTGGCCCCTATAATCCTATCTTCGTGAGTTTGTACTCCCAGCTTGTGATGACACGTGGCTAAGCGAACCGCGTCGGCCAAGAAGCAGGCGCGCGCGGGCGCGCGGCGGGCGATCCGCAATCGCGGGGCGCGCTCGGAGGTCAAGACGCTCATCGTCAAGGCGCGACGGTCGCTGACCGAGGGCGCGGAGGCCGCGCCCACCACGCTGGAGGCGATTCGCGCGCTGGATCGCGCCGCGTCCAAGGGCATCCTTCACAGTCGCAATGCGGCGCGGCGCAAGGGCCGGCTGGCGAAGCAGCTGGCGAAAGTCGCGGTGGCGGCGCCGCCTCCGGCCAAGGGCAAGAAGGCCGCGGCCGCTCCCGCCGCCAAGCCCGCCGCCAAGAAGAAGTAGCTCTCTAGAGCTTCGTCAAGAGCACGTCGAGGCCGAGCTCGGCGTCGACCTGGCCGGACTTGACCTCCCACTCGTAATCGCGGATCTGCCTCAGCGCCAGCTCGAGGCGGTTTGCGTTGGCCTCCTGCGCAGCATCGAACGCCTTCTGGATCACGAAGCGATGCTCCGACATGCCGTCCTGCACCTGCTGCAGCGACTCGCCGCGCTCCTGGCGGGCCTTCACCTCGAGTACGAGGGCGTAGTGGCGCGCCATGCGATAGGCGACCGAGGTCGGCTGCAGGCCTGAGCGGGTGAGGCTGCGGGCGATCTCGAGCGCCTGCGCCGTGGGGCGGGGCAGAAGGTTGTCGGTGAGCTTGAAGATCTCGTCCTCCCGGCCGCCCGCGAGCAGCTCGGCCACGACTTCGGCGGTCAGCTTTTCCCCCGATGCTTTGTACGCGGCCAGCTTGGTCAGCTCGGAGTCGATGATGCCGAGGTCGGGCGGCGAGCCTCGGACCACCTGCGCCGCGAAGTTGGTGGGCAGGCCGTGCTTCTCGGCTGCGCGCCGCGATGCCCAGTCGCTCAGTGCGCGACCCTTCAGGTGCTGCATCTCGATCGCCTCGCCGCCGGCGGCCGCCATCGCTTTGGCCAGCTTGTTGGACGAGCCAAGCCTTCCCGCGACCGTAATCAGCAGGCGGGTCGTGGGAGGTATCTCGGCCACGGCCGCGGCGAGAGGCTCGGCCCGGTTGGCCGGGACCATGCGCACGAAAACCAGGCGGTAGGGATCCAGGAAAGGGAGCTGAAGGACCGCGTCCTGGAGGCGGGCCGACGCGAGGCCGGCGCCGTCGATGGTCTCCAGCCCGAAGTCCGAGACCAGCTCTCTTTTCCAGTCCTCGAGCGTGGCGCGGGCGCGCTCGTCGACGAGGAAGCGTTCCTCGCCGTGCAGCAGCAGAGCAGTCGCCGCTCGCTGGGACTGGGCTGCTCTGGGCACCAAGCGATCCTACTTGGCTGAAGTCAGGGCAGCTTGCCGGCGATGTAGGCCTGGACCTGTCCATACGTGCCGGTTTTCGGCACGAGGACATCCTGGTCGAGGCCGAGATTCTCTGGCGTCAGCATCGGCGAGTCCTCGAGCGTGACGCTGGTGACGTCGGGCTGCCGGAGCGCGCTGATCAGGTGCAAGAGGAGATTTGCGTCGGGTGGCGTGAGGTTGGTTCGCACGCCGTCCTTGATGGGTCCCGCCGCGGTGATCAGCGACGGTCCGATTGGGACGCCGCCCTTGAGCTTGCCCAGGATGGCAAACAGCACCAGCTCCTGCCGCCGGGAACGATCCGCCTCGGACGTGCTGAGGCGCGAGCGCGCGTACTGCAGGGCTCGCGTGCCGTCGAGGACCTGGGCGCCTGCATCGAAGTGGATGTGGATCGTCTTCTCTTCCTCGTCCGACGGATACTGCGGATCGTCGAGCGCTTCGGGGATGGTCACCCGAACGCCGCCGATCGCATCGATCAACGCTGTGAATGCCTTGATGTCGACGGCGATCCATGCATCGATGGGCTGTCCGATGGTCGTCGCGACCGTCGCGGCGGCAAGGTCACCAGGACCGGTTGGCGCGCGCCACTGCTCGCGCAGGAATGTCGGGTCGTGGGCGGCGCCGATGGCGAACGCGGAGTACAGCTTGCCTTGCACGGGTCCGTTCGCGGCTGCGGGTATGTCGACCCAGAGGTAGCGGGGCAGAGAAATCACGGTGGCCTGATGCGATGCGGGACGAATCGAGAGCACCAGCATCGTGTCGGTGAAATTCGGGTTGTCGTTGCCCGCGCCACCGTGCGCGAGGAAGAGAAGGTTGATGCGTTCGTTCGATTTGATTTTTTGAGCCATGGACCCCGGGCCCTGATCCGGTCCCGCGATCAGCGCCAATACGTCCCCGGGGCTCGTCCTCGGAGCCACCGCGCGAACGGCGATGACCGTCCACGCCGCCGACGCAAGCAGGGTGACCGCCACCATGCCCGCGAGCAATTGGAGCGCGCGTCCCCAGCGCACCAAATCCAGTTTAGGCGTCGGTTGACATCACTTCTGGGCGGGTCTAGCATCATGCGAACAATTTCCCGCGCGCGGGCTTTGGCGTGGCTATAGGGGGTTTTCATGATCGCGAAACTGGTTCGCTTTGCTGCGATTTTCGGCGCGGTGCTGGCCATCGCTTTCGGCACGATGGCGGTGGCGGTGGCCGGCTTTACGAGCGCCAAAGCGCCGTCGACCACGACAATTTCCATCGGCGGCCAGGCCAAGCTGGTCGACGGTGGACTCAACGTCAGCGTCACCTATTCGTGCTTCCCCGGCGGATATGGCAAAGGCGGGTACGGCTACGGCGCCAACTTCGGGAGCGTGCGGGTAGGCGACCTCAGCGGACACCAGGGCTTTGGGAACTGGAATCCGACCTGCAATGACAAGAAGCAGACCGCGGTCGTGTTCGTGCCGGGAAACTTCTCCAGCGGAGGGGCAGCGGCGGACGCAGCCGTATGCGGTTTCGATTGCGGCTTCACGTCGAGAGAGATCAAGATCTCGTAACTCATTCGTCTCCGGCGCGGTCACGTTCGCTACAACGCGAGCGTGATCGTGCCCTCCTGGTCGGTTCGGAGCACGCTGGGTGGAAAGCCGGCCGCGAGCCGGCCGGATCCGCGTGAGGCGATCAGTTGTGTGGCGGAGCTGATCGCCGCCTGCGCAAGGTCGGGCGAGAGCAGGCTGCGTCCGCCGCTTGGGAGCAGGAGGTCCGTGCACGTTCCTCGTAGCCGCTGAGCCGCGATCGCTTGTGCGTCGAGGTCCAGGTCGCTGAAGTCGCAAAACGTGCGCCCGTCCGGAGCGATGGCGCGAAACGCGAGGTCGGCCGCGCCGGTGACCTCGCCGGGGGCGCCTGGCTCGGGCGCGAGGACCTGGAGGACGAAACCAGCCGTGGCGATGGTCTGCCCGGCGCGCACCGAACGGATCGCCGCACCCCGAGCGGCCTGTTCGAGGGCCGCGGTCCGCCAGGCGGAGCCGGTGAGGCTCGCGCCGGGGATCAGGACCGTTCCGGCCGCCCGGTCCAGTCCGGCGAATCCCCCGATGTGACCAAGGCCGGGCGCGGTGATCACCAGCGCGTCGAAATTTCGCTGCCACGGTGGGAGCAGTCCGCCCAGCTCCGCATTGAGCTTGGCCGGGCTCGGGCCTCCGTCGACCAGGATCGTTCCCTGCGGCCCGCGGAGCAGGACCGCCTGGCCGTCGCCCACGTTCATGACATCGACCTGGGCCGGCGAGTTGGCCCACATGAGAAGCGCGAGCACCGAGATGCACGCCGGCGCGGCCACCGCCGCGGCGATCGCGAGCTTGCGTCGATGCGCTTGGGCGTGCGCCGCGAGGACCGCCGGTCCGAGCGCCGAGTAGTAGGCGACGCCGGCCCAGGTCGGAAACGCCGGGATGTTGATCGCCGCGGCCGGTAGGCGGGCCAGTAAATACGAGACCTGCTCGATGTAGGCGAGCAGACCGGTGATCGGAATCGCCGCGGCGCGGGCGAGGTCCGGCACGAATGACAGCGCGCCGAGCACGAGGCCCGACACGACGAGCACCGGCAGGACCGGGAGCGTCAAGGCATTCGCGATCGGCGCCACGGGCGACAGGACGTGGAAGTCGGTCGCCATCATGGGCAGCGTTCCGACCTGGGCGGCGCAGGTGACCGCAAACGGTTCGCGCACGACGTGGGGCAGAAACGCCACCCGCTTCGCGATCGCCGGCGTGAGAAGGATGATCGCCGCAGTGCCGGCGAATGACAGCTGGAAGCCCACGTCCCACGCCAGCTCGGGGTGCCAGCCCAGCATCACGGCAGCGGTGAGCGCAAGAGAGGTCCACACATGCGACGGGCGTCCGAGGTGCGACGCTGCGATCGCGAGGCCTCCCATGGCCGCCGCCCGCACCGCCGCCGGCGTCGCGCCCCCGACCATCGCGTAGAGCGCGATCAGCCCGACCGCGGGCCAGATCGCGTGGCGCCGCAGCAGCGGATTCAGCGCGCCCTGCACGATGCGGGCGAAGACCGCGACCTTGAGACCGCTGAGGACGAGGAGGTGGATAAGCCCGGTCGCGATCAGCGCGTTCTGCAGCTCCGAGGGAATGCCGCGGCGGATGCCGAGCACGATCCCGAGAAGCACCGCGGCGTGCGGTGCGGGCAGCGCATCGTCAAGCGCCGCGATGTACCGCCGGCGCAGCCACCCGGGCAGGCCCAGGATGCCGCCCTCGCCACCCGTGACCTGGAAGCTCGACGCCTGCACTTCGAGGTACACGTGATGCTGCGCCAGGTAGGCCCGCCGGTCGAACGCCGGCAGGTCGCGCGGCAGCGTGAGCTTTCCGGTCGCCACGACTCGATCCCCATACGCGGCATCTCCGGGCCCGCGCCAGCGAATCATCAGGTTGCCTACGCCGGCGACCTCCGATGCGGCGGTCTGCACCTGGGTCGGTTCGACCAGAACCTCTGAGCCGCCACCTGCCGGACGGCTGTCGTCGGTGACTCGCCCGCTGACCACAACCGTGATGCCCGCGAGGGCCGCGGCACGGACCTGTGTTTGTGGATCGATCGGCGGCAGCTCGGCCCGGCCGACGGCCAGCAGCGCGACCGCCAGCGCGAGGGCGATGATCGCGGGCCTCAGCAGAAGGGCGAGCACCAGCAGCGGCAGAGCCGCGGCGATGGCAACCGCCCCGATCCACGGCTGTTCCGGAACCAGCACAACGGCCGCGGCCAGGGTGGTCGACCACGCAAGCGCCAGCACCAGCGCGGGGAATCGGGTCACAGGGCCAGGTACCGCCGCACGTTCACGTATTCGGCCTCGGACATGCCCAGGATGTCGACCAGTTCGCGGGTGTTCTGGAAGCCGCCGAAGTTCGTGCGGTAATCGATGCACTCCTGAGCAAAAGCAGGTGTGAAGCCGGGCACCGTTTCGAGCTCTTCCAGCGTTGCGGTGTTGAGGTTGGTGCGGACGATCACCGTTCCGGATGTGGTCTTCGCGAAACCGACCTTGACCTGCTCGCCGTCCTTCAGGCGCCCGGCCATGTCGGGGAGCTTCGAAAGGTCTGCGTCCGGGCTCAGGCCGCCCGCGGCGGCGATGGCGTCGAAGACCCGGTCCCCGCGTGGCAGCCGGTAGAGCCCGGGATTCTCCACCGCACCGGCTACGTCGACCAGGAGCCCTGGTTGAGCCGGAACGTCAAGCGCGGGATTGGCCGCGGGCGGCGAAGGTGGGGCGCCCGCGTTGGTCGAGGATGTATACACCCACACGCCGACCACGGCCGAGACAGCCAGAGTGATCGGCGCGGCCACGAGGAGTGGCCGCTTCCATCCCGAGACGAGATGAACGGGGATTCGCATGGCCCGAGGCTAGGGTTGTCGGGTTGCGATGAAAACCCAGCCTGTTAAGGGCTGGTTCCCGGGGAAGGATTCGAACCTTCGGTCGAGGATCCAAAGTCCTCTGCCTTACCGCTTGGCCACCCGGGAGCGTAATCAACACTAACGTCCGCTCGCGTGACCTCAAACCGGGCTCCAACGTTGGGTGTGTCAGTGAAGATCTGGCTCCTTGCCGCCCTCGTGATGGTCACCGCCGCGTGCGGCGCGTACCAGTTCCCCGGCGGGTCGCAATCGCCAACCCCAGACGCCAAGGTGAGCGGCCGGGTGCTGGCCGTCCCCTGCGCCCCGGTCGAGAAGGCGGGCGAGTCTTGTGGCGGGCGCCCGGTGGCGGGCCTCGACCTGGATTTCGTGTCCGGCTCGAACGTGACCAAAGCGATCACCGATTCCAGCGGCTACTACGCCGTCGAGCTCGCCCCCGGCACCTACGCCGTGAAGATGAAGTCGTACATGCGCGTGATCAGCGGACCGCTCAGCATCACAGTCGCGGCCGGCTCGAGCACCACGATCAACTATGTGCTCGACTCAGGCATCCGCGTGCCGGTTCCCCAGCAGTAAAGCCGGTTACGGCACCAGGTTGATCAGCCGGTCCTGGACGTAGATGACCTTTGACGGCTTGCCGCCGTTCAGCGCCGCGCTCACCTTCGTGCTGCCGAGCGCAGCCTGCAGGGCTTTGTCCTCCGAGATCCCGGCGGGCAGCGTGATGCGGTCACGCAGCTTCCCCGCGACCTGGACGACCAGCGTGACCTCTGGCTCGGCGGCGGCGGCGGCGTCGTAGACCGGCCAGGCCGCGTCCGCGAGCATGCCTTCGCGACCCAGACGCTCCCACATCTCCTCACATACGTGCGGTGCGAGCGGATTCAAGAGCTTGACCAGGGTCTCGACCGCCGCCATCCATCCGTCCCCTTGCGCGCCGCCTCGCTGCAGGTAGTCCTGCATGGTGTTGGCAAGCTCCATCAGGAACGCGACCGCGGTGTTGAATCGCAGCTCGTCGTAATGCTCGGTGACCTTGCCGACCGTCTGCGCGACCTTGCGCCGCAGCGCGACGGCATCGACATCGGCGCCAGGAGCACCGCTCTCCGCCGCGATGCTCTCCGGTTCCAGCACCAGCCGCCACACGCGCTGCAGAAACTTGACCACGCCGTTGAGTCCCGCGTCGTTCCATTCCACGTCTTCTTCGGGCGGTCCGATGAACATCTCGTAGATGCGTCCGGCATCCGCGCCCTGGGCACTCGCCAGCTCGTCGATCGAGACCCCGTTGCCCAAAGACTTGGACATCACCTGGCCGAATCGCTTGACCATCCCCTGGTTGAACAGCCTCATGAACGGCTCGGCCGCCTCGACCAGCCCGGCGTCGTGCAGGACCTTCATGAAGAAGCGCGAGTACAGCAGGTGCAGGATCGCGTGCTCCACCCCACCCGTGTATTGGTCGACAGGCATCCAGTGATTTGCGAGCTCGGAGTCGAACGGCTGCGTCGTGTCATGCGGGCTGACGTAGCGCAGGAAGTACCACGACGAGTCGATGAACGTGTCCATCGTGTCCGTCTCGCGCCGCGCGTCGCGCCCGCATTTGGGGCACTTCGTGTTGACGAACGACTCGACCTCCTGCAGCGGCCTGTACTCTTCCGGCAGCACCACCGGCAACCGGGATCGGCGCGCCCCAGTAGCGCTGCCGCGAGATGAGCCAGTCGCGGAGGCGATACTTCACCGAGCGCTTGCCGATTCCCGCCGACTCGAGCCAGTCGCAGATCTTCTCGAACGCGACCGACGATTCGAGTCCGTTGAACGGACCGCTGTTCACGAGCACGCCGGGCCCCTCGTACGCCTCGCGCAAGACCGCGTTTTCGCCCGGTGCCGCGATTACATGGCGGATCGGCAGGTCGTAGCGGCCCGCGAACTCGAAGTCCCGCTCGTCGTGCGCGGGCACCGCCATGATCGCGCCCGTGCCGTACGTCACCAGCACGTAGTCGGCGACCCAGATCGGGATCTTCTCGCCGTTCATCGGGTTGATCGCGAAACCGCCTGTGGCGACGCCGGTCTTATCCCGCTCCGTGGACAGGCGCTCGATCTCGGTTTCCTTGCGCGCCTGCTCGACGTACTCGCGCACGCGCGCGCGATGCTTTTCCGTCGTCACCTTTTCCACCAGCGCGTGCTCCGGCGCCAGCACCATGAACGTCGCGCCGAACAACGTGTCCGGCCGAGTCGTGTAGATGCGGATCATTTCGTCCGGATGCCCGTCGACCGGAAAGTCGACTTCGGCGCCCATGCTGCGGCCGATCCAGTTGGTCTGCATGACGCGGACCTTCTGCGGCCACTTGTCGAGCAACTTAAGGTCGTCGAGCAGGCGGTCGGCGTAGTCGGTGATCTTCAAGAACCACTGCTCGAGGTCGCGCTTCTCGACCTCGACGTCCGGATGCCGCCAGCAGCGACCGTTGATCACCTGCTCGTTGGCCAGCACCGTCTTGTCGACCGGGCACCAGTTCACGGGCGCCATCGCCCGATAGGCCAGCCCTCGTTCCTGCATCAGAAGGAACAGCCACTGCGTCCACTTGTAGTAATCGGGCTCGGAGCTGATCACCTCGCGGTCCCAGTCGTACAGGATCCCCGCGATCTTCAGCTCTCGCTTGCCTTTCGCGATGTTCTCCAGCGTCCAGGTGCGCGGGTGCAGCCCGCCGCGCTTCATCGCCGCGTTTTCCGCCGGCAGCCCGAACGCGTCCCAGCCGAATGGATGCAGCACCTCGAAGCCCTGCATGCGCTTCATGCGCGCGAGCACGTCGCCCATCACGTAGTTGCGCAGGTGGCCGACCGTCAGGTCCCCGGACGGGTACGGGTACATCACGAGGTCGTAGAACTTAGGTTTGGGCGAGCCGTCGTCCGCCTTCATCACGCCGCGCTCGGCCCAGACCTTCTGCCACTTCGGCTCGATCTCCTGGGGGATGTAGAAGCTACGGCTGGGACGGCTGGCCATGGGTCTCAAATTTTAGGGACGCGAGTTCATGACCCACGATCGCGGCCAAAACGAGCGCCGCGCCCACCGCCTGCAGCAGGCCGAGGCGCTGCCCGGCCAGCACCACCGCCGCGGCCAGCGCCCAGGCCGGCTCGGTGGCCAGGATCAACGCCGTTCGATTGGCGCTGATGAAGCCCTGGGACCAGGTCTGGATGTAGAAACCGAACGCGGACGCGAATACACCCGTGATCACGATCGCGAACCAGACCGATCCGCTCGGCGCGTGCAGCTGCCACGTCCCGCCCACGCTGAAGATGAGCGCCGACGTCCCCATCTGGACCATCGCCAGCGGCGCCGCGGGCAGCCCGGGCGACCAGCGCCCGAGAAGCACGATGTGCAGGGCGAACAGCACCGCGCATAGAAGGACGAGGACGTCGCCGATGCCCATGCCCGAAGGTCCGCCGGTCAGGAAGATGAGACCCGCCAGCGAGACCACGGCCGCCACCCACGTCCACCACCGGATCCGCGCTCCGAAGATGCGGTTGAGCAGCGGCGTGAAGACGACGAACAGTCCGGTGATCAAGCCGGCGTTGCCGGGGCTGGTCGAGGTGAGGCCCGCCGTCTGGGTGAGGTATCCCCCTGCCAGGACCGCGCCGACGATGACGCCGATGCGCAGCTCGCGGCGCGTCGGCAGCCGCCGGACGAGCAAGGCCATCACGAGGAGAGCGAGTGCGAACCGGATCTGCAGGAACGGCAGGGTCGGGTACTGTGTGACTGCGCCCTTCACCAGGACGAAGGTCCAGCCCCACACCGCCGTGACCATCACCAACAAAAGGACGTAGATCAATGGAGCGACTGTGGGCGCCGTGGCGCATGCAGTACATCGGTGGCGATCAGCGGCCCGGCTGCCTTTTCTGCCGCGTCATCGAGAATCCGGATGACGAGGATGCCAAGCTCGTCGTCTGGCGCGCCAAAGGCGCGATCGTTCTGCTGAACAAGTTTCCGTACAACCCCGGCCACGCGATGGTGGCGCCGATTGCGCACAAGGCGAGCCTCGAGGAGCTCGACGACGCCGAGTCCGCCGACCTGATCGGTGCGGTGCGGCGGACATTCACGGTCCTGCGTTCGGTGATGAAACCCGACGGCCTCAACGCCGGCGTCAACGTCGGGACCGCCGCCGGCGCCGGAATCCCCGACCACGTTCACTTCCACGTCGTGCCGCGCTGGAACGGCGACACCAACTTCATGGCCGTGATCGACGACGTGAAGATCG
>VBHJ01000019.1 GCA_005887685.1 Chloroflexota bacterium | reverse complement strand
CGTGCTCAAGAGAACCAGGAACGCCACGTTTCGCTCGGCGTCAGCGGTGTTGGGAATGTTGAGCCCGAGGTTGTCCAGTAATGGGATCAGCACCTGCGGGATCGTCCATACGACGGCAGCAACGGTGAGGATTCCCGCAAACAGGTAGATCCAGCCGGTGAACCACGAGTAAGTCCGGTTCGAGAGGTACTTGGTCCACTGGTACACCGAGCCCGCCACCGGGAAGTGCGCACTCACCTCGGCGAAGTTAAGCGCGATGATCAGCTGGCCGACGACGACGATGGGCCAGCTCCAGTAGAAGAACGGGCCGGCCAGCGCGATGCCGAGGATGAACAGGGTGAAGATGCCGGTCGACGGAGAGATGTAAGAAAAGGCAACTGCGAAGCTCGAATAGACGCCCAGGGCCCGGCGGAGCTCCTGCTTGTATCCGAACTTCGCCAGGTCTCGGACGTCAGCCTGGTGAGTTTGTTCCTCCAACGCTTCCCTCCCCTGAAACTGAAACGGCTTGTTCAGGCGCGAAGCTATCACTCGGCCGGGAAACCGTCAACGAGGCTGTGGCCGCACGATCATCCCGACGGCGCACGCCAGCCACGCACCGGTCAGGCCCAGCAGCGTGCCGACGAGCAGGGTGAGGACGACCGGAAGCGTTCCCTGGTGGTCGAAGCCCATGATCTCGGCGAGGCTGACGGACGTCGGGCCGAGACCGTAGCGGAGCTGGGCTCCGGCGAGCGGAAAGAGCCAGGCGAGAAGGCCGCTGACCGTGCCCAGCGGAATGGCGACCGCCGGTCGCCGGATGATCAGGCCGAACGCGGCGCCGACGAAGAACGGCGTCCACCACGCGCCGAGGAGGACGCCCAACAAGGCCACGATCACGCCGGTCAGCACGAGAACGGCGATCCTCAAGGCCGCAGGCTCCATTTCTTGACGCCCGCCGCGGATGCCGCCGCGTCGGCGCTCAGCATCGGGTCGAGCAGCCCGCTCCACCAGGTGTCGACCCGATTCGTGTACCAGGGCGACGCCGGGTTCTCGCTCTGGCCGCCCGGGTACACGCCCTGGAACGAGCGCGCCCCCCAGTCGACGACCATGCGCCAGCTCGGGCCGTGGGTCGACGGAAATCCGCCTGCGGCGAGCGGCGTGTTGGCGTCGCCTCTGTCCTGGCGAGGGCCGTAGTTGAGCCCGGTGATGTGGGCCAGGTTCTCGAGCTGCCTCGCGTGCACGCGGCCCCAGCTCCACGAGCTCGGGGCGCCCCCGAGCTTTTGCGCGAGCTGGGCGACCGCCTTTTGGAATGCAGCCTTCTGGGCATCGGGCGCAGTTCGCGAGCCCACGCCCGGCGCGCTGAACGCGCGGTTCGCGGGATCGTGCAGCGTCCAGGTCTCCAGATCCTGGCCGAGCGCATCATCGAGCTTGTTGGAGTTCCCCTCCTCCTCGCGGCCGACCGGGACCGCTCGAGACTTCCACCATGGGCTGAACGTCTCGTCGAGGTAGGCGCTCCAGAACGCGTTCCAGATCGTCGCCGCGACGGAATCAGCATCCATCCTGTAGTCCCACCCTCGAAGCTGCGCCACGGCCGCCGACTCTTTTGCGCTGAGCTGGGTGCCGGCCAGGGTCTGCAGCAGCACCGGCACCATCTCGGAGGCCAGGAAGTCCCGTGTGTCGGTCTGCAGGGCCATCATGTCGCTCGCGCTGAGCTTGCCGGGGCGGCTCAGCACGCGGTGTATCTCGTCGGCTCGATACCCCGGGTCGAAGAAGTTGGACGCCGTGCCGATGTAGTACGGGTACGACGCCTTGACCTGGCGCTGGTTGGCGGACCAGATGATGTTGTCGGGCGGGTTGTAGACCTGCGGGATCTGGTCGTACGGGATTGTCCCCGTCACATCGTTCTCTCCAGTGCCCGGCATCGGCAGCCACGGCTGACCGTGAGCGACCAGCGGGTAATAACCCGCCGAGATGAGACCGATGTTGCCCTTGTCGTCGGCGTAGACGAAGTTGTGCGTCGGCGAGTGCCAGTCTCGCAATGCGTCGCGGAACTGCTGATAGTTCGCGGCCTGTCCGATGCGCAGGAGGACGCCCAGGTCCTGTGACGGAAGGTTGCCGGCCCACCACACCGACGTGGCCTGGCCTCGCTCGGTGATCACCGGTCCGTGGACGCTCAGCCTCACATCGACGTGCGCGGCCTGGCCGCCGTGGACCGGGATGTCGTAGCCGACCGTCCTGTACTTCTGCCACGCGCCGTTCCAGAAGTACATGCCGGGATGGGCGTTGTCTTCCTTCTCGTTGTAGAAGAAGGTCTGCTGGTTCTGCGCGTCGGTAAGGCTCCACGCGATGTGCTCGTTGTGGCCGATGAGCACGACCGGGGTGCCCGGGATGCTCACGCCCGCGGCGTGATAGCCCGGCGAGTCCATCGTGAGCTGGAACCAGATCGCGGGCAGCGTGAGGTGGAGGTGAGGGTCTCCGGCCAGGAGTGCCCCGCCGCTCACACTTTTCGCGCCCGCCACAGCCCAGTTGTTGCTGGCGCCGCCTTGTGAGATGAGGCCTGGAGGCAGCGCGGCCAACCGCTGGTACAGCGCCTCGGCCGACTGCGCCTCGGCGTCCGTTAGCTGGGTCACCGTCTCGATCGGTGCGGTGGACGCCTTCGCGTACGGACCCGGGTCATAGGGCGCCTGCAGGTTGGGCGGTTGGACGGGAAACCACTCCGAGGTCAGGTCGGTACCCAGCGACTTGTTGAGCAGCGCCATCACGAGCGGCGTGTCGGTGAAGTTGAGTGTCTGCGTCATGTCGCCCTTGACCAGGAGCGAATCGATTGGCGACCAGGGTTGCGGCCGGTACCCGAGCAGCGTGAACATCGCGTCCAGTTGATGCGCCGATTCGGCCTCGCCGATGCGGTCGTTCACGCCCTGCGCGTAGGCGATGAGCGCGTCGCGCGACGCGTCGCTCGTGGAAAGCTGGCTCCATTCCGTCTGGGCGGTGCGGAGGAGGCCAAGCTGCAGCTCGAAGCGGTCGGTGTCGAGCGCCGCCTTACCGACGATCTCTGACAGCCGGCCCTCGCCCTGGCGCCGCATGAGGTCCATCTGAAAAAGGCGGAAGCGTGCGTGGACGTAGCCCGTGGCGAGGAACAGGTCGTGGTCGGTCTGCGCCGTGATGTGAGCCGTCCCGTTCGACTCGAACAGAACGCTCACCGGTTGCTGCAGTCCCTGGAGGCGCAGAGTCTGATCGCCGACCTGAGCGTCAGCCGCCATCGTCCATGCGCCGCTGGTCGGGTTGAACGCAGGACCGAGCGCCGGCAGCGGGCCGGCGGGGAAGAACGCGACGAACAGCACCATCCCGGTCACCAGGATCGCCGCGACGAGGTTGATGATCGGCCGGATCCGCGGCCGCCGTTTCGGGGCGCTGGCCATGCGGACAGCCGGCCGTTCCGCAACAGGCGGCGCGATCGTCACGGACGCAAGTTTGAGCCTACGACTCCTCTTTCGAGGACTCCTCCTTGCCGCGCCGCGCGAGTTCGGCCACCACGGCCGGGTCGGCGAGCGTCGTGGTGTCACCCAGCGGCCGATTTTCCGAAACGTCGCGCAGCAGGCGACGCATGATCTTGCCCGAGCGGGTCTTGGGCAGCTCCGGGGTGAAGACGATGTTCGCCGGGGCGGCGAATTTTCCGATCACCTTTCCAACGTGCTCCCGCAGCTCCTTGAGCATTGTCGGCGAGCCCTCCTTGCCGCCCTTGAGCGTGACGAAGGCAACGATCGCCTGTCCAGTCTGCCGATCGTTGCGGCCGGCCACCGCCGCCTCGGCCACCGCCGGATGGCTCACCAGCGCGCTTTCGATCTCGATCGTCGAGATCCGATGCCCGGACACGTTCATCACGTCGTCGACGCGGCCGAGCAGCCAGAAGTCGCCGTCCTCATCGACCCGCGCGCCGTCGCCGACGAAGTAGGTGTCCTTCCATCGATTCCAGTAGGTCTGCTGGTAGCGCTCCGGATCGCCGTAGATCCCGCGCAGCATTGCGGGCCACGGTTTGCGGATGACCAGGTAGCCGCCGCCACCGGGTGGGACTGTCTCTCCCTGGTTGTTGAAGACCGCCGCGTCGATCGTCGGGAAGGGCTGAGTCGCGGACCCGGGCTTGAGCGTGGTTATGCCGGGAAGCGGGGTGATGAGGATCATCCCGGTCTCGGTCTGCCACCACGTGTCGACCACCGGCGTCCGGTTGCCGCCGATGTGCTCGCGGTACCAGACCCACGCCTCTGGATTGATCGGCTCTCCGACGCTACCCAGCACGCGCAGCGAGCTGAGGTCGTGCTTCTGCGCGTACTCGGGTCCCCACTTCATGTGGGTGCGGATTGTCGTCGGTGCGGTGTAGAGGATGTCGGGGCGGTAGCGCTCGACGATCTTCCACCAGCGATCTTTGTCCGGGAAGTCCGGCGTGCCTTCGTAGATGATCCCCGTGGTCGCGTTGGCCAGAGGGCCGAACACGATGTAGCTGTGCCCGGTGACCCAGCCGATGTCCGCGGCGCACCAGTAAACAGAGTTCGGCTTGACGTCGAAGATGTAGTGATGCGTGGTCGACACGCCGACGAGGTAGCCGGCGGTGGTGTGGATGATGCCCTTAGGCTTGGCCGTCGTCCCGCTCGTGTAGAGGAGATACAGCAGGTCCTCGTCGTGCGCCCAGAGGTCGCGACCCGGATGCATCTGAACGTCGCCTCCGGTCCGCTTCACGACCAGGCACTGTTTGACGGTCGGCGAGTCGGCCAGGGCGGAATCAGCGTTCGCCTTCAGCGGCACCCTGTTGCCACGCCGCCAACCTTCGTCCTGCGTGATCATCAGCTCGCACTGCATGTCGTTCATGCGGTCGGAAAGAGCCTCGCCGCTGAATCCGCCGAACACGACGGTGAAGGGCGCTCCCAGGCGCGTGCACGCGAGCATCGCGATGGGAAGCTCGGGAACCATGCCCATGTAGATGCCGACGTGTGTGCCCTTCTTCACGCCTAGCTTCTTGAGGCCGTTCGCGAAGCGGACCACCTCGCGCTGCAGCTGGCCGAAGGTGATCTCCCGGCGGTCGTCCTCGGGCTCGCCTTCCCAGAAGTAGGCGACCTTGTCCTTGAGGCCCGACTCGACGTGCCGGTCGACGCAGTTGTAGCAGACGTTGAGCTTGGCGCCGATGTACCACTTCGCGTATGGCGGCTTCCACTCGTAAAGCCCGGTCCACGGCTCGAAGAAGGTGATCCGCTTCGCCGCCTCGGTCCAGAACTCGTCGAAGCCCTTGCGGTAGATGTCCGGTTGGGCGTTGGCCTGCTTGCTGAACTCCGGATCCGGCTGGTAGCGGCGCTTTTCGACCTGGAGGGTCTCGATTGCCTTCTCAGTCGACTTCTGAACTCCCATGCGGCTCCTCCGAATCGTATTCCGATTCATTTTCCTTCTTCGATTGCGCAAGGCGGCGCCACCGCGCGGTGAAGCCGCTACCCTTGACCCCGGGCGGGGACGTCCGGGGGATCGATTCGCCCCCGCCAGAAGGGAAGGAAAGGATGCAGCCAGGCATCGTCGGGCTGAGGGGGGCGCTCGCCGCCCCATGGGAAGAGGACCTGCGCGCCGTGCGCCAGGACAGCTTCGACATGGGACGGGGCCGCGAGGCGCTCTTCTTCATCCAGAAGTTTTATGGCCTCATCTCGGACCTCCGGCCCCAGATCCAGCGCGCGTGGGGACCGGGCGGCCATGTGCATGTCGTCGACTCGCCAGAGATCGGCGGGCCCGGACCGCGCGTCTCGCAGTCGCGCATCCGGCTGCGTAATCATGGCGAGCTCGTCGTCGTCGAGCTTTTCTCGTACGCCAACGGCACCTCACAGCCCAACCACGACGCCGGCCTGGAACGCGAGATCCGCGTCGCGGACGTCGAGCCGCTGGTATTCGTCACCGAGCTCTATCGCACTGCGGTGGATTTCCTTCAGTTGGCGCTCAACCTCGACCTCTTGTTGGGCGGCTCGGCCTGGCTGTACGAGCACGTTGCCGCGAACTACTTCGTGACGACGGGAAAGTGGGCTTCAGTGGGGGAGGTGTACCGGCTCACCACCAGGGAGTTCGCGGTCGCCGACAGTTTCGAGAGCGTGCTTTCCTCGCTCGCGCACAAGCCAGGAGTCGACGCCCCGAACGGTTCAAATGGCTCCAACGGTTCGGCGGGTGACGGCGTCGAGGTCCGGTTGTCGATCGAGCAGCTGCAGCGATTCCTCGAGTCGCAGGCTGACCTAGACAACTTCCTGCACGTGGTCCAGGTCGCGGTCGCCGCCGACCAGGAGGACAGGCGGGTCCTCAGCGCGGAGATCGCAGAGTCCCTTGGTCTGGAGTCACTCGCCATCACCAAGCTTGGCCGCCTGCTGGCTGAGTCACCGGACGTCTGTCGAGAGGGAGAGTTCGACCTCGATTACGGGGCGTGGAGCTTCCTGCCTTCGTACAACGTCCACTTCTTCCGCCGAGTCCACGCCCCGGATGACTTCCTCGTCATCGAAGCCAGCCTCGTGCCGCGAGCGGCCGTCGAAGGCACGACCACGACGTCGCCGGGCACAGCGTTCAAGGTCGATGAGGGAACCTCGCTGCCGGACGGGATCGTGACTTTCCTGATGACCGACGTGGTCGAGTCGACGCCGTTGTGGATCCAGAGCCGTGCTTCGATGTACCAGGCGATGCGGCGCCACGACCAGCTGCTCACAGCGGCCATCGAGGCGAATGGGGGCATCGTCTTGAAGGAACGGGGGGAAGGCGATTCGTTCTTCGCCGTCTTCCCCCGAGCCACCGACGCGGTGGTCGCCGCGGTGGACGCCCAGCAGGCGGTGCAGTCGGAGCCCTGGCCGGACCGAGTTTCGCTGTCGGTTCGCATGGCTGTGCTGACAGGTGAGGCGGATGCGGCCGACCGCGATTACCGCTCGCCCGCGGTGAACCGATGCGCGAAGCTCCGCCGCCTCGGGGTGGGCAACCAGGTCCTGGTCTCGGAGACGACCTACTCGATCGTGGCGGACATCCTGCGCGACGACATCCGCCTGGTGTCGGTAGGCAAGCGCCGGCTCGAGGGTCATGACCGGCCCGAAGAGGTCTACGTGGTGCAGCACGCGGAGGTTCGCCTCGAGGCAGAGGTCGAGCAGGCCGAGGTCATGGCCTAGCCTCCACGCGCCCCGCGATGGAATAGCCGCCTCCCGGAACCCGATACCCTCATGACGTGACAATCTCGAAACCACGCTCGCGGTTCCTCGAAGCGGGCTCGGTGGCGCTGGTGAGCGTGGCGGCCGCGCTGTGGGCGTTTGACGCCTACTTCCGGCCCGGGCTCACCAAGCAGCTGAGCTCGGGCCAGATCGTGTTTGTCGAGGACCTCCTGATCAGCCTATGCCTGCTACCGGTCCTCTTGGTCAACTTCCCGTCGCTGCGCCGCCTCAGCGGCCGCCGCTGGTTGGCGCTGACCGCGATCGCGATCGGGCCCCAGGCCGTGGCGACCGTGCTGTTCACCAAGGCGATCGGGTTCTCGTTCGCCAATCCCGCGGCGCCCAACTTCGACGTCCTGCACGAGGTCTACCTGCTCTACCTGTTGCAGCCGATTTTTGGGATCGCATTCGCCCGCGTCTTCCTTGGCGAACGGCGCAAGCGTAGTTTCTGGCCCCTCGCCGGCGTCGCGCTCGTCGGGGTCTACCTGATCGTGTTCGCTGACAACCCAGCCGCGCCGTGGCAGATCCGCCACCCGGAGCTGATGGCCGGGCTGCTCGTGCTGACCGCCGTGATCATGTGGGCCGGAGGGACCGTGCTCGGCCGCTACGCGCTCGAGGACGTCAGCTTTCCGGTCACCACGAGCATGCGATTCATCCTTGCCCTGCCGGTGCTGCTGGTGATCGTGCTCCTGGACAAGGGTGGGGCCGCATTCAGCGGCTACTCGGCCAGTCAGCTGCCGAGCTTCCTGGGCATCGTGCTGGTGCCGGGACTGCTGGCGATGTTGCTCTACTACCTGGCGCTCTCCAACACGCCTGCATCGCTGGCGACCGTCGCGGAGCTCGGGTATCCGCTCGCGCTCTTCCTGATCTTCTCGCTGCCGCCCCCTGTCGGACAGGGTGCGCCGCTCCGCCCGGTGGAGGTTGTTGGAGCCGCGCTCCTGGTGGCCGGCGTTGTTACCCTCAACTTTCTCAAGACGCGGCACATCGTCGACGTGCCGCGTGAGCGCCTCGCCGGCTCTGGACGCCGGCAGGCTCCCGACCCCGCACGATCAGCCTGAGGAGAGAGAGCGATGGCTCGTGAATACGGCACCTCGGTGGAAACGACCGCATCGCCGGACAAGGTGTGGAGGGTGTGGTCCGACATGTCGACGTGGGGCGATTGGAATCCCAATGTGTCGACCATGGACTGGAAGGGTGGATTTGTGTCGGGATCGACCGGCGTCATGAACACCAGAGCCGGCCAGCACCACAGCATGCAGCTGGTCGATGTTCAGCCGGGCCGCGGTTTTGCTCTCCTGACCAAGGTCGTCCCGGGGACGCAGTTTCGCTTCAACTGCCGCATCGAACCCGAGGGCGCGAAGACGAAGATCAGCCAGACGGTCGAGGTCGGCGGTCTGCTGGGGCCGGTGATGGGGGGCATGCTCGGCCCGCAGGTGTCCAAAGAGTTCCCCACGCTCCTGAGCAACCTGGCCCGTAAAGCCGAGTCGAGCTAGCCCGTCCGGACCGCCGCATATAGATAAAGGACGCGACCTCAGGCGCGGCTCACACGTTCCTGAAACGCGGCTGAAGACCTGCGCCAGCTGAGGCCGATGCCGGCGACCATCGCGACCAGGAACACCGCGAGCGCGAGAGCAAGGATCGACGGGCCCACCTTCCCGGCCGCGATCGAGGAGGTGAGAGGCGCCCAGTCGACTGTCGCCGCTCCGTTCAGCCAGGCGATCAGGCCCGTCGCGAATGCGATCATCGCCAGCGTCCAGCGCTTCTCGCCTTGTGACATCTGATGCAGGTCGTAGCGTCGCTGGCGTGGCACCACAGGCACATTGCGCAGCCGCGTCAACAGCACGATCCAGACGGCCAGCATCACGAGTCCGATCGCAAGCGCGATCCACGGGTACGCGGTCTGGTCGATCGGCGACAGGTCGGCCGAGCCCGCCCAGGCTGCCATGGGTAGCGCCCAGATGAGGCTGCTCAACGCTGCAAATCCGGTGCGACCGAAGCGCTCAACGAGTCTCTCAATCACTGTGCGTATTTCTCCTGCAGGTATTGGTCGAAGGTGATCTTGCCATCCTTATGGTCAGGGCAGGTAAGCATCCCCTCGGAGAATTGCCGGCTGAACTTGAAGGGAAGCGCGAGGTTGACGAGGCGGCGATTCAGCCTGCGCGCCTCGAGCCATGACTCGGCGATGCCTTTGAAATCGCGGACCTCGGGTCCGCCGAAGTCGGGCAGCATCCCGGCAGGGTCGCGCAGAACGACGTCGACGACGCGCCGCGCGACCTCTTGTGCCTCCACAGGTTGAAACCGCCAGGCGAATGGAATCGCGGTCACGCCCGGCAACCGCGTGAAGCCGCCGAGAAGGGTTTCCATCCGATTGTGAAATTGGGTGGCGCGCAGGATCGACCAGGGGACAAGGTCTTGTCGCATGATCGCTTCGGCCTTGAGCTTCGTGCGGTGATACGGGTAGGTCGATTTGTCGACGCCGACAATCGAGATGTAGACGACGTGCTTGACGTGTGCCTCGCGTGCCGCGTTCAGAAGTCGACGGGTTCCGTTGACGTCGACTGCGCGACTGCTCAACGACTGGCGCGCACCGGTCGCCGCGTGGACGACGGCGTCCATCCCCACCACCGCTTTGCTCAACCCCGTGCCGGTCTTGAGATCGCCCTGCACCGCGTCGACATGACCGCGAGGCTGGCGGCTGAGGATGCGGGCGCGATGACCCGACTGACGCAGCAGCATGACGACGTGGCGACCCAGCGTTCCGGTCCCGCCGGCCACCAACACATTCATCGCGGGCCTTTAGGCTTCTTTGCCCAGCTTCTCTCCGAAGAAGTCCAGCACCCGGCGCCAGGAGTCCTCGGCTGCGAGCTTGTCATATGAAGCTGCGGTGTCATTGAAAAAAGAATGATGCGCGCCCGGATAGGTCTTGATGTCGTGCGAGATGTCGTTGCGAGTGAGGGCCGCATCCAGCGCCCGCCCAGCTCGTGCAGTGAAATCTTGCTCGGGATAGGAACCGACGACGGGACAGAGCCGGCGGACCACATCGAGCGGCCGTGGGTTCGCCGCATAAAAAGGAGCGATCGCCTTCAAACGCGAGTCGGTGCATGCCCAGGCAATCGCAAAGCCCCCGCCCATGCAGAAACCAATCGCACCCATTCGTTGCGCGTCAACATCCGTCAGCTTCGCCAGGAACGTCAGGCCGCTCTTCAGGTCATCGATTCCATACCGATTGACTGAGCCGATGAGCATCCCTGCCATGTACCGCGACATGCACACCGCGCGATTGCGCCCGGTGAACAGATCCACCGCGAGGGCTGCGTAGCCAGCGTCTGCAAAGCGCCGCGTGATGTCCTTGATGTGGTCGTTGAGGCCGTACGCCTCATGGATAACGACGACCCCAGGATGGGGTCCGTCGCCATCCGGCAGCGCAAGGTATCCGCCGCCCTTCAGAACGCTCGTCGCGATTTTGCGTGTTTGCATGTCTTGGTTGGGGCCAATTGGAGATGGTAGCGGTGCGCGAAAGGGCCGTGATGCGGACGGTATCCTGTAGGGCGAGTCACTCGCGAGGCGTGGGCCCGTGGCGCAGTTGGGAGCGCGTCAGACTGGCAGTCTGAAGGTCAGGGGTTCGAATCCCCTCGGGTCCACCATCTGTCCTCTCTCAGGGTAGTTGCGCAAACGCCCCTGTCCAGGCGTTTTCGGTTTTATGAGGAGCGCCGTGCTGCCGCTCTTCGCCCTTGCCTGTTGCGTATTCCTGGCCACCCAGGCGTGCGGTCAGGATCAGAGCAACCTGCGAGGCGCTGAGGCGCACCCTCCGACCGGGCTCCAGCCGTCGCTCGACGTGAGCGCGACGTCCACCTGGCCGCAGACCGAACCGAGCCTGGATCCCAACGGACCGCCGCTCGACATGATGATCACCAAGTCGATGCTGTACGCCGCCGGCTTGAAGCATGGTGTCAATCCATACCTGGTCATGGGCCTCGCCTGGCATGAGAGCGGATGGCAGCCTACCGTCGTCTCGTCGGCAGGTGCGGTCGGGATCATGCAGGTGATGCCCGCGACAGCGGCGGCGGACGGGCCCGCACTGCTTCATCGCGACGTCAACCTGTTCGATCCCGGAGACAACATCGACATGGGGACGGCCATTCTCAAGAACAACCTCAACCGCTACAAAAACGACCTCGCCAAGGCCCTGACCGCGTACTACGCGGGAGGCGGAGCGGTGGCCGACTGGGCCAACTTGAGGGCCGATTGCCGCCGGTATGTCTGGGCGGTTTACAACGCGGCGATCATGTTCAAAGAAGGCAAAGGGCCCGCCTAGCCGGCACCGATCGTCGACGCCCGGAGGGCGAGCTCAGGCCCGAGGATCATCTGTCGCGGACCTACGTCTCGGGTCGCCGCCAGGCTGAGCACAAGCCGCGCCATCTCCCGGCCCATGTCTTCGATCGGTTGCCGGACGCTGGACATCGGCGGCTGGGTCGCGGCAGCCACCGCGGAATCGTCGAAGCCGATCACCGCAACGTCGTCGGGCACTCGACGTCCAAGCACCTGCAGCGCCCACATCGCGCCGGCGGCCATCTCATCCGATGCCGCGAAGACGGCATCGATGCGATGCGACTCGGCCAGCAATCGCTCCATCGCGAGCTCGCCGCTGTCACGCCCGAAGTCGGCGTGCTCCACGAGGTCGGACCGCAGCGCCGCATTCCACATCGCCTCGCGGAATCCCTGCAGGCGATCGCCCGCCGGGTGCATCCCATGCGGCCCGCTGATGTGAGCGATGACCCGGCGGCCTTGCTCGATCAGGTGCTCGGTGGCGGCCCGCCCACCGGCTTGATTGTCGACGTCAACGAAGCTCACCTCGATCGACCCGCGGGGCCGGCCGCCGAAAACGGTGGGAATGCCGCGGGCCCGGAGTCGGGAGGGCAGCGTGTCCGACTCATGGAGCGTCAGCAGCAGGACGGCGTCGACGTGGCCTCCGGCGAGGTACTGCTCGAGCCGCTGGAGGTCGGCCGGCGACTGGGGTGAAAACAGGACCATCTGCAGACCGCTCGCCGAAAGCTCTTCGCCGATGCCGCGGAGGAGGCGGGGGAGGACCGGGTCGAGGAAGAGCCGCGACCCCGGCTCAGGCACGACCACGCCGACGGATTCGCTGCGGCCCGCGGCCAGGCTCCGCGCCGCACTGTTGGGGACGTAGCCAAGCTCGGTCGCCGCGCGTTCGACCGCCCGGCGCGCCTCTTGGCTTACTGCGGAGTTGCCGCTGAAGACTCTGGACGCGGTCGCCCGCGACACCCCGGCCGCCCTCGCCACCTGGTCGAGCGTCGCCGGAGTTCGTGAAACCGCTTCCATCGGCGTGCATAAGTAGACAGCGACGGCCCACCGCGGTCAATGGAAGTGTTCTGTCGAGCAGGTGTCGAAGCCTGGCGGCGACCCACTCAACCTCCTGTTTGCGAGTCCACAAAACGGCTGCTCGCGCGCCGCCGGTGGCCTCCCTCAGCCGACTGCAAACCGATGACATCGACCATGGTTCTGTAAGTTTTTCGGCCGCGGTTTAAGTCTTGCCCAAACCATCATGAAATTCCCTTGACGTTTTTTTAGACGGTGCTAGACTTCGCCAACTTCACACGCCGCCAACGCACCGTATCTAGAGGGAGGAAGGGTGCTCATCGGTTGGGGTTCGTCGCACCATTGCTATCGCCGCGCGCGTCCGAGAGGCGAGCCGTCGGGGTGGCATGGTAGCCAGCGAGCCCGCACGTTGCTAGTCAGGGCAGTAAGGCACTAGGTCATCGGCTGGCTCAGCGGAATCACCAGCAAGCTCGGCGCAGTGCCGATGCTTTGGCCAGTATCGGGCCTGGTTGTTTTCAGCCTGGTTATTCAGCCGATCATCTCGCTGGCTCCGCCGCAGCTCACAACGGTGGTCGAGGGTGGGCCACGCGTCGCCGGTCACAGTGCGAGCGCGCCGTATGCAATTGGTCGCGACTCCGGACCGAATCAGATCACTGTGCTATTCCAGCCGTTCACCCCGACTGATGCAGCTGAAACCTGGGGCAACAGATATGGCCTCCAGCTTGTCTCCTACTCTCCAGCTTTCGGCCGCTACACATTCGACCTACCGCGGGTCTCCGTCGACCCGGTAGGTGCCGACCAGGCGCTCATCGAATTTCCACCGCTCTCTCAGAACAGCGACATACGCGCGTTTCTCTTCGACAACCATCTGACGGTGATCAAGTGGGCGCATTCTGCACGCGACGCATCGTTTCCGTTGTCGGACCCATTGGTACGGGTGGCTCTGGTCCGGCTGCCGAAAGTGAACTTGCACCGGATCGACCAGGCCAAGGGCACCTGGGGTGCTCTATTGCCCGCCCACCTCGATATCGGCAAAGTAAGGAGTTGGGCACAAGCATCGGGCCTTGAACTCATCAACTACGACCCCAACACCGGCGATGTTGACGTGTATGCGCCGGGCACTGAGGTTAAGCCGCCACCGGACACCGCTGCACTGCTCGCCGAGCTTCAGAGGCAACTCAGCGAAGCATTCTCGAAGATCAAGCCCACACCCTCAAGTCCAGGCGTTCCCGGCGCACTCAGCGTGGCGTCGAGCTCTGGCGGCGTGAGCCTCAGCTGGGCAGCAGCTCAGGGATCGAGTGCTTATGCCGTGTATCGCTCCCCCTCAGTCAACGGCAACTATTCGTACATCGGTCAGACGACAACCTTGTCTTTTCTCGACACCTCGAGCCCGAGCGGCACGCAGTTCTATCGCGTGATGGGGCTCCGCGCTTGCGACGCCAGCGTCACTGACCGCGGCGGGTGTCAGAGCGCAAGCCCACCGATTGACCTTCGCTATGCAACCGCTCCGTCCGCCGTCGTTTCGATTCCGCAGTCTGCAACGGGGCCGTCGCTGCCTGGTGCGCCGACCGGTATCACGGGAGTTTCCGTCTCGACAGGCGCGCGTATCAGCTGGGACGCGGTCACCGGCGCCAGCGCGTACGCGATCTACCGCTCGGACTCATCGGGTGGTGCCTACGAGTACTTGGGCCAGACGACGACACCGGGATTCACCGACACGTCGGCTCCCGCCGGCGCGACGAGCTACTACCGCGTGATGGCGATGCGAGCATGTGACGCGACCGTCACGGACATTGGCGGTTGCCAGTCATCGCAGCCGCCTTTCGACCCACGGTTCTCCACCAGCCCGCTTGCGATCAGCGTCCCGGCAGCTACGACGACCACTCCGCCGGACACCACCACGCCACCGGTTACGACGACACCTCCTCCCGACACGACGCCTGCTCCGCCGGCGCCCCCGACACTGCAGGCCGCAGCCGCCGACGGACACGTGGCGCTGACGTGGTCGGCGGTGATCGGCGCAACCGGGTATGACGTTTCCCGAACCGCGGCGGGAGGTGAACCGGTGCTGCTCGGCACCACCAGCGGCACGACCTTCACCGACGACGGCGGTCAGCCCGGCATCGCGTACACGTACGAGGTCGTGCCCAACATGCCGGCGGGCACCGCAAGCGTCGCGGCGGGCACAACGACCACGGTGTGGCTAGCCGCCTCCAGCAAGCCGACCATCACGCAGGTGTCGCCGACGACCACGACCCTCACCGGCAACGTCCAGCTCCGTGTTGACGGACGCACAGGTGACGGAACCGCAACGGTCACGTGGAGCATCGGTGGCAATGGCGGGTGGACGACGATCGGCACCAACACCGCGCAGCCCGCCGGCGGCGACCCGCTGGCGTGGACATCGACCTTCAACTGGAACACGCTGGCCGTCGGCGATGGCGCGGTTTCATTGCGCGTGAGCGTGACCGACAGCGCCGGCAACGCGACGCAGGTCGACCAGACCTATCAGCTCGTCAACGGCCGGCCGCCGGCTCCGACAGAGTTTGTCGCCACCGCCCAGCCCAGCGCGGTTGCGCTGACGTGGCAGCAACCCGCGTACACGGACGCCGGCTCCTACCAGCTCTATCGCGACGACGCAGCACAGCCGCTGACTGAGCTTGCCGCGGACGTCCGGTCGTATGTCGACGCACAGGCAAGCCCGGGTCAGCACACGTACCGACTGGTGCTCCGCGGCGCGCAGGGCCAGCTGAGCGACACCGTGACCGCCACGGGCTCGACCTTGACCGGCGACGCACCTGTCGTCGTCGACTTCCAGCCCAAGAGCGCCTCGGGCAGCACCCTTCAGCAAAACGCCGCCGTATCGAGCCGCATCCTCCTCACAGCCACCACCACGACGAACGCGGATGTGGTTTTTGAATACGCTCCCGATGGCGGCGCCTACAGCAGTGTTGGCGCGGCGGTCGTCTGCCAGAGCGGTCGTTGCCAGGCGGACTGGGACACTGCCCTGCTGGTTCCTGGGCCGTACAACGTGCGCGGCCGCTCGGGCGCCGTGGCGAGCCCGAGCCTCAGGTTCAGGCGCGACGCACCCGCGCTGCTGCCCGCGCCAGTCAACGTTTCGGTGATGGTGGTGGGCGGCGGCGTTCTCATCCACTGGTCCGCGCCTCCGGCATCAGCCCCCGCGGCCTACTCCATCTGGCGGCGCGCCAGCGACAACTGGCAGCTGCTCACGCGCGTGGCCGGGACGGAGTTCATCGACACATCGTTTGCGCCGGGCATGAGCGCCGACTACCGAATCGGCGCGATCAACTCGGATGGTCAGGAAGGGGCTCCGTCCGCGGCCGCGCACATCGCTTCCCAGCCGGTCAGGACCGCCGCGGCAGCCCAGCCGGCGCAGGTCGGAACGCCGCATGGCCTGACTGCGCTTTCCGCCACGGGTGGCGTCGCGCTCTACTGGATCTCGGCGACCAACGCACGCGGTTACTCGATCGAGCGGGCGATGTCATCCGGAGGACCTTTCGCGGCCCTCGCCACCACGGCTGAAACAACGTTCATCGATCGCGCGGGTCCCATCGGCGGTCAGGCGTTCTACCGGGTGCGGGCGACTTCAGGCGCCCAGACGAGTGCGCCGTCGGACACGGTGAGTGCTCTGCTCGTTCCGGCGGTTGCGCCTGCGAGCAGCGCCTCGAGCCTGACCCTCGGAGCCGCTTCGGCGCCGGCTTCCACCCTGGTCAAGCCCCAGATCGTCCTCGGCGTAACCGACGGGTCGCCTCCAAACACGGCCACCCTCATCGGCCGCCAGGCTCAAGCTGTCATCAGCGGCACGGTGACCGCCTCAGTTGCAGGCGCCCGGCTGGAGACGGAGGCTGTCGGTGGCAGCTGGCAACCGCTGGCCACGCTGTCGGCGGGCACCACTGCGAGTGGCTGGATGGCGATCGGAAACGTCGTCACGTCCGGCCTGGCGGCCGGTACCTACTCCATCCGCGCGGTCGCCGTGGCGGCCAACGGCTCGGCCGTCGACACCACGCCGACACGCATGCTCAACGTGGTCCACAGCGTCCTGGCTCCCCAGGCGGTGCAGCCGCAGATCGACGCGAACCAGGTCCTGGTCACCTGGACCGCTCCCGCGACCTCTTCGGCCGTCACCTACTCCGTCTACCGAAGCGACGCCAACGGAGGCGGCTACGTTTCGGTGGCCATGGGAATCACCGGTACGAGCTACCGCGACGCCTCCCTCCCGACCGGCCAGACCTTCCTTTACAAGGTGAGCGCCGTCGACCCGGTGGGCAACGAGAGCACGCTGTCGCAGGCGGCCTCGATCACCACCCCTTCGTCGTGGAGCTCCCCGACGACTGAGTTGACGATGCCGACAGCCATCGACGCCACGGCCCTGGGCTCGGGCAACGTCGAGGTTGCCGCAGCCGCCTCAGCCGCCAACGGAGTCGCATCGGTGACCATGGCGTACGGTCCGTCGGGGACCGGCGCCTGGGTCAACCTGCCCTCACTCCCGCTGCCCATCCCGCTGAGAGGCGGACCGTCTCTGGACCAGATGACGGGTTCTGTGTGGGCCGGTTTGTGGAATACAGCTGGACTTGCGGGTCGCTATGACCTCAGGGTCATCGTCACCGACACCAAGGGACTCACCGCTCACCAGGTCCGGACCGTGACGTTCATCGGGTCCGCTCCGCGCGGCCCGCCGGCGATTGGATTGACCATCAATGCTGTGCCCGGTGGGCTGTCGCTGACGTGGCCCGCCGACGGCATCGACTATCAAATCCGCCGATCAGCGACCGGCACCTCAGGTTTCTTCCAGGCCATTGGCGAATCCTCAACCGGCACCTTCAACGACTCGAGCGTCGTTCCAGGTCTGACCTACACCTACCAGCTGTGGACGACTGGCGGCGCTGCGACCGAGAGCCGCACCGCCACCCCGGCAGCCAGCCCAGGCATCGGCGCCGTGACGCCCATGGCAGGTGGCACCGTCACCAGCGCCGACTCCAAGGCCAAGGTCGCGTTTGCCCCAGGCATCGCCACCGCCAGCCTCGCGGTCACGGTCAAGCAGTCGGCCGACCAGGCGAGCGCCATCCAGTTCGTCTCCGCGGCCTACGACTTGACCGCGATCGATGCCTACGGGAACGCGGTCCGCAACTTCAGCGGCATGCCGGTGCTCACGATCCAGTACGCGGCCAGCGGTCCGACGCCGACCGCCATCTACTATCTGGATCCTCTCGGCCGAGCGATCCCGCTCCAGTCGGTGGTTGACACCACGGCCCACACCATCAGCGCTCCGCTGCCGCACTTCAGCACCTATGCCGCCGGAGTCCCCACCGCGATCACGCTGAACGCGACTCCGTCCTCGCCGGTCAGCGCCGGCACGACCGTCACGTTGACCGCGACGGTCACGGACAACGCGGCGTCGGGGGTCTCGGCGGCGCCGGTCACCTTCACGACCACCGCGGGCTCGCTGGGTGGCACCAGCTGTTCGACCGACGCGAACGGTCAGTGCTCGGTGACGCTTGACAGCGCCGCGTTCGCGGTCGCCAACGTCACCGCCGGTGTCGACGCGCTGACCGCACAGACGACGGTCGTCTTCCAGCAGGCGTGGACCGAGACCCTGGCCGCGGGCGCTCACACTGTTTCGCTGGCCGTGTCGGGCCCGGACGTCAACGTGACGATCGACACCACCACGACGACTCGGCCGTCCGCGACGGTGACCAGCCTCACGATCGACGGCAGCAGCGCCGGCGACACCGCGTTCTCCGTCGACGCCGGTGCGGGAGCGCTGTCCTTCCCGATCACCTTCAGCGCCGGCGCGGGCAACGACACCATCAACGGTCCGAACGCCGACACCAACTGGTCGTTGACCGGCATCAACGCCGGGAAGCTGACGTTCGGCACGACCACGTCGATCTCCTTCACCGGCACGGAGAACATCCACGGCGGCACGAGCGCCAACGCCTACACCTTCGGGGACACCGCAGGCGTAACGGGCGCGATCACGAACGCCAACGGCGCCACGGCGACCGACGTCACGCTCGGGGGCTTCGTCCACTTCAACGGGACGTTCGCGTTTGGCACGCCGCAGCTCGTCGGCGTCACCTGGAAGAAGGACGACAACTCGACCGGCACGCTGCTCAACGTCGCGATGACGACTGTTGGCATCAGCTCGGGGTCCGCTTTCATCGGAGCGGCGCCGGGCACCGCCGGCGCGGCAGGACTCCAGGGAACGATCCAACAGCTGGCCCTGGCGCTCTTCGTGTACGTCGACACCACCACCCCCTCCAACAGCAAGGCGTGGGAGGTGACCGACGCCAACTTGAACGCCTCGGTGTACGGAATCAGCGGCCTGACCCTCAGCGCGACCGGGCTTTCGGTCAGCTTCAACGGCCGGGCATCGGATGGCAGCTACCTGGATCTCTCCAAGCTGAACCTCAGCAACGCCGGAACGACGTTCGCCGACCCCTTGACCGTGAACACGGGCGGCGGAACGATGCAACCGAATTTCAACACCGCGGCCGAGCACGCGAGCGTGGCGCTGGCAAGCTTCGGTGTTGGGAGCTTCGTCCTCGCTCAGGGCGGGTTCAGCCTGGACAAGAGCACCGTCAACGTGACCGACCCGGCGGTTGCGGGCGGCGCCGCAACCAGCGCTTCGCTGCTCGACATCAAGGTGACGAACGCCGCGGTATTCGTTGGTTCCGGCGCATCGTTCAGCGCGATCGACGGATCGCTCGACACGACGGGAGCCGTCGGTTTCTCGGCGTCAGGCATCAACTTCGAAGGCGCCGTCGTCAAACCCGTCAGCAACGACGCCGGCGACAAGACGAGCTTCACCGGAGTGCAGGCAACTGTCGCGAGCGTCGGGCTCGTAGGCATCAGCCACCTGACCGCGACCGTTGCGAATTTCACCGGGAAGGCGAACCAGGCCACGAATTCGAGCGGCGGGGACGGGACGCGGCTCAACTGGACCAACGCGCTGAGCTCCAACCCCGCCGGCACGGTGCCGACCTTCACGATGTCTTCCACCGACACTTTCAGCGCCGCCGGCGATATCGCGATAAACCTCGCCGGCGTGCTCTCTGGCTCGGCCACCATCGCCATCACCCGGACCCTGGTCGACGTATCGACACCGCTGCTGAACGCAGCGCCCTTGCTGGCGGGAACTCTTACGGTCGACCCCACCAAGAGCCAGCAGCTGACGCTCGGCACCTCGGCGTTTGGAGTGAGTCTCACCGCGGGCACGATCAAGATCGCCAGCCTCACCGACCCTGGGACGAGCGGTGACAGCTGGTTCGGCCTGGCCGCTGACCAGCTGGCAGGCAGCCTGGCCGGGCCTGGCCTGGCGGGTGGCGTTTCGGCCGGGCTGGTCCAGCTCAACCAGGCATCGGGTACCGGCGCGAGCCCGCTCGACTGGAATGAGGTCAGCGGCTCCGGTCTGACGCTCAGCGGGGCGCAAGCAAGGGTGGCAGGCGACCTGTCCGGGCTCGATCTATTCGGAATCGTCAGCGGCTCGGCGAGCTTTGACGTCAACCGAACGCTGGTTACCACAGCGACCCCGAACCCGCAGCTCACAGACGCTTACCTGCTGGCCGGCACCTTCAGCGTGAACGCGGCGAAGAACCAGGGTCTGACCCTCGGCAACATCGCATTTGGGCTGAGCATCACGAGCGGCACGATCAAGTTCGCCAACCTGACCGATCCGGGCAACAGCGGTGACAGCTGGTTTGGCGTGTCGGCGGATCAGCTGACGACGACGCTGACCGGTCCGGAGCTGAGCGCGACCGTGACCAACGGCCTGATCCAGGTCAACCAGGCCTCCGGGCCCAGTGCAACGCCGCTGACGTGGTCGGGATCCGGGGTCTCGACCGCCGGATTAACCCTGAGCGGAAGCCTGGCGCGCGTGGCAGGTGACGTCACGCAGCTCGACGCCTTCGGCATCGTGAGCGGCTCCGCGAGCTTCGATGTCAGCCGGACCCTAGTCACGATGACGGGCCCGAACCTGGCGTTCACGAACGCGCCGTTGCTCGCCGGCAACCTGACCGTGGATTCGGCCAAGAGCCAGCATTTGACCCTGGGGACGGCTGCATTCGGCCTCACCGTCACAGACGTGACGCTCAAGTTCGGCGCCCTCTCTCAGCCCGGAAGCATCGCCAAGAGCTGGATCGGTTTGGACGCTGAAAACCTGTCAGCCCAGCTGGCCGGGCCGGGACTCACGGCCGGCGTCACCGGCGGAAAGATCCAGCTCAACCAGGGCATCGTCAATGAGCACCGGCTCATCACCGACGAAGAGGCGGACACTCCGCCGCTGGACTGGACGCAGAGCGAGCTCTCCGCAGCGGGTCTGACCCTGAAGGGAGACCTCGCTCTGGTCAGTGGCACGCTCACGAACCTCGACGCGTTCGAGGTCCTCACCGGGTCGGCGAACTTCAGTGTCAGCCGCACCCTCGTCAACACGACCAGCCCGGTGCTCCTCAACGCCCCGTTGCTGACCGGCAGCCTCAGCATCGCCACCGGCGAGCAGCTCCGGCTTGGCACCGGCGCGTTCGGGGTGACCCTGACGGCGGGAACGCTGCATCTCGCGTCGTTGAAGGATCCCGGCGCCTCCGGACAGAGCTGGTTTGGGCTGGACACAGAGAACCTCGGCGGTCAGCTGGTAGCGCCCGGCGTGAGCGCGACCCTCACCAACGGCATGATCCAGCTGAACCAGGCGTCAGGCACCGGTGCGACGGCCCTGGACTGGAGGCAGAGCAGCCTCGCTGATGCCGGCCTGATTTTGAACGGGCCACTCGCCACGGTGGCCGGCGACCTCAGCAACCTGGACATATTCAAGCTCGTGACAGGCTCGGCGAGCTTCAGCCTGAGCCGGACGCTCGTCAACACTCAGAGTCCGGCGCTCACCAACGCCCCGCTCCTTACGGGCAGCCTGAGCATCAGCGGTTCGCAGCAGCTCAGGCTCGGGACGGCCGCGTTCGGCGTGACGCTGACGGGCGGAAGCCTGCGTGTTGCGGCTCTGAGTGACCCGGGAACGTCAGGGCGGAGCTGGCTCGGCCTCGACGCGGAGAACATCACCGGGCACCTGGTCGGGCCCGGGGTGAAAGCAGACGTGTCCAACGGCCAGGTTCAGCTGAACCGGGCCTCCGGCACTGGCGCCGTCGCGCTGGACTGGACGCAGAACGGCCTCGGTGATGCCGCCCTGGCCATGAATGCGCCGCTCGCGCACGTGGCCGGCGACATAAGCAACCTCGACGTCCTCAAGCTGGTCACCGGCTCGGCCAGCTTCAGCGTCACCGAGACCCTTGCCGGCACGTCCGGCCCGAATCCGATTCTCACCAATGCGCCCTTGCTCTACGGCAGCCTTACTCTGAGCCCGGCCAAGCAACAGCAGCTGACTCTCGGCACTGATGCTTTTGGCCTGCACATCACTGCCGGCACCGTCAAGTTCGCCGCTCTGACCGACCCCGGGGCGAGTGGCGACACCTGGCTTGGCATCGCCGCCAGCGGCCTGGCCGCCAACCTGGTCGGCCCACAGCTGACCGCCGGCGTCACCAGCGGCTTGATCGAGCTCAACCGCGCATCGGGCACCGGCGCTACGCCGCTGAACTGGAACGACGTCGGGCTCGGTGATGCCGGCTTGACGTTGAGCGGGAGCCTCGCACGAGTTGCCGGGGACGTGAGCCAGATCAACGCCTTCGGCGTGGTCACCGGCTCGGCCAGTTTCGCCGTCAGCTGGACCCTTGTCAGCACGACGAACCCCGCCCTGACGGACGCCCCTCTATTGAGCGGCAGCCTCAGCGTCGATCCCAATAAGAATCAGCAGCTGCAGCTCGGTACCTCGGCCCTCGGGGTGACGCTGACCAACGGCACGATCAACCTCGCGTCCCTCAGCGATCCGGCGGTGAACCCGGCCCAGGCTGCCCAGGTGCGGCCGGCGATCGTTCAGCCCGGGCCGCGAGTCGACGTGATCACAACGGTCCTCGGTGGCAAGTCGGTCAGCGTACAGACGCTGCGCATCGGCACCGCGACGCTCGGCCAGATCGACATCCTGACCGTGCGGGCCGCGAGTGGCACCTACGCGTTGAGCGGTGGTGGTGGCGACACCGCCGCTGTGCTGGCGTGGGACGCTTCGTCCACCGTCGTCCAGGGCGCGCTCAATGGACTGGCCAGCGTCGTGGCGGCATGTGGCGCCACCTGCGTGACGGTCGCGCCGATGGTCATCCAGCCTGAGGGCAACGTCTACTGGATCACCTTCCAACCGAGCGCGTCGAACGTTCCGACCCTGACCGGCGATGGATCCCTGCTCGCTGCCCGAAACGAGCTGCAGCAGGTTTCGCTCTGGAACGCCAACGGTGGAACCTTCGCCATCAGCGACGGCGCGCACTCGGCGACGATCTCATATGACCTCAGCAACCTGGCCAGCGCGCTGGCCGGCACAACGTCCCCGAACACGAACCTGGGCGCGGACGTGAAGATCGCCGGGGACCCGCCCGGCAACGCACCGAACAACGGCTTTTTCACGATCGAGTTCAGCGGCCCATCGGTGCGGGGCCGACACGTCAACCCCCTGATCGCGGACGCGAGTCACCTCGTCGGCGCCCTGGACAACGGCAAGCTCGTGGGTGACGCGCACTTCGGCGCGATCCTCTTCAACCAGCCGTCGTATGCCGGGGTGATCGCCAAGGAGGCCGCGGCCTCGGTCAACGTGACCGTCCTGAATGCCGGCGGAGCCGGCTCGAATGCCATCCAGGCGATCACCGTGAACGGCGCCGTAGGTGGCTACTACCAGCTGACGTTCGCCTTCAACTTCACGAGCAACGGCGTCATCACCGAGACCACCAATCCGATTTCCGCCCTTGCCACTGCAGCGGACGTTGAGGCTGCACTCGCGGAGCTGCCGAACATAGGTGGCCTGACGCGTGCCCACAACGTCGCCGTGTCCCAGACCGGCAGCACATATCTGGTCGCGTTTACGGGCGGACCGCTTGCCAACACCGCGGTCAACAGCCTTGTGTGGGCCGATGAGGCGACCAATCACCTGATCGCGCAGGATCAGGAGCAGATATTCCAGATCCTCAATGCCACGACCGGCACCTTCAAGCTCAACTTTGCGCTTCACCTCAGCGGCAACACCATTGCCGTTAGCACCGCCGCGATCAACTACCCGGCGTCGGCCGGCGATGTCAAGGCCGCGCTCGAGACCGCACTGCACAACGTCGTGGTGGGAAGCACCCCGCTTGCGGCCACCGTGACCGCGGCACAGGTCGGCAACACCTACATCGTCGATCTCCACCTGAGCGGAACGCTGGATGGCAATGCGCACGACACGTCGTTCGACCGCGACACGACGTTCGACGGCAACGCACCGGCGTTCGACGCCATCGCGCCACAGGTCATCGATCGTCGAGTCTCGACGGTCAGCAGCAGCTCCGCTGACTGCGGTACCGACCAACCGGGGGCACAGACACAACACTGGGCGCTGATCCCAGGCGTCAAGAGCGGCACCATCGATGTCGCGACGATCGGTCTGAACCCGGTGTCCTACACGTCCGTCACCGGTGGAGCGCCGGAAGCCGGCGACACGTTTGTCATCGACAGCCTTGCCAACCAGGAACTGGTCACGGTGCTCACGGTCAGCCAGTCGCAGGCCTTCCCGAACGGATTCGGTGGGACGTACACGCTGCAGCTGACAGGCGGCCTCGCCAAAGGTCACGCGGCCAAGGTGGTGGCGACCGCCGCCCTGGCTGGAGCCAAACTGGGCGTCTTCGACCTGCCCGTCAACGCAGGTGCCAACACTTTCATCGACACCGTTGTGACAGGTGGCGCACCGTTCAAGTACGAGACGTTGATCCTCGACTCCGGTTTGGGAACCAGGGAGCCGGTCATCGTTTCTGACGTACAGGCGTCAGGCGGCAACTGGGCCGTGAAGATCATCGGCACGCTGCGCTTCAACCACCCGATCGGCGCGCTCGTGACCTCCGCGATGGACCCGACGACGCTTGAGGGCACGGTCACCTACTCCAAGCTGGCGTGGGACGACACTTTCTGGGACCACTACACGGGCGACGGCAACTTCTTCGTGTACCCGGACGCCGCGTTCGTGAGCTTGATGGCGAATCCCGGCAACTTCGACCACGGAGACGGTATCGAGAAGGGTCGGATCGAGGTCGAATGGGACCGCGCGCCGTCCAACGGCACCGGCAGCCCGATCGCGTCCGGCGCGTTCCCCACCTGGGTGCTCCCGGTGGAAGGGGACTGGGTCCACGTCGTCGGCGCCTTGATCTGCGACTGCGGCCACCCCGAGGGCGGGTTCCGCAGCGAGGTCCACCCGCCAAGGCTGATCATGACCCTCCGGGACGTCGGGTCCAGCGCTTACGGCGGCGCTTTCGGCCGGCTTCCCGGCACTGCACAGGTCGTACCGGGCTTCGCCGCGCTGGGTCCCGTGCAGGCCACCCGCGCCGACATCTTCGGGTCGAGCAACGGCAGCAAGGCCCGGCTTCAAGAGAACTGCTTCCAGCCGATCACGCTGGGCGTGCCCGGCGCCGTCCTGTTTGGTAACACCAACTCGACCGCCAACTGCCTTTACTCCGACTGGTACCAGCCCCTCGCCTTTGACTCGGCCGGGAACGCGGCCATCTACCAGCTGTTCGTTCCGGCGCCGGCCAAGCCAGACGGGAACTTCGCGCTCAACTGCTCGCAGCCGATCGAAACCGTGAACCTGCCCGCCGGCGTGGTCCGCGCCATGGTGAACGGGACCTCGGTCGTCAGCGTCGCCCAGAGCATCGATCCGGCAAACCCCGGCTGCAACGTCACCATCGACTTCACCGGCTTCACCGAGCCGGCCAGCCACCTGTACGGCATCGGTGCGCAGGTTTATGCCTTCTGGGCGAAGCCGGTCGCACCGCGTCACGTCCGTGTGGTGATTGACAGCTATAACGTCACGAGGACTCTGACCAACGGAGACTGGTCCATCTCGGCGCTGGTCAACGACCAGTTCTCCTACGAGATCCAGACCGACGCCGTCATGCAGGCCAAGGGCGCTTCGAACGGCTGGTCCAGGCCCTGCATGCCGTACAACACGGGCGTTCAGGCCGGGCAGTCATACGCGATCACAGCCGGGCCAATCCAGGACGCCAGGTGTGGCACGTTCGACATCACCAAGTCTTTCGATCTGCTCTTGCTGCCAGGCCAGCCGCTGCGGTTCTTCGCCCGGGCCGTTCAGTACCAGATCTTCGACCCGGCTCTCCTCCCACAGGGCTTCGCCGCCTCGGCCGAGAACAAAGATCTCGGCACGGTGGAACACATCTTCACGGAGGCGGAGAACTACGGCATCGGCAATGGTCGAATCTATACCGAGGTATTCCAGGACCACACCTCGAGCGGCAATGAGGCGCGGTTCCACGACTGCAGCAACGGATGTGGATCAATCACTTTCCACATTGAGGACGCGACCCTGGGGGTTCAGCCTGCGCCCGTTTACACGCCCACGCGCCGCCTGGATATGACCGCACCGCCCGACAAGTTCGTGGTTGATGTCTCGGGTCTGCGCAACACCTCGGCGCTAGGGAATGTCAACGTGACCCTGCTCGCCAGTGCAACTCAGTCGTTCAACTCGCCGGCTGACCTCGCTCAGGCGTTGCAGGGCAGGATCGACTCGGCGCTGCTGCAGGCGGGTCTGACCCCCGGGTTTACGACGACCGGCGCGCTGACCGCCGGCCAGACGTTCACCGCGCAGCAGGTTCCGTTCGGCGCCCCGGTCTTCGTCCCCCAGGGCAACCACACCCACTTCGGCCTTACTGGTGACCTTTCGTGCAAAGGCGGCAACGTTCCGCCGTGCGACAACCCTGTCAACGGTGCCGTTCAGACCGTGGTCACAGATCCCAACAACGCATCCATCATGTGGATCGCGACGGTCAACGGCGGCGTCTGGCGGACAGACAATGCCGGCGCCGGAATCGGGGTGATTCCGTGGAAGCCGCTGCTGGACCTCGGTCCCAGCATGTCGATCGGCGCGTTGACTCGCGACCCCACCGTCAATCCCAATTCAGCCCTCGCCGCGGACGCGGTCCTGGTTGCCGGCATAGGTGATGTGAGCAGCTCGCACCAGGGAAGCGCGCTGACGGGAATCATTCGCAGCACTGACGGCGGCAACACGTGGAGCGCGCTGGGCGGCGCCGACCTGGCCGGACTCACGGTGATCGGCGTGGCTGCTCGCGCCAACGTAATCGTGGTCGCCACGCAAGGGCCGAACGGCGGAATCTGGCGATCCACTGATACAGGTCGCAGGTTCTATCACCTCTCTGGCGACGCGCGTGTCGCGGGCCTTCCGGCCGGCGATGCGTTCGACCTCGTCGGCGACCCCAACGATCCGAACCGCCTCTACGCCGCGATCGCGGGCAGCGGAGTCTTCACCAGCGCAGACGAGGGAGCCACCTGGACGCCGATGGGTGGGAGGAACTTCGTCGGGGCGCAGAACTGGGTCGGTCCGCAGACTGTGGCGGGAGCGTCGACGGTCGGACAGACCGCGGTTCTCAAGCTCGCCGTCCACAGCACCATTGCCGGGACCTCGGTCTATGCCGGGGTTGAGAACGCCGTCGGCACCGTCGCCGCGCCGCTGGTGGTCGCGAACGTTCGGCTGGTCGCGTTGTTCCAGTGGACGAGCGCCGCCGGCGCCTGGACGCGGATGGACACACCGGCCGTCAACCCCGGTGGATACACCTCTCCCAGCTTCTTCTCAATCGGGGCTGACCCGACCAACGCAAACCTTGTCTACGTCGGCGGGGACCTGCAGCCCGCTGCGCCCTTCATCGGGAACTTGTTCCGCTGCAATGCCGGGCTGGGTCTGGGCGGCCAGTGCACATCGATCGCCGGCGCCGCCACCCCGAACGTCGCCACCAACCACGGCAGCGCCCCGCACGCCGACTCGCGCTCCATCACGTTTGACGCCGCCGGCGACCTGATCGAGAGCGACGACGGCGGCATCTACGCGCTCTGCCAGTCGGCGAACACCATTCTTTGCAGCAGCCAGGTCGTTGGAGGAACGATCGGATACTGGATCTCGCTCAACGGCGGCCACGAGACGCCTCATCTCCAGGTCACCGAGTCCTACGCGTGTCCTTACGACAGCGTCAGCGACATCATCCTCTGCGGCAACCAGGACACCGGCGTGGCCGAGCAGACATATCCGAACGACCCCCAGTGGCGCCAGGTGGGTGCCATCATCGCCGGCACCTCGACCGCGTTCCAGAGCGGTGACGGAGCGCTGGTCGGGATTGATGACAACGCCACTCCGTCGTGGCGCTACTCGGCTTCCCAATACGGCGTGGCGCCTTTCCTCCAGGACCTGATGGTGCGCACATGCGACGCGAACAACGTTTGCTCCGTCGGCACTCTGCTCGCGGCCAGGGCCGCGATCGGCGCGGATCCCAACCTGCGGGCGAACGGCAATCCGTTCGCGACCGACGCCGTGGGCGACAACTCAGGCTGTCCGGCCGGCGCGTACAACGGCAGGTTCGTGCTGGGTACGGCCGGTCAGGTGTGGGAATCGTGCGACCACGGCGCCACGGTCAACGCGGTCAACCTCCCGGGGCCGATCGGATTCGTCAACGCGCTGGCATACGGCGGCATGGACGGAGCCACACCCCACGGCGACGTCCTGTACGCGGGTTCCGAGTCAGGGCTCTATGTGCGGCCCGCCGGAAGCGCCACGCCGCTGAGCGCGCCGCGGAGCGCCACGTATCCGGGCGGGTCGCCGGTCGGAATCGTGCTCGACCCCAGCCACTGGCAGACAGCCTTCATCACCGACGGATCCCAGGTCTTCAGTACGACCGACGCCGGTGTGGCCGCGGCCAACTGGACGAACGTCACCGGCAACCTCTTCACCCTCGGCCCGGGTCGCATCCTCAGCATCACGTTCGTGCCCGGCGCCGCCGCGGGCCTGGGCGCGTTGCTCGTGGGCACGGACACCGGAATCTTTGCGAGCCTGACCACGAACCTGGGGTCGTGGGCGCCGTTCAGCACGACCCTCCCGCGCACGCTGGTGTCCGACATGAGGTACAGCAGCAAGAACGGGCGCAACGTGCTGGTCGTCTCGGCCTTTGGACGTGGCACGTGGAAGCTTTCCAGCGCAAGTCAGGCCATCTTCGGCGGCAGCCAGCTGTTCGGTGTGGCGCCGTCCGACCAGCGGTTCGCCGTTGACCTTCCGCTGACGGTCAGCAACGCCGGCGTCTTCACGGTGGCCGCCACCCAGGGCCAGTTCACGATCGCGTTCGACGCGAACAACGATGGCGTCATCGAAGGTTCCGAGATCTCGCTGCCGATCAACCTCGGGGCGGACGCGGATACGGTTCGCAGCGCCCTCGAGGCTGTTCCCGCCGTCGGCGCCGGGAACATCGGCGTCACCGCCAGTGGTAACACCTACACCCTGACGCTGCAGGGCACGCTCGCCGCCATGAGCTATGGCCTGCTCCACGCGAATCTCGTCGTCAGCGGCGTCGTACCAAGGACATCGACTGCCGCGCCCATCAGCGTGACCACCCCGCTCGCAGCTCTGCGGACGCAAGACGGTGCGGGCGCGAATCCGGAGATCCAGCGAATCGCGGTTGCGCCGGCTGCGGGCACGTTCGTCCTTTCCTTCAACGGAGCCACCACGCAGCCGCTTCTGTTCAGCGCCAGTGCCAATGACGTACAGGTCGCACTGGAAAGCCTGGCCACGATCGGGCCGGGCAACGTTTCGGTAGCGATCGCCGGGGGCGCATACGTCGTCACGTTCAGCGGCGCGGGTTTCGTCGGGAACGGACAGTTACTCCTGACCGGATCGGTGACCTACGGCGGCGTCCAGAGCACGCCTTCGCCGGCCGAGTTCACCGCTGCGATGCAGAAAGCGGTCAACCAGGCTCTGATCGACGCCGGCCAGGCCGGCACCTCCATCACCGCATCGCTCGGTTCGACCGACATCCACGGCTGCGGCAGCCCCATCGGGGCGAACTACCAGGCGTGCGTCGAAGGCGAGATCGCGGTGCCGCAACCCAACGTCGACGCGGACGCCGGCAGGATGCGGATCACGGCCAACGGAGGGCCGCTGACCCTGCGGTTCGAGTCTGCCATCCAGGCCCGCGACCCGCAGGCGACCATCTCGCTGGCGACACCAAGCGTCAATGAAACATTTGACCCGACGCAGGCGCCCGCCTCGATCGGACGCAGGCTCGAAGTGAACCTTCGGTGGAAAGACACTTCCTTCCAGGAGCTGGGCCTGAACCCCGCGCCGACCGCATTCGATTACGCGTCCGATCCGAAACAACCTGCGCAGCCGATCCAGACCGACGAGATCAAGTTCACGATGTTCGTGAACGGCACCGAGATGCCGGTCAGGCTGGCTTCGAGCAACCTGTTCGGCCGCCTGGACCAGCCGGACCCGGCCGACCCGGGCCACAACCTGATCGACGCGCTGCAGGCGGCGGTCGACTCGGCGCTGGCCAATTACGGCGCGGGTGCGTTCGCCGCGGGCGACGTGACGGTCTGCCGGCTCAACGATGCCGTCGATGCCAGCTCCCCGCTGTTCTGCAAGGGCAGCGGCAACCGCGTCGGCCTGATCGGCAAGGAGGGCAAGGTCGACGCCGTGGCCGTTGACGTCCCCTACTTCATTGACGCAACCGCATCCGATCCCGGCCAGATCAACGGAACGATCACCGAGCTCGGCTGGCGTGCCGGACGCAGCGATGCGCCGGGTCGAAGCTGGTTCGGCTTGGACGGGGAGAACCTGGCAGGGCATCTCGTCGGACCGGGGCTGCACGCCGACGTGGCGAACGGCGTCGTGCAGATCAACCTGGCGTCGGGGTTGGGAGCCGCGCCGCTCGACTGGAATCAGAGTGCGCTCGCGGCCGCCGGCCTGACCCTGAACGGCTACGTCGTGAAGGTGGCGGGCGACCTGAGCAACCTGGACGTGTTCGGGGTGCTGAAAGGTGGAGCGAGCTTCAGCGTCAGCCGGACCCTGGTCGCGAGCCCCGATGGTGATTTCATCGACGCGCCGCTCCTGGTGGGCAGCCTCCGTGTCGACTCGAGCAAGGGCCAGCAGCTGACACTCGGAACCGCCGCGTTCGGGGTGGCCGTCACGAGCGGGGACCTCCACCTCGCCACCTTGAGCGAGCCCGGCGGCGCGGGCCGCACCTGGTTCGGGCTCGACGCCAAGGATGTTTCGGGCAGCCTGACCGGGCCCGGACTGCACGCGGACGTGACCAACGGGCTGGTTCAGGTCAACCAGGCATCGGGCGCCGGGGCGACCCCGCTGGACTGGAGCCAGCCGGGCCTGTCCGCCGCCGGGCTGAGCCTGAGCGGCACCATCGCCCGAGTCGCGGGCGACGTCAGCAACCTCGATGTCTTTGGACTGGTCTCGGGCGGCGCCAGCTTCGACGTCAGCCGCACGCTGGTCAGTCCTACCGACCCATCATTGACGGGCGCGCCGCTCCTGACAGGCAACTTCACCATCGATTCCGGCAAGGGCCAGTCTCTGCAGATCGGCAAGGCGGGCTTTGGCCTGAACATCACTTTCGGCTCGATCGCAATCGCGGCGCTGACCGATGGCGCGGGCGCAAGCTGGTTCGGCCTCCACGGCACGAGCCTCGCCGGCAACCTGAACATCCCCGGCGTCACGGCCACGGTGAGCGGACTGGAGGTCAAGGTCAACCAGTTCTCGGGCTCGGCGACGGCTGCCATCGACTGGACACAGACCGCGCTGGCTTCCACCAACATTGGCTTGAGCTCCGCGATCCTGGCGGCCGAAGGTGACCTGGTCACGGTCAACGTCTTCGACCTCTTGAGCGGGTCGATGCACTTCAGCTTGAGCAAGGCACCGGTCACGCTCACGAGTCCGGCGGTGAACAGCCAGCCGCTGCTCAGCTTCGCCTTCAGCCAACTGAACCTGGCGATGGGGACCTCGACGTTCGGCCTCAGCATCACCAGCGGCAGCATCAATGCCGCTGCGCTAAGTGATGGATCGGGCGCGAGCTGGTTCGGCCTGCACGGCACTGGCCTCTCGGGCAGCCTGAACATCCCCGGCGTCTCGGCCACGGTCAGCAACCTCGAGGTCAAGGTGAACCAGTTCTCCGGCACCGCGACCGCCGCCATCGACTGGACGCAGGCCGCGCTCAGCTCCACCAACGTGGGCCTGATGGCCGAGATCCTGGCCGCCGAGGGTGACCTGAGCTCGCTCAATGTGTTCGACCTTTTGAGCGGGTCGATGCACTTCAGCCTGAGCAACGCTCCGGTCGCGCTCACGACACCGGCGGTCAACAACCAGCCGCTGCTGAGCTTCAGCTTCAGTCAGCTCAACCTGGCGATTGGGAC
>VBHJ01000117.1 GCA_005887685.1 Chloroflexota bacterium | reverse complement strand
TAGCCGGGGGTCCCCGCGAGCAGCTTCTGATACTTCTGTTCGAGGCCACCTTGCCCGTCGCCGTTCCAGTTGACGAAGCCGAGCAGGTCGGAACCCAGCGTGGTGCCTGAGTAGGCGCCCGGCAGATACGAGCGTTGGGTTTCCTCCTGGAGGCCGACGCCTGGGAGCTTCAGCGCTCGCAGGCTGTCGGCCTTGGTTTTCGAGAAGCGCCGCGCGATGTACGCGAACTTGGCGTTCGACTGCAGGATCGTCATCACCGAGGCTTTGGCCACGCCGAGAACGGAGGCCAGGCCACCCGCCACGGTATCTCGCTGGCCTGGCGTGACCTGGTCAGGCGAGACGAAGGCGGAGTAGACGGTGGTGTTGACGACCAGCTGGGTCAGGTTGCGGTCGAAGATCGCTCCGCGGAGGGCAGGCAGCTCGACGAGCTCGCGGTACTGGGCCTGCGCCGCCACTGCGAGCTGGCCATGCTGCACGACCTGCCAGTAAGCCAGGCGCGACCACACCATTCCCGCCAGCACGATGGCGACCGCGAGCATCGAGATGACGCGCAACCGAGCGGAACCAACACGTTCTACTTTTCCCGGGCGTCTCGACGAGAGCGCCCTTGTCGCCATCTACTTCTTGGTCGCCGCCTGGACGTCACGAGTTCCGCCGTTGAGGATCGCCGCCACGGCGCGAAGCCACAACGGCGTCGTGTCCGCGGGCGACGCGCCGACCGGCGCGCCGAGGTCGACCGCGACCTGCTGGCCGGGGACGTAGCTTGCCGGCACGATGCGCTGCATCCCGCTCTGGGCGGCCTGCTGCTGCACCTGCGCAGGCGCATGAAGCGTGACCTCCTGGTAACGCAGCTGGTCCTGCTCGGCGATCAGCTGGCGCTGCTGATCTTGCAGGCGTGAGATGTCATAGGACGACTGTGTGATCTGGGCTGCGATGGCCAGGTAGAAGAGGACGGCGATGAGGACCGCGCCGACGCCGACGTAGGCGTGGCCGAAGACGCTCACGTGGAGTCGCTCGGCCGCGACCGCTCCAGCGACCTGAACGAAGCCGCGCGTGCGCCGTCGCCGCCGGGGTGGGGCGGTGACGTGCGGCGCGGCGCCGGCCGTGCCGAGGCGCCTACGGGCCAGTATTCGAGTCGATGTCAAGACGTGAACTTCATCCTTTGTTGTGGTATCTGGCGTGTGCTTTGCTCGCCCCTCTCCCTAACCCTCTCCCCTGGGGGAGAGGGAAATGCCTGGTGGCCGGAGGGGTTAGACCGGCCACCAGGGCTTGTGGATTCAAAGTGGTGCTGCGATCGCCCCTCTCCCCTGATCCCTGCGGGCTAGCCCGATAAGGACGCCTGCCGCCTACTGATTGCTCCCCTTGCGGGGCGAGGGTGCCTCACAACTTTTCCGCGACCCGGAGGCGGGCGGACCGGGCGCGGGGGTTGGCGGCCACTTCCTCTTCGGTCGGCCGCACGGGATGACGGGTGACGATGCGGAGGGTGGCCCGGTGGCCGCAGGTGCAGACTGGCTGCTGGGGTGGGCAGATGCAGTCTTTGGACTCGACGTTGAAGAATGACTTGACCAAGCGGTCTTCCAGGGAGTGGAAGCTGATCGTCGCCATACGACCACCGGGTTTTAGTGTCAAAAGAGCTGCTCTGAGTCCTGCCTCGATCTCGCCGAGCTCGTCGTTGACGGCAATGCGAATGCCCTGAAAAGTCCGGGTCGCGACGTGGATGTCGCGGGGCCAGGCCTTGCGCGGGATCGCAGCTTCGACGGCTTCCGCCAGGTCGCGTGTGGTGCGGAGCGGGCGCCGCGCCACGATGAACTGTGCGACCCGGCGAGCCCAACGCTCCTCGCCGTACTGGTGGAGGATCCGCTCGATCTCGCCCACGTCGTACTTGTTGACGATCTCTGCGGCCGTGCGACTTGATGTCGGGTCCATCCGCATGTCGAGCGGCCCGTCGGCGCGGAAGCTGAATCCGCGCGCCGGGTCGTCGATCTGGGTGCTGGAGAGACCGAAGTCGAAGAGGATCAGGTCGGCTGGGCTGAAACCTTGCCGAGTTGCTATCGAAACAAGCTCGGAAAATGGCCCGTGGGTTACAACGGCCGCGGGACCAAACTCGGCCAGCGACTCCTGGCCGGCGCGCACCGCGTCGGGATCGCGGTCGATCCCGAGCAGCCGGCCGCCAGGTGTGATCCTCTCCAGGATCCGGCGGGCGTGGCCCGCCTGCCCGAGGGTGCAGTCGATCGCGACCGCCCCCTCTCGGGGCTGGAGTAGCTCTATTACCTCTTGTGAAAGTGCTGGTATGTGTGGGCTAATGCCCTGAAATTACCCTGTCAGCGAATTCTGTGAAGCGACCTGACGCGTCGGCGTTGTAGCTGTCCCATCGGCCCTCGGGCCAGATTTCCACCCGCGAACCCATGCCGATCACCACCACGGTCGACGGGGTCTCGATCCCCGACAGGCGGCGTTGTTCGGACTGCAGGCTGATCCGTCCCTGGCCATCCGGCTCGAACGGGTCCGACATCGAGTACAGCGTGCGCGCGAGCGCGCGCTGGTCGGGACCCGGCAGCGGGCTCTTGAGCTGGTCCGCCAGCGCCGCCCAGAGGTCCGGCGGATAGATCGCGAGGACGCTGTCCTGGCTCACCGAGACGAAGCTTCCCTCCCGCAGCTGCTTGCGAAACTGCACGGGGATCGCCAGCCGGCCTTTGTCGTCCACCTTCACCCGATGCGCCCCGGTGAACACTCATCGGGCCTCCCAGAAGCTGAGTCGGCGGCGCTGGCTGCGGGCACAGAGGCTGCAGCCGCAGCCGTGGAGCTCGAGGGGCAGGCGGTTGCCGTGCTTGTCGAACCGGTGGTTGACCCTGAGGTCATCCGCCCCATCGCGGCTGCGGGGAGAAGTGGCGTAGAGGAGGTGTATGGCGTGCATTACTTGGACGTAGGGTGCGACGTATGGGTCAATGTCTGTTGGGTTCACCACTTCTCCCCACTGATCACCGCGATTCGCCGCAGACCGTAACAACACCGCTTAAGCCTGTCAATACCTTTACCACAAGATCTAGAGCGTCCAAACCGCCCTGGGCGAAAGCAGACCCATCCTGTGGGGCCCCAGTCGGCAACGAGCCCTATATGTTGGGTCTAGATGTGATATCGACGAACATTAGTTTGGTCAACAGGAAAATCGGCGACAGAACTTTGCTTACTTCCCTTTACCCGCTCCGCTTGAGCAGGCCCAGCCGCTTGGCCCGTTTTTCCGCCCAGCCGAAGACCAGGACGGCGGCCGGAATCATCACCGCGCCCATGACCAGCAGGATGCCGAGGTTCGGCAGCTCCTGCCGGATCGACGCTCCGTCGAGCAGGCTGTCCCGGATGCCCGCCAGCGCATAGGTCAGGGGGCTTGCCGCGCCCGCGACCTGCATCGGCATGGGCAGCACGGTGAGCGGGTAGTAGACGCCCGACACGAGCAGCAGGAAGCCCTGGAGCGCGATCGACATCTGCTCCCCCTTCTGAGGCGACAACAGCGGCAAGACCGAGGTAAAGATGCTTAGCCCTATGAGGGGCACGGTGGAGACGGCAAGCACCGCCAGCGCAGCAGCGAAATCAGCCCGCGAGAAATCGAGGTTGAACATGACCGTGGCGACGGCGAAGACCACCAGCGTGCGGGCAAGCCCGTACACGATCGCGAACAGGCAGATTCCCATCAGGTGCGTCACGCGTCGCACCGGAGCCATGAAGGTGTACTCGATGGTCCCCTCCCATCGCTCCCACGCGATCGCGTAGGCGGCCTCCATGAAGACCAGCGACAGGTAGCCCCACAGCAGCGCTCCGACCAGCAGGTACAGCTGCGCGCGCCGAAGGTCGAACGATCCGTTCGCGGCGCCGAGCGAGCCAAGCCCGGAGGCGAGGAAGCCGATCGACAGCACGCTGACCAGGCTGTAGAAGAGCCACACGACCTCCCACACCCAGTAGCGCTTGACGACGTGGAGCTGGCGCTCGGCAAAACCGAAGAGTGCGTTCAGCTCCGCGTGCTGGATTCCTAGAGACACGGACGGAACCCTCGGCGAGAGATTCGGTGACCAGGCGGCCCAGATGCTAGGCGCGACCGAGCACCGGAGCGAGCGCATCCGTTGATGCGTGAGCGAGGAGCGGAGGTCGCAACGACGCAGATGGGCTGCATGGGCGCCGAAGATCCGTCGAGGGTTTCCGGCCGGGTCTCTCTGCTCATGTAGCCACCCCCGCTTCCTCTTCTTCGGTCTCGGCCTCGAGCGTCTTGCCGGTGAGGTGCATGAAGACGTCCTCCAGCGTGCGGGCGTCGAACTGCCGGCAGAGCTGCTCCGGCGTGTCGTCGGCCAGCACCTTTCCGCCGTCCATCATGAGCACTCGGTCGCACAGGGCCGCCGCCTCGTCCATGTCGTGGGTGCAGAGAAGGACCGTGATGTCCCGCTCGGCCCGCAGCTGCTCGAGGACGGTCTGCACCTCTTTCTTGGACCGCGGGTCAAGGCCTGTGGTGGGCTCGTCCATCAGCAGCAGCGAGGGAGCGGTGAGGAAGCTGCGCGCGATCGCGACCTTCTGCTGCTGTCCGCGGGACAGCTGCTTCATCGGCTGGTCGATGACGTCGATCGGCAGGCCGAGGCGTTGAAGCACATCGACGACCCGCCGGCGCGTGCCGCCGCTTCCGCTTCCGTAGAGCCGCGCCGCGTAGAGCATGTTCTCCCACGGGCTGAGCTCCTTGAAGAAGGCGGCCTCGACCGAAACGCGGTTGACGTGGCGGCGGACCTCGAGCGCCTCGGTGACCACGTCACGTCCAAAGACAAGCGCCTTGCCCGCGTCGGGGGTGAGCAGCGTGCCGAGGATCCGGATCAACGTTGACTTCCCGCTGCCGTTCGGCCCGAGGATGCCAGTGATGCCGCCGGCTTCGACCGTCAGGTCGAGCTCGTGCAACGCGACCTTGTCCCTCGACTCCCGCCTCCACCACGGCGCGCCGGACTCGCGCTCGCGGCGGCGAAACGCCTTTCTGACGCCCTGAATCTGAATCGCCGGGATGTCCATCACCTACTCCTGAAACCTCGAACTGACAAACAAAAAGGACCGTGGCGGTGCCCAACGGCCGCACGGTCCTTGCTTGAGGTTCTGGCTTCTAGGTGTCGGTTACCGGACCAGACTCAATAGTGTGCGGCTGGGCGCGCTTCACCCTCGACGGTGAAGCGTCTCGTTTCGGTGTCGCCCATCAACACACTCCTGGAGAAATGGACACACCCGGATGGGTGTGCGTACCGGCGTATGCTAACCGGTCGCAGACTCGACGGCAATACCCTCCGTCGACATGATCACGAACGACATCACGAACGCTTCTTCTCGCCACGACTCGTAGCGTCCGGACGGGCCCATGTGGCCCGCGCCCATCTGGGTCTGGAGCAGGATCGGGCGGTCGCCGCGGTTGGATGTTCGCAATTTCGCCACCCACTTCGCCGGTTCCCAGTACGACACGCGAGGATCGTTGAGGCCCGCCATGGCGAGGATGGCCGGGTACGCCGCCGGGCGGACGTTGTCGTAGGGCGAATAGCTCTTGATGTACTCGTAGTACTCGGGCTGCCGCGGATCGCCCCACTCGTCGTACTCGTTGACCGTGAGGGGCAGCTTGTCGTCGAGCATCGTGGTCAGGGCGTCGACGAACGGGACTTGCGCGACCGCGCAGCCGAACAGGTCGGGCCTCATGTTGAGCACCGCTCCAATCAGCAGGCCGCCGGCGCTCCGTCCGCGTATGGCCAGGCGCTCCGGCGCCGTGTAGCGCTGCGTCACGAGGTGCTCGGCGCAGGCGACGAAGTCCTCGAAGGTGTTGCGTTTGTGCAGCAGCCTGCCGTTCTCGTACCACTCCCTCCCCATCTCGCCGCCGCCGCGCACGTGGGCGATCGCGAATATGAAGCCGCGGTCGAGAAGGCTCAGGCGGGCGGAGTCGAACATGGGGTCGTTGGATTGCTCGTACGCGCCGTAGCCGTAGAGCAAAAGCGGGCGTGCCCCTCCGGCCCTTCGGGCCACCTCCCCATGAATGGGGAGGATCCTTCGGTAGACGAGCGAGATGGGGACCCTCACGCCGTCATGAGACGTCGCCCACAGCCGCTCGGTGGCGTAGTCCTCACGGTCATAGCCCCCGCGCACGGGCTGTTCCTTGACGATCGTGCGCGTCCGCGCGTCCATGTCGTAGTCGACGGCTGACCATGGTGCCGTCAGCGATGTGTAGAAAAAACGCATGACCCGGTTCTCGTAGTCCGGACTCGCGCCCGGGTACGCCGTGTAGGCGGCGTCCGGCTGCTCGACCATGTGAATGTTTCCGTTTGAGGAATCGAGGACTTCGAGCCGCTGCAGGCCGTCCGAACGCTGGCCCAGGACGACGTGCCCTCGGTGGACGTCGGTGAAGTTGAGCCGCACACCCGGACGCTCCGGGACGATATCTGTCCACGAAGGGCGGCCGGGACTGGCGAGCGGCGCGGCCACCAGCCTGAAGTTGGTGGCTCCGTCGTTGGTCAGAATGAGGAAGCGGTCTTCCTGGTGGTCGACCGAGTACTCGATCTCCGGGCGGCGCGGTTCGATGAGAATCGGTTCGGCTTGGGGTGCACCGCTGCGCAGGAAGCGGCACTCGCTGGAGACCTGGCTCGAGCTCGAGATGAATATGTAGCGCTCGCTCTTCGAGAGCTCGACGTTGAGCTCAAAGCGCTCGTCGTCTTCCTGCAGCACGAGCGTGTCCTGCGCGGCATCGTCACCCAGGCGATGTCGCCAGACCTGGTACGGACGCATTGCCGAATCAGGCCGGACGTAGAAAAAGGTCTGGCTGTCCGCCGCCCACGCCGCGCCGTAGTAAACGCCGTCGATGACGTCGCCGAGGTCGCGGCTGGTTGTCAGATCGCGAAAGCGCAGCTCGTGGAGCTCCGCCCCGTTGACGTCCACGGCGTAAGCGAGAAGGTTTTCGTCTGGGCTCCGCTCGACGTAGCCGAGTTCGAAGTACTCGTGACCTTTCGCCAGCTCATTGCCGTCGAGCATCACTTCTTCAGGCGCGTCCATGGACCCGCGGCGCCGGCAGTAGATCTCGTAGTCGAGGCCCTCCACCGTCCGCGTATAGCTCCACCAACCCTTGTAGAGGACGGGCGCCGAATAGTCGGTCTCCTGGACCCGGGCGACGACCTCGCGGTACAGGCGATCCTGCAGGTCGGCGGCGCCGGACATGACCGCATCGGCGTAGTCGTTTTCCGCCTCCAGGTAGGCGATCACGCCTGGGTCCTGCTTGTCGCGGAGCCAGTAGTAAGGATCGTCACGGCGATCGCCGCCGGCTTCGAGGACGTGCGGGCGCTGGGGCGCGACCGGGGGCCTGGCTGGGGTGACTCTCACCCGCTCCACTCTAGGGAAGCTAACCGGGAGCTAGCCGCCCTTGGCGAGCCGGAACGCCTTGCGAACGAGCTGCTTCACCGCCGGCCGTTCGACGTCGGCCGGCGATTCGAGCCTGATGAAACGCATCTCCTTGCCCCCGCCCTGGAGCAGCCCGCTCCCATCATCGATCTCGCGCCCCCGATAGAAATAGAGCATTGAGTGCCTCGTGAGGGTGCCGATGCCGACCACGTTGTCGCCGTCGACCGTGTAGCGGGCCAGCTTC
>VBHJ01000018.1 GCA_005887685.1 Chloroflexota bacterium | reverse complement strand
GACGCCACCCGCGTTGGCGAGAATGTCTGGCACCAGGAAGATCCCCCGCTCGCGAAAGATCGCGTCCGCCTCCGGCGTCGTGGGCCCGTTTGCCCCCTCGACGATCAGCATCGCCTTCACGTCTCGCGCGTTGCGCGAAGTCAGCTGGTTGCCGATGGCGGCGGGCACGAGCAGGTCGCAGTCCAGGGTGAGCAGCTCCTGGTTTCCCACCTCGCGGGCACCCGGGAAACCCTTGAGCGTCTTCTCCCGGGCCCGGTACTCCAGCACGCGCTTGATGGAAAGGCCGAGGGGGTTGTAGATCCCGCCGTAGTCCTCGGAGACGGCGACGATCGTGCATCCCGCCTCTTCCAGCAGCTTGGCGCTGATGCTGCCGACGTTTCCGAATCCCTGTACGACGACCCTGGTCTGATGCGGCGCGCGACCCAGGTGCTCGAGCGCGGCGACCGCGCATATGGTCACACCGCGTCCCGTCGCCTCGATCCGCCCCGCCGATCCACCGACCTCGAGGGGCTTGCCGGTCACGGACGCGGGCGCCGAATAGCCAAGGTGCATGGAAAGCGTGTCCATGATCCATGCCATCGTCTGGCCGTCCGTGTTGACGTCGGGCGCGGGGATGTCGCGATCGCTGCCGATCAGGATCGAGATCTCGGTCGCAAACCGGCGCGTCATGTGCTCTAGCTCGTTGAGGGAGAGCTCGCGCGGGTTGACGATGATGCCGCCCTTGGCCCCGCCAAATGGGATGTTGACGACAGCGCACTTCCAGGTCATCCACATCGCCAGCGCCTTGACCTCGTTCAGGGACACGTCGGGGTGATAGCGGATGCCGCCCTTTGCCGGACCGCGGTTGATGTTGTGCTGGACCCGGTAGCCCGTGAAGACGCGCGTGTGGCCGTTGTCGAGCTTGACCGGGAAGTGACAGGTGAACTCTCGCTGCACCTCGCGCAAGACGTCGCGCAGCCACGGCTCGAGCTTGATCAACTCGGCGGCCTCGTCGAACTGGGACTGGGCCGTACGCCACTCGTCGGCTTCGATCGCCGGTTTGAGCTCCAGGCTGCTCACATCAGCACTGATGATCGCGGATATTCCGCGTTCGGATCGCAGATCACGTTGATGCAGGCGGGCAGGCCCGACTTGAACGCGCGCTCCAGCGCGGGGCGAATCTCATCCGGCCGCTCCACCATCTCGCCGTATCCGCCCAACGCCTCGACCACCTTGTCGTAGCGCGTCTTCGCCCCCAGGTCCGCCGCGATGCTGGCGCCCAGCATGCTCTGCATGGGGTGCTTCTCCAGCGCCCAGATTCCGTTGTTGCCAATGAGGCACACGACCGGGATGCGATGCCGCACCATCGTGTCGAACTCCATCGCCGAGAAGCCGAACGCACCATCGCCCGAGAGCAGGATCACCTGGCGGTCGGGTCGCGCGAGCTTGGCCGCCATCGCGTAACCGGGCCCAGATCCCAGGCAGCCGAAAGGGCCTGGATCCACCCAGAGGCCTGGCTTCTGCCGCTCGATCAAGCGGCCCGCAAAGGAGACGAAGTCGCCCCCGTCGCCGACGATGATCGCGTCGGGGTCGGCGAAGCTGTCCACCTCGGCGATGAGGCGGGCCGGGTGGACCGGCGATCCATCGGCCTGCGCCATCGCGGCGTCCGACCTTCGGCCCGCCGTTTCGGTCTCCCGAAGGGCCTCCACCCACCTGCCGCGGTCCGGCTTCGCACCCAGCGCCGCCGCCAGCTGCCCGATCGACGCCTTGAGGTTGCCGAAGATCGAGACCTCGCCCGGCCGGTGCTTGCGGTGATCGTCGACGTCGAGGTAGATCAGCCGAACGTCTTCCCCGAAAACCGGAGGCTGGCCGAAGTTGAGCCGGAAGTCGAGAAGCACACCCGCCAGGACGATCAGGTCTGCCTCGCGCAACGCCTGGCTTCGCGCGCGCGAGAAATAGAGGGGATGTGAAGGCGGCAGCATGCCGCGGGCCATTCCGTTGACCGTCAGCGGCAGCATTCCCGCTTCGACCAGCGTCCGCAGTCCCTCCTCGGCGCGAGCCCACCAGACGCCGCCGCCGGCGACGACCACCGGGCGATCCGCTTCGCGAATCAGTCGGGCGGCTCGCTCGATCTGGTCAGGATCGGGCGGCGGTCCAGGGTCGGGGGTGAGATGCTCCGTCGCCTCCGGCAGGTCAGCCGCGCCGAAGAAAACATCGAGCGGGACGTCCATGAAGACCGGGCCCGTGCGCCGGCTGAGCGCGGTACGCATGCATTCCGCCGCGCTCATGTATGCGTCCTCGGCCGAGCCAAGCGTCATCGACTTCTTGGTGAGGCTCCGCACGACCTCGACGTGGTCCATCTCCTGCAGGGAGCCCATGCCCCATCGGGCGACCGGCGCGCGGCCCCCGATGACGAACATCGGGCTGTCGTTGCCCTGCGCCTGGGCGAGCGCGGAGGCCGAGTTCGTCACTCCGGGTCCCGCGGTGACGGCCGCGACGCCGCACTCGCGCGTGACCTTCGCCCAACCTTCGGCGGCAAACGCAGCCGACTGCTCGTGGCGCGTGTCGATGATTCGGATGCCGTGCTCCTCCGCCCCCATCAGCACGGGCCAGATGTGACCACCGTTCAGGGTGAAGAGGTGACTGACCCCGGCCCGCTTCAATGCGAGCGCCACGAGCTCCCCCGCGTTGCCGGAATCCACCCTTACTCCGCCATCGCCCATGGCATCGCGGGCGTATTGAATGCCGCCCGCGGAGAACCCTCGCGCGGGATGACGATCACTCCGCCGGGCGCCTTGAGGGCCTTGCTCAGGTGGTCGACCGCGCCCTGGGCGACCGACTCCGCGTCCATGCCGTGCTGCAGCTCGACCACCATCAATCGGGCGAGGCCCAACCTGATGAACGCCTCGCCCAACCCGGTACCGCAGACACCGCCGAACCGATCGTCGACGTACAGACCGGCGCCTGGAATCGGCGAGTCGCCGATCCGCCCCGGCAGCTTGCCCCTCACTCCGCCCGTCGAGACCGCCACAGCCAGGTGTCCTTCCGCGTCGCGAGCCACAGCGCCGACCGTGTCCGCACCCTGCATGAGCTCCTGGCGTTTGCGGTCGGTGATGAAGATCGAGGGGTCGGCCATCTCCACACCATGCTCGCGCGCGAAGCGTGACGCGCCGGCGGCCGCAAGAAGCACGTGCCGCCCGTCCTCCATCACCGCCACCGCGAGGTCGATCGGATGGCGCACATCGCGCAAGCACGCGGCGCCTCCCGCGCGCAGCCCCGCGCCCTCCATCACACCGGCGTCCAGCTCGACCACGCCGTCGCTGTTGAGGCAGGCGCCGATGCCTGCGTTGAGCAGAGGCTCGTCCTCCATGTGCCGCACCGCCGCGACCGCGGCAGCCAGCGCGCCTCCGCCGATGGCGGCCCAGCCGGCGTCTCGAGCGCGGTCGACGGCGGCCTGGCGCAGTCCGCGTTCCGCTTCAGGGACGGGGCCGGCGCCACCGTGAACGATCAGCGCCGGACGGGCCAACTAAGCCTGGCTAGTACGCCTGCGCCTGGGCTTCAGGCCACTCGTTGCGGCGCTCGAGGAAACGGCGTTCGGCGACCCGCCGGTCGAAGGGGAAGAGCACGCGCCGACCGGCTGCGGCCCGCTCGGGGTCGCGGCGCTCGCCGAAGCGGCGGTCCCCACCGGCCCTCCGGTCCTCGCCTCTCCGGCGCTCAGGTCCACGCGGCGTTATGTCCACCAACCCTCTTCTGTGGTGGCTGATGCTATCGCACGCGATGGTCCAAAGCGTTGAGTTTTGCATCAATTCGTCGCTCTGATTTTCGGCGCTCCAGCTCGTCCCCCGGCCCGAGGTCGACAAAGCGGGCGTAACCGGCCAGTCGTGGGTGCACCTCGGCGACCCTGCGGAACATCTCCTGGGCGATCCAGCGGTAGTCCGGATGTCCTTGCGGCGTCGTCCGCAGCTCGCACAGGTGGTAGACCTCGCGCAGGTTGACGCGGAAATACCAACGCACGTGAAAGGCAAGCGGCACGACGTACTGAGCCAGGGCCGGGCCGAGCACTCGCACCAGCGTCGCGTGCGCCTCGGCGGCTCCCTCGATCGCCCGCGCGAAGCCATCCTGCAGGCCGAGGTCGGCCAGGCCGGGCGGCAGGTCGAAGCCGAGCGCCGTGCCGAGGTGCTGGCGGTCCTGGGTGAGCATCCGGTGGCGGTGGAGGTCGCGGTAGGCGGCGAAGTTGGCGACGATCTCGAAGGTGTACCCGGCATGCTCGAGGGCTCTGGGCGCCCTCTGGCGCCGGTTGGCCCGGTCGGCGAGCAGGCTGTCGAGAATCGCGGCGACGTCTGCCGGCTGCTCATCGAACGTCTGGTTTGAGTACGGGAACAGGGCCGCAGCGACGACCTTTCGCTCTGCTTCCGGGTCGTACTCGATGAGTCGGACTGAGGGCTCCGTCTCCCCACCCCTCACCAGCTCCCCGGCTCGCGGGGAGGCGGTGAGTGCTTCCATTCGCTTTCTGATTCGAGCCATGCGATCGGCTGTCGGGCGTCCGTAGCGGTCGTCGAGGGCCCGCCGGACAAACGACGGAATCACGAGCGAAAGCTCGCGGTGGATGTCGGTGGCCAGGGCCTGGCACTCCGGCAGCTCGTGGCCGGCCATCTTGGTGATCAGGTACTCGAATGCGCGTCCGTTCCCGAACAGGCCGAGGTTGGTCAGGGTGCCCGCGGGCAACAAGCCCCGCAACAGGTCCAGGGCCTTGGCCCGGGTGGCAGCCTTCCAGCCGCGGTCGGCCTCGCCTTCCTCCTGCGGAAAGCGCTCGCGGATCGCCTGCGTCGCCGGCTCGACCATGGCGCTGTAGGTGGCGAAAAGCGAGTCCGCCGCGCGGGCGTAATCGGGATGCGCCAGCTCCGGTCCACGGTGATAGAGGTAGCGTCCGTCGGGGCCGGGCCGGTCGAAACGGACGTAGCGAGTCGACTTCTCGAGCGGCGAGATTCCGATCCGGCTGTCCTCCAGCGCTTTGGCGGCGAGAGTCGAAGCCTGCTCGACGGCAACGTGAGCCCCCGCAAGCTCGGCCACGGAGTCGTCGCCATAGCCGACGAGCACGCGCTCGTAAAACTCCTCCGCGCGGCGAACCGCGACCATGTCGTCGTCGACTGAGGGTGAGCCGGCAAGCCTGTCGAAGCCGGAATCGGGCTCGTTGATGAACTCGTCCAGGAGCACCCGACGCAGGCTTTTCTCCGTCCTCGAGTAGCGCGAGAAAAGCGCGCCCTTGACTACCTCTGGCAGGTTGCGCATGGCGAAGACGGGGCGATCGAGATTCGTGAAGTAGCGTTTCAGCAACGCGGATTCGGTGGCGCTGAACTCGGGTTCGACCACGGCCGTAGTATCCCTCCCAGGCGAAGTGAAGATTCTGGTTCCTAGATGTTGTGTTGAGCGGGGCGCTATGCCCATCATGTGGCTACCCTTGGACGAGTTGTCCCCGAGTTCTCCCCAGGTCTGTTAAAAACCGACTGCATAACGCCGATGCAAGAGGTCGACTGGGAGGCTCGATGGAAGCAGATCGTCGTGGACAGGGCGACGCTCGCTTCCGATCACGCCGACTCCGGCTACTGGGACCGCCGGGCCGCAAGCTACTCCCGCTCGACCCAGACGCGCGTGGACGAGTTCCTCCAGGTGCTCGAGCCCTACCTGTCCCCCCGCAAGACCCTGATCGACGTCGGAGCGGGCACCGGCCGGCACACGGTCCCGCTCGCGGAACGCCTCGAGTGGGTGACCGCGGTCGAGCCCTCGGAAGGCATGAGGTCGCACATCCCCCCACGCGACAACATCACCTCTGTGGCGAGCACCTGGGAAGACGCGGAGGTGGCTCCGGCCGACCTGGTGGTCTGCAGTCACGTCCTTTATGGAGTGGCGGACCCGGTCCCCTTCATCGCCAAGCTCGAGCGCTCAGCTCGGGAGCGCGTCTTCGTGATGCTTCGCGAGAGTGACCTCCCCCACCCGGCGGCCGAGATCCGAAGGCGACTGGTGGGCGACACCGGTCCGCGACTGCCTCGATTCAGCGAGCTGTTCATGCTCTTGATGCAGATGGGGATCGCTGCCGACGTCGACTTTCTTCGGTATCCCATCGTGACCAGGTACGCCGACATGGAGGAGGCGGTGGTCGACAGCCGCGCCCTCTTCGGGCAGGGATGGGACGAAGCGGCCGGGCGAGCGATGCTGCAGGAGATCCTCCAACCCGAGGCGGGACAGCTGGTGTTCGACGGCGGCATCGTTGTTTCGGGGGTGGCGCACTGGCAACCACGGAAGAGCTGACGCTTCGCCCCGTGCGGCCCGCGGACCGAGACAGGGTCATCGAGATGACCAGGGACGTTTGGGATGGTCGCGACTACCTCCCTCGGGTATTCGACCGCTGGGTCGGCGACGCAGGCGCCGCATTCCAGGCCGCCGAGGTCGAGGGTGTGGTCGTCGGCGTGCAGAGACTTCGGCCGTATGCGCCCGGCTTGATCTGGTACGAGGGGCTGCGCGTGGCGGCAGAGCAGCGCCGGCGCGGCATTGCTCGAGCGATGCTCGAAGCCGCGATCGAGGATGCGCGGGAGCAGAGGTTTCGCGAGATGCGCCTCGCCACCCGCGACGCGCCCGCGGTCGGCCTGTTCGAGTCGGCCGGCTTCAAGAGGCTCGCGGAGGTGAAGTGGTGGCGCGGCACGCGTGTGGAGGGCGGCGAGCCGTCTCGCATCCCCGACGCGGCCGAGGCCAGGCGGCTGTGGCCTTCGGTTGCCGCCAGCAAGGGCATTGAGCTCTACGGCGGGGTGTGCCCCGACCTGAACGGGGCCCGCGACATGGATGCCGGCGAGATGGAGCGGCTCGCCGGACAGGGATTGCTGAGGGTGGGCCCCGCCGGGCGTGCGGTGGCTGCGTTGCGCGAGGCGTGGGGGCAGAACGTGGCCGTCTCGCTCCTGGCCGGGACCGGCGGAGCGCTTCGCGAGCTGTTGATGGCGCTGCGCTTCGAGGCCGACGCCGACGGCCTCAACCACGTGACGGTCAACTTGCCGCCCGGACACCCCGCCGAAGATGACCTTCGCGCCACCGGATACGATTTCGCGGATGCCGAAGCCAGCGCCTACGTGTACGCCCTCAAGCTCTAGTTGACCCGCCGCTACGTAATCCTCGGCAACGGCATTGCCGGGCAGACCTGCGCCGAAGACCTGCGCAAGTCTGATCCGGAAGCCTCGATCGTCATCATCGCGGCGGAACGGCATCCCCTTTACAACCGGGTCGCGCTGCCTCGCTACCTGCGCGGACAGGTAAGGCGCGAGAAGGTCTTCATGCGGACGGTCGAGGACTACACGAAGCAGAACCTCGAGATCCACTTCGAGACCTGGGCCACCGACATCGACCTCGGTGGCAAGCTGGTCCACACCAATCGAGGGCAGGAGTTCAAATACGACGCGATCCTCATCGCGACAGGCGGCCGGCCCAAGCCGCCACCCTGGCCGGGGTCCGGGGATGTGTCGGCATGCCTCGGCTTCCAGACTCTCGACGACACCGACTCGATCATCGAGAAGGCGGACAGCTGCGAGCGAGTCCTGGTGATGGGCGGCAGCTTCATCGGCTACGAGCTGGCTGAGGGCGTGAGCTTCCGCCAGAAGGCAAAGGTGACCTGGATCATGCGCGGGCCGTGGTTTCTTCGCTACGTGCTCGATGAGGAAGGCGGCCAGCTGTGCCGGCAGCTTGGCGAGGCGCAGGGGGTGCAGTTCATCACGTCTGACGAGGTCCAGACGTTCAGCCGCAACAACGGACGCTACGTGGCACAGACCGTGAACGGCGAGAGGGTGGAGTTCGACCTGCTCACATACGGCGTGGGCCTTGACTACTACACCGAGCCCGCCCGCAAGGGCGTCGAGCTGAACAAAGGAATCGTCACCGACGCGAAGCTGCGCACCTCGGCGCCGGACGCGTACGCGGCGGGCGACATCGCCGTCTTCTACGACCTGATGGTCGAAAGACACAACCAGATGGGAACGTGGGACAACGCCGAGGCGCATGGCAAGGTCGCGGCGCGGAACATGGCGGGCGCCGACGAAGACTTCTTCGACGTGCCGACATACACGACGACGATGTTCGGGTCGACGCTGGCGGTGATGGGCGTGACGCCAGATGTCCAGCCCGGGCTCGAATCGGTGCGGACCTTCAGCTTCGAAGAGAAGTTCTATCGCAAGCTGTTTTTCAAGGACGACCGCCTGGTCGGCGCGATCATGATCGGTCCGCCCAAGGGCCGGAAGAAGCTCATCGAGATCATGCGGTCGCGGCAGAGGATCGAACGTCCGAAGCAAGAGCTGCTCGACCCCGCGAACCTGAAAGACGCCTAGTGGCTCCCGAGTACGCGTTCCTCACGCGCTGGCGGGTGCGCGCAACCGCAAAGGAGGTCGCCGAGGTCCTCGGCGACGCGCCTTCTCTCGCGCGGTGGTGGCCGTCGGTGTACCTCGATGTGACGGAGCTCTCGCCTGGCGACCCGACGACCCACGTCGGCCGTGTCATCGACCTCTACACCAAGGGCTGGTTGCCCTACACGCTGCGGTGGAAGTTCACGGTCACCGAATCGAGGCCACCCCAGGGATTCAGCCTGGTGGCTGAAGGCGACTTCGAGGGCACGGGCGTCTGGACCATCACCGAAGACGGCGACTACGTCGACGCGACCTACGACTGGCGCATCGCCGCCAACAAGCCCCTCCTGCGGTACGGGACCCTGGTGATGCGGCCGATCTTCGCGGCCAACCATCGCTGGGCCATGGCGCGAGGCCTGGAGAGCCTGGAGCTTGAGCTGCGGCGACGCCGGGCCCGGACGGCAGCCGAGAGAGATGCGGTCCCGGCGCCTCCTGGCCCGACTTTTCGCTCCCACTGAGGGAGCGTTCGTCGTATCGTTTGCCACAGACAAATGGTTTTCGCCTACAGCGAAAGCGCCGGTGTGATCCGGTCGGCGCTCGGTTCAATCCTGCGGACCAGGCGGGAAGCCACCCGCCGGACCCTGAGCGAGATCGCGGCCGAAGCCGGCCTGTCGCCTGCCCATCTGTCAGAGGTCGAGCGCGGACGCAAAGAGGTCTCGACCGAGCGCTTGCTGGCCGTCGCCCACGCCCTGGGCGTCCGGCCTGCCGAGATCTATGCCGACCTGGCCCGGCTCCTCGGCGCGGACCCCGAGCAGCGCACCTGGCCCGAGGACCCTCCGGTCAAGCTGCGCCTCGCCACAGCCTCGCTTCCCCTCGAAGCTCTGCGCAGCGTGGCCGACTTCAGCGCTTACCTTGCGATGGCCCATCCGCCGCCCAGACCAAAAGAACGTATCGGCTTTGCACCAAGGAGGTAGGGAGATGCACCTCATTCCAACCGTGATCACCAACGACGGGCGCGGAGAGCGCGCCTACGACATCTACTCGCGACTGCTCAAGGACGGCGTGATCTTCGTGCGCGGAGTGATCGACGACGACATGGCCACCACCGTCACGGCTCAGCTGCTGTTCCTCGAGAACGAGGCTCCGGAGACGGACATCCAGCTGTACATCAACAGCCCGGGGGGATCGCTCACGGCGGCGCTATCCATCTACGACGCGATGCAGTACGTCGGCCCCAAGGTGGCGACGTTGTGCACGGGCCTGGCGGCAAGCGGCGCGTCCATCCTCCTCGCCGGCGGCGATCCCGGCATGCGGATGTCGCTGCCACACGCGCAGATCCTCATCCACCAACCCTTCACGCAGGGCATCCAGGGACAGGCCACCGACATCCAGATCCACGCGCAGGAGATCCTCCGGCAGCGCGAGCAGGTCGCCCGCATCTACGCCAAGCACTGCAAGCGGCAGCTCGAAGACGTCGAGAGGGCGATGGAGCGCGACTTCTTCATGACGCCTGAGCAGGCGAAGGAATGGGGCCTGATCGATCTCATCGTCGAGAAGAACCCGCACGTGGTGGCGCCGGTCGCTCGTTGAGGATCGTCGTGCTCGGTGGCACGCGATTCATCGGCCGCGCCACCGTCGAGGAGCTCGCCGCGGCGGGCGACGAGCTGATGATCGTGCATCGCGGCGAGCTGGAACCCGACGACCTGCCGAAGGTCCGCCACCTGCACTGCGATCGTTCCGAGCTTGCATCGCATCGTGGCGAGCTCGCCGCATTTGGGCCTGACGCCCTGGTCGACTGCCGCGCCCTGAGCCGAGCCGACGCGGAAGTCGCGCTGGACGCATTGCCCGACGTCGCGCGACGCATCGTGATCTCCAGCGTGGACGTCTACCGCGCTTTTGGCGCGCTGCTCGACGACCGCGAGACGGACCCGGTGCCGATCGACGAGGAGTCTCCGGTCCGCGCCGAGCGCTATCCGTATCGGGGCAAGCTGGCGGATAGAGACGACTACGACAAGCTCGACGTGGAGGACGTGTATCTGCCGCGTGGCGCGCTCGTGATGCGCCTGCCGATGGTCTACGGCGAGCACGATTACCAGCGCCGCGAAGAGTTCATCCTGCGCCGAGTTCGCGCGGGGAGGCTCCGGATTCCGATCGGCGCCGGTTCGTGGCTCGCCTGCCGCGTTTACGTGCGCGATGTGGCGCGTGCCATTCGCCTCGCACTGCATGCTGTCGAATCGACCGGCGTCATGAACATTTGCGAGGACCGGACGTACTCGATGCGCCTGTGGGCGCGGATGATCCTGGACGCCGCCGGATCCGACGCCGAGCTCGTCCGCACGCCGGATGAGGTGCTGCCCGAGGACCTGAAACCAACAGGGACGATGCCTCAGCACATCGCGGCCAGCGCGCGCAAGGCCAGGTACGAGCTCGGATGGAGTACATCGGATCCTTTCGAGTCGCTGCGCACGACCGTGCGTTGGCACCTCGAGCATCCTCCGGCAGATCCCGACATGGACTTCTCCGCAGACGACCGCGCTCTAGAACCTGTCTAAGCTTCGTTTCACATGTCCCGCCGGTACCGGCCGTTTGATCCGTTCGAGCGCGGCGGTCCATTCGACGCCGGCAGGGAGATCCGCTTGCCGCAAATCCCCAGGCGCTTTTGGGGTGGGGTCGCGCTGTTCTTGCTGGCGATCCTGGTCTTCATCGCCGCGAGTCCCATCGTTTCGTTCATCACCGAGCTGCAGTGGTACGACTCGCTGGGGTATCGCGACGTGTACACCACCCGGCTCGGCCTCGAGTGGTCATTGTTCGCCGGGGGATTCCTGCTCGCGTTCGCCTACCTGATGGTCAACGTCGCGATCGCTCTGAGGGCTCGGTCTGGAGCCGCACTGCGCGCTGTGGGTATCAGGCGAACCGTTTTTCGCGGACCGGCAGGCTGGATCAGCCTCGCCACCGCAGCGATCATCTCGGTGATCCTTGGTGCGGGCGCCTTCTCGCAGTGGCAGGCTCTCGCGCTTTATCTCCACGCTACCCCGACCGGGACCACGGATCCAGTCCTGGGACAAGACATCTCCTTTTATCTGCTCACGCTGCCGTTCCTCCACGCGGCTGCCAACTGGACGCTCGGCCTCGATTTCCTGACCATCCTGCTGGTCGGCGCGCTTTACTCGTGGCGCGGCGACAGCTTCGACTTCCGCCCCACGCCGCGGGCGATCGCCCACGTGTCCGTGCTGATCGCTGCATTCGCCGTGACGTTGGCGGCGACCACCTGGCTGGGCCGCTATGACCTCCTCTCCGCCCACAACAGCAACGTCGTCTGGGGTGCCGCCTACACGGACGTGAACGCGAGGCTGCCTCTGTACTCGTTCCAGTCGGGGGCGGGCATCGTGCTGGCGGGGGCGCTGGTCGCCAACGTGTGGGTCCGCCGCCTCTGGCTGCCGGCCGGGGCCATCGGGCTGTGGGTCTTGCTGACGATCGTCTCGCAGGCTTATCCGGCCGTGGTCCAGGGCGTGTCGGTCACCCCGAACGCCCAGTCCTATGAGCTGCCGTACATCCAGCGCGAGATCGCAGGCACGCGAGCGGCGTACGGACTGTCCAACGTCGCGGTCGGCAGCTTCACCGGGGACCAGCCCCTGACGGCCCAGGACGTGCAATCCGACCAGGCCACCGTCAACAACCTCCGGCTCTGGGATTACACGCAGCTCAAAGAGACATATCAGCAACAGCAGACGCTGCGCACCTACTACACGTTCAACGACATCGACATCGACCGCTACACGGTCAACGGACAGTTCCAGCAGCTCGAGATCAGCTCTCGGGAGATCGACACCGCAAGGCTTTCCTCCCAGGCGCAGAACTGGGTCAACATCCACCTCCAGTACACCCACGGATATGGGGCCGCGGCGAGCCCGGTCAACTCGGCCGACCCGGAAGGCTTGCCGAACTACGTGGTCGGCGACCTGCCGCCGAGTGGAGCCCTGACGATCAGCCAACCCGCCATCTATTTCGGCGAGCTCACGAACGATTACGTGCTCGCCCCGTCGAACACCCGCGAGTTCGACTACCCGCAGGGCAGCCAGGACGTCTTCACCAACTACTCGGGGCAGCACGGGGTGCCGATGACCGGCGTCAACCGCGCGCTGTGGTCGCTCAAGCTCAGCGATTTCAACCTCCTGGTCTCCGGCCAGGTGTCAGACAAGACGTACATGCTCTATCGGCGCAACATCAAGGACCGCGCCTCGGAGCTTGCACCGTTCCTCACCTTCGACCACGATCCGTACCTCGTCGTGGCCGACGGCAAGCTCTACTGGATCCTCGACGCCTACACGTCGGCTTCGAGCTATCCGTACTCGCAGACGATGCCCTTCGGCGACAACTACGTCAACTACATCCGCAACTCCGTGAAGGTCGTGGTCAACGCGTACGACGGAACGACGAGCTTCTACGTGATCGATTCAAAGGACCCGCTCATCAAGGCGTACGAGGCCACCTTCCCAGCGATGTTCAAGCCGATCGACGCGATGCCTCCGGCGCTGCGCGCGCACCTACGGGTCCCCGAGGACCTGTTCAACGCCCAGGTCCAGGTCTACGCCACCTACCACGTCAGCGCGGATGCTGCCGGCGCGAAGGTCCTGTTCGCCAGGGAAGACGTCTGGGCGGTACCGACCGCGCAGAACTCGCCCAACAGCTCGGCCACCGCCCTGACCCCCTACTACGTCCTCTTCCGTTTGCCGGGCGAGGCGAACCCTGAGTTCCTTCTGATCATGCCGTACACGCCACTCGGCAAGAGCAACCTGGTTTCCTGGATGGCGGCGCGGAGCGACGGGCCGCACTACGGTGAGTACGTCTCCTACCAGCTGCCCAAGGACAAGGTCATCTTCGGTCCGCAGCAGGTGGCGAACCGGATCAACGCGAACACGACGATCTCCGCCGACTTCACCCTCTTCAACCAGGCAGGCTCCTCGGTCCAGCAGGGCAACCTCCTGGTCGTGCCGATCGGAAACTCCTTCCTCTACTTCGAGCCGATCTATCTGCGCGCCAAGCAGGAGTCAAGCCTGCCCGAGCTCAAGCGGGTCATCCTCGCGGACCAGGACCATGTCGCCTACGCGACGACGCTGGACCAGGCCGTCCAGCAGCTGGTGGGCAATGCGCCACCGCCGACGACCACCCAACCGCCGCCCACGACCTACACGGCGGCCCAGGTGGCCCAGATCCAGAGCCTGATCGACCAGGCCAATCAGCACTACAAAGCCGCCTACGCGGCCCTTGCCCGAGGCGACTTCACCACGTTCGCGACGGAGATGCAGACGGTCGGCCAGATCCTTCAGCAGCTGCAGACACTGACCGGCACTTCGTCGACTCCGCCCGCCGGGGCATCGCCTTCGCCGAAGGCCTCACCCAGTCCTTAGCGGAACAAAGAGGACGGGGAACATCGACCGATAGCCGACCTCGGCGCCGCGGCGGACGTAGACGCGGAGATCCTGCGGCTGGTCGGGTCCGATCGCAACCGGGATCACCATGCGCCCGCCATCGGCAAGCTGTTCGACGAGAGCCGGCGGAACGCCGCGCGCCGCTGCCGCGACGAGGATCACGTTGTAGGGGGCTTCGGGCGGCCAGCCCTGGCTGCCATCGCCGACCGCGACTTGGATGTTGTTGAAGCCCAGCCGCCCCAGCGTCTCGGACGCATGCTCCGCGAGTGCGGGCTCGCGCTCGATCGTGACCACCTTGCGGCACAACCGGCTCAGCACCGCGGCCGCGTACCCGGAACCGGTGCCGACTTCAAGGGCGATGTCGTCGGGCTGCGGCGCCGCGGCCTGCGCCATCAGCGCAACGACCAGCGGCTGCGAGATCGTCTGCCCGCATTCGATCGCCAGCGCGCGGTCTTCGTAAGCGTGGCGCCGCATGCGCGGCGCAAGGAACTCTTCGCGCGGGACTGAGGCCATCGCCTCGAGCACGCGCTCGTCGGTCACGCCATGCGGACGCAGCTGCTCGGCGACCATCCGCTGCGCCGGTGTGCTCATTTCAGTGGGTCTCAATTCCGAGAGTACAATCAGGACCGTTTCATTGGCGTCGTCGTCCCTTCCAACGTCCGTCCCACAGAAATGGCGCCGCCCGGTCAGGCAGCGTTCGCGCCTGGTCAGGCGCACGGGCCCCGCCCACTCGCGCGTGGAGTTCGCGCACCCGTCAGAGCAGGAGTTCGCGCGCTTCCTCGACTACTACCGCATCCGCTGGCACTACGAGCCCGTGTCATTTCCGATCGCATGGGAGGGCGAGCGCGTCGCCGAGATGTTCACGCCCGACTTCTATCTTCCCGAGCACGACCTCTACATCGAGCTGACGACGATGAAGCAGTCGTTGGTCACTCCGAAGAACCGCAAGCTGCGCATGCTTCGTGAGCTTTATCCCGAGCTGAACGTCCGGCTGCTCTACCGCAAGGACTACACGCAGCTGCTCGCCAAAGCCGGATATGGAGCGCTCGAGGTGCAGCACTTGCGCAAAGAGGATGTCGGCGAGATCCTCATCTCACCGGTCGAGCTCGAATCGCGGGTACGCGCGCTCGGACGCAAGATCTCGCGCGACTACCGCGGGCAGTCGCTTGTGCTCGTGGGAGTGCTCAAGGGGATCACGTTCTTCCTGGCCGACCTCGCGCGCCAGGTCAAGGAGCCTTTCGTGATCGACTACCTCGATCTGCAGCGATTCGCGGGCGCATTGCCGCAGGAACGTGTGCGGATCGCGCGCGACATCGACTACCCGATCGAGGGCCGTCACGTCCTGCTCGTCGAGGACATCATCAATACCGGGTTCTCGACGGACTACGTCCTGTCCGAGCTGCGGCGCAGGCAACCGACATCGCTCGAGGTGGTGACGCTGCTCGACCGCCCGCTGCGCCGGCTCGTCAACGTGCCGCTGCGTTATGTGGGCTTCCAGATCCCCAACGACTACGTCGTCGGCTACGGCCTCGACTACCGCGAGCTGTACCGCAACCTGCCCTTCATCTGCACCCTGCGGGCGAGCGTCTACGACATCCCCACCCCGCCGCAAGAACCCGCGGTCTGATCCGGGGGCGCGGCTGGCGCGCCTCCTTGCCTGGATGGGGGGCCAAGATTTCGCCGACCTCCTTCGCTCCGGATTGTTAAGGGAAGTGGAAGGAATCGTTCTCGACGCCCACCGCCGGCTCTACGAAGCCAGGGGCGAGCCGTGGTCCCCTCCCATCGCATACCGATGGCTCCGCTACGAGGATCCGGCGCCGGTGGCGCGGCTGGCGGAGGGAGTCAGGAAGCTGCGGAGAAGAGGCGCGGCATTCGATGCCGAAGCTGTGGACAAAGCCTGCGCCAGGGCCCCAAAAGGGGCTGATTTGAATTAAGCGGGCCGTGTGGAGGTTCTGGGGAAAAGTAATGCCCCAAGAGACCTTCCTGTTTACCCTGAAGTCCCCTATGCGTTTTTCGGTTTCCATCCCGGATTGCTCCGGACCTTCCACCTACTCGACGTTCGGTATCCTCAGGTTTACCGTACTCAGCCGCTTGGGGCGTCGCGAAAATTAACAGGAGCCTAAGGGCACGTCAACAGCAAAGAAAATCGTATCGCCAGGCAAATGTTGGTGGCTTGACACAGACACCTGAGACTCGTTAGAGGAGCCAGTTAAGAAATGGGCGAAGTTGTCATCGTCGAGGCAGTCCGCACACCGATCGGTCGACGCAACGGAAAGTTGAAAGACGTGCATCCTGTCGTGCTCGGCTCACTGGTGCTCAAGGAAGTCGTCCGCCGTGCGGGCATCGAGCCCGGCCAGGTGGACGACGTGGTCTTCGGTTGCGTGAGCCAGGTCGGCGAACAGAGCCTCAACATCGGACGCAACGCGTGGTTGACCGCCGGCTTCCCCGTCACGACCCCGGCGACCACGGTCGATCGCCAGTGCGGCTCGAGCCAGCAAGCGCTCCACTTCGCCGCCAACCTCATCCAGTCCGGTGTCTGCGACATCACGATCGCCGGGGGCGTGGAATCGATGAGCCGCGTGCCGATGGGCTCGAACGCCGTCTCGCCGGGTGTTCCGTTTCCGCCAGAGCTCATGGAGCTCTACGACCTGGTGCCGCAGGGAATATCGGCCGAGCTGATGGCGCGCAAGTACGGCATCTCACGCAAGGCGATGGACGAGTTCAGCGTGGAGAGCCACCACCGCGCGGCCGCGGCGACGGAGAAGGGTTACTTCACGTCGCAGCTGCTCTCCGTGGACATTTCCAACGGCCAGCCGGAGATGTTTGTCAAAGACGAGGGGATCCGCGCCAACGCGAACTACGAGGCGACATCCGCCCTGCAGCCGGCGTTCAACCCGGAGCACTCGATCACGGCCGGCAACTCGAGCCAGATCTCCGACGGCGCAGCCGCCGTCCTGCTCATGTCGCTGGAGAAGGCAAAGCAGCTCGGCATCAAGCCACGAGCTCGCATTCGCGCCCAGGCGGTTGTCGGGACCGACCCGGTCCTGATGCTCGAAGGGCCGATACCGGGCACCGCGGCCGTGCTGAAGAAGGCCGGCCTCGAGCTGCACAGCATCGACCTGTTCGAGGTCAACGAGGCATTCGCCTCAGTCGTGCTCGCGTGGCAGAAGGAAACGGGGGCCGACTTGAAGAAGACGAACGTCAATGGCGGGGCGATCGCCGTCGGTCATCCACTCGGCGCATCCGGCGCGATCCTGATGAACCGGCTTCTCTACGAGCTGGAGCGGCGCGACCTTCGGTACGGTCTCGAGACGATGTGCTGCGGCGGCGGTCTCGGCACCGCGACGATCATCGACCGCGAAGTTGAGTAGCACCTTCCGGCCACTGGCGGGCTTGCGGCCGCACCAGCTGCGCGAGGGAGTGCTGGCGCGGGCGATCAAGGGCGAGCGGATGACGCTGGCGGTGGTCGACCTGGAGCCGCATTCCACGGTGCCCGAGCACTCGCACGAGAACGAGCAGCTCGGCTTCATCCTGCAGGGGTCGATGACCTTCACGGTCGGCGGTGACAAGCAAGAGCTGCGCGCCGGCGACACCTACGTGATCCCCAGCAACGTGCCCCACGACGCGGCCGCGGGACCTGACGGCTGCACGGCGGTGGACGTCTTCGCGCCGATCCGCGCCGACTGGGAGAAGCTACCGCGGCTCGACCCGTCTCCCAGCCGCTGGCCGTAAACGTTTGGGTATCGGTCTCGACAGGTAGGGCGAGTCCACGCAGTAGCGCAGCAGCCGCTTCTCCCAGCGACCCGTTCCCTGCACGCCGATTCGCGGAGTGACGTAAACGCGGCCGCGCGGCGCCTGGTCGTCGACAACGTATAGACCCGGCGGCCGCAGCGGCACGCCGTTCAGCGCTCCGTCAATGCCCAGCGCCCGTGTCACCAGCCCCGGACCGCCGCACCGTCCGACCCCAGGCCCCGGCTCGAGGGCGCGCACCAGCACCGCCTGCGGGACGCCCTCTTCTCGGGTCACGAAGTTGAGACACCAGTGCATGCCGTAGGTGAAATACACGTAGGCATGCCCCGGGGCGCCGAACATCACCTCGGTCCGCGCGGTCCGTCGCCCGCCCTTCGAGTGCGCGGCCAGGTCGTCAGGCCCGAGGTACGCCTCGACCTCGATCAGCCGGCCCCAGAGGCGCTGCCCATCCGATTCGCGGACGAGGAGCTTGCCGAGCAGGTCGCGCGCCACGACGCGCGTGTCTCGTTCGAAGAACGATGCCTCGAGGATGGTCCCCTCAGTCGCTGGGAGTTTTGACCGGGGTTTCGCCAAGCCTCTTCTTGACCGAGTGCCGCCTGCGCTTGTCCACGTATAGCGCCTTGTCCGCTGATTGATACATCGCCTGCCAGTCCAGGCCCTGTCTCCACGCGGTGATGCCGATGCTGAACTCGACGGGGACCGGCAGCTTCGCGGTGCGGTTCAGATGGTCAAGCGCCTCCCGGACGCGAAGCCCAACCTCGCGAGCGTCACGCTCGTCGGCGTCAGGCATGGCGACGCCGAACTCGTCGCCGCCCAGCCGACCGCATGTGTCCGTGGCCCGCACAGCCCGCTGCAGCTCGGCGGCGAGGACGCGGATCGCTTCATCGCCGACGTGGTGGCCGTAGGTGTCGTTGATGTCCTTCAGGTTGTCGAGGTCGATCATCATCAGCGCCAGGCGGCGCTTGTGCCGTTCGGCCGACGCGACCGCGCGGTCGATCGCGCGCTCGAACTCGGGCCGGTTGGCCAGCCCGGTCAGGTAGTCGGTGCGGGCCTCCTTGGTGTGCTGACGCGCGCGGTCGAGAGCGACGGCGATCTGGTCCGCCACCGCGGCCACGAACTCGAGGTCGCTGGACTCAAAGGTGCGAGGCAGCCTCGTCGCCACGGTCATCGCGCCGAGCAGGACGCCCTTGGTCCGCAGCTCGGCCCGGATTGCGCTCCACTCGCCCGCGATGCGGTCCACCCGCGACTCCGCGGGCCCGGATGAGACCTCGACGACCCGCATCAAGCCGGAACGGCCCGATTCGGAGAACTCCTCCTCCTCCCCGGGCTGCATGCCGATCGTCTTGGCCAGCTTGAGGCGCGCGCCTTCTCGGATCCAGACGGCTCCCGCCTGGAGGCCGAGCACCTTGAGCGTCTCGCGCAACCCGACCTCGGCGATCTCGGACACGTCGAGCGACCGGCCGAGCGCGCTGGCGATGTGGTACAGGCCGTGCAGCTCGGTCTGGCGGGCCCGGTGCTTGCTCTCCGTGTAGTCCAGGTAGCCTCGGATGAAGCTCGAGTTCAGGTGCTCGACGACGTCGCCCAGCCGGCTTTGCGCCAGGAGCAGCACCTCGTCGGAGTACGGGTTCTCGCCGAGCTCGTCCGTGAGCCGGGCCACGACGGTGCGCCGGAACACCGCCAGCCCCTCCATCAAGGACTCCAGCGGGACTCCCTTCTCGGCGTAGCGGCGGGCGTATTCCCGGGCCTGGGTGTAGTACTCCGGCCACGGCAGCTTGGAATCGGGCCGAAGCGACCGGAAAAGAGCCTGGAGGAATGCGGTCGACATCTTTACGAGCTCGTCCTGGGAGCCGTCCTTGTAGCTCTTCAGGAGCTCAGGCTCGATCGCGGTGACCGCCTCGGCGACCACCAGGGCGCTCTGGGTGGCGTCAGCCGACAGCCGGTCCCCTACCTCCGCTAGCAGATCGCTGGCCCGCTGCGTCATATCGGCGCACTATAGAGTGACGGATGCGCCTGCGCGAACCTGCGGGCCATGCTAATCAAATGTGTAAGAGGCACTGATGGCAACAGTTACCAGGGGATCCCTAGAGAAGATTGAAGAGGTGCTGGGGGGCGACGCCCGCGACCTGCTGGAACACAAGTGCCAAACCATCCCGAAGGAACAGCTGCACCTGCCGGGCGGCGACTTCGTCGACCGCATCTGGAAGGACAGCGACCGGCCGACCCGAGTCCTGCGCAGCCTCGAGTCGCTGATCGACCACGGCCGGCTGGCCGGCACGGGCTACCTGTCGATCCTGCCCGTCGACCAGGGCATCGAGCACACCGCCGGCGCCTCGTTCGCGTCCAACCCGATCTACTTCGACGGCGCCAAGATCGTCGAGCTGGCCATCGAGGGCGGATGCAACGCTGTGGCCTCCACGTTTGGGGTGCTGGGCTCGGTCGCCCGCCGCTACGCCCACAGGATCCCGTTCATCTGCAAGATCAACCACAACGAGCTCCTGACCTACCCAAACCACTACGACCAGATCCTGTTCGGGACCGTTAAGGAAGCGTGGGAAATGGGGGCTGTCGCGGTCGGCGCCACGATCTACTTCGGCTCGCCAGAGTCGGACCGGCAGCTGCAGGAGATCGCCGTTGCCTTCCAGTCGGCGCACGAGCTGGGCATGGCGACGGTGCTGTGGTGCTACGTGCGAAACCCCGCCTTCAAGAAGGATGGCGTGAACTACGAGTCGGCCGCCGACCTGACGGGCCAGGCCAACCACCTTGGCGTTTCGATCCAGGCCGACATCATCAAGCAGAAGCTGCCGACCACCAACCGCGGTTTTGAGGTGATCGGTTTCGGCGTGACCTCACCCGCGGTCTACGACAAGCTCTCGACCGACCACCCCATAGATCTCTGCCGGTACCAGGTGATCAGCAACTACATGGGGCGAGCCGGTCTCATCAACTCGGGGGGTGAGAGCAAAGGCGCGACAGACCTGAAAGAGGCTGTCCGCACCGCCGTCATCAACAAACGTGCGGGCGGCATGGGTCTGATCAGCGGCCGGAAGTCGTTCCAGCGCCCTATGAAGGAGGGCATCGAATTACTACACGCAATCCAGGACGTCTACCTGAACCCAGCGGTAACCATCGCGTAAAGCTCGCCTTCCTGGGCAGCGGAGCGGCCTACTCGCTGGACCGTTACAACGGGGCCGTCGTGGTGGACGGCCGCGTGCTGCTCGACGGCGGCGCGCCGCTGCTGCCACACATGCATCGCATGGGGCTTGACCCCGGCGATATCGCGGTCGTCTTCATCACGCATTTTCATGGCGACCACACGCTGGGCCTGCCGCCCTTCGTCCTGCACCGCGTTTTCGTCGATCGCCGGCCCCTCACCTTCGTAGGTCCGGCAGGGATCGAGGACTACCTCGAGAAGCTGTGGGAGGTGAGCTGGGGCCCGGACTGGAAACGCGTGATGCGTCCGCAGTTCAAGGTCCGGTACCTGACCGCCAGGCCCTCGGGCAGCGCGGCCGGCGTCAAGTACGAGACGGTGAAGCTCGACCACGGCACGATGGGCAGCAACGGCTATCGCATCCATATGAACGGCAAGGTCGTGGCCTACTCGGGCGATACGGAACCGACCGCCCCGCTCGACAAGCTGGTCAACCGGGCTGACGTGGCGATCGTCGAGGCGACCGGACCTGGCGACGTCTTCAGCCACATGAGCTGGGAGAACGCCGCCAAGCTCCGCAAGCGCCATCCCTCGACGCGCTTTTTGTTCAATCACGTCTATTCGGGCAGCACGACCGGTGCGGTCAAAGACATGCAGGTGATCGAGGTCTGAAGACCGGCAACAACGCCCCGACGCTCGTCGGCGCGGTCGCGGGCGGCATTGCGGGCGCGGTTATCTTCGGAGCGATGGTGGCCCTGGGAAGCTTGCTTTCGAGCCGGGTCGGCAACCCGATCCCGATCATCGTCCTGGCCATCGCCGGCGCCTACGGAGGCTGGTTGTTGGGGGTCATCGTATTCGGAGCGGTTCGCGGCGGCGCCGGCGGTGAAGAAGGCAGGTGAGCCCCGATTTCGTGTCCACGCGACCGCTGCTCGACAAGCTGGGCGTGAAGGCCGGTTCGAAAGTCGCCGTCCTGGACCTCGACGATCCTCCTTTCCTGAAGCTCCTCCGCGGGCGAACATCCGACATCGTCTTCGGGAAGCCGCCAACTCCCTGCGACATCGTCTTCGTGGGCGCCAGCCAGCCGAGCGACCTCGAGCATCTCCGCGAGGTCAAGAGCTGGATCGAGCCCAACGGCGCGATCTGGGTCATCAGGCCGAAGGGCGGCCGCAGCGCGTTGCGGGACACTGACCTGATCGCCGCAGGCCTCGCCGCGGGCCTGGTCGACAACAAGATCGCGAGCTTTTCAGACACCCACGGCGCCATGCGATTCGTGTTCCGCCTGCGCGACCGGCCCAAATGACGCTCCACATCAGGCCAGGCGAGCTGCAAGACGTCCCCTTGATCGCTGAGCTGATCCGCGGCCTGGCGCGCTACGAGAAGCTCGAGCAGGAGGTCGTCATGACCGAGGAAAAGCTCACCGCGACGCTGTTCGGCGAGCGCCGCTACGCCGAGACGTTGATCGCCGAGGAGGGCGGCGAGCCCGTGGGCTTCGCGCTGTTCTTTCACAACTTCTCGACGTTTCTGGCGCAGCCCGGCATCTACCTCGAGGACCTGTTCGTCGTGCCCGAGCAGCGTGGTCGCGGAGTCGGCCGGGCGCTGCTCGAGCGCCTGGCCCAGGTCGCTGTCGATCGCGGCTGCGGCCGGCTCGAGTGGGCGGTGCTCGATTGGAACGTCGATGCCATCAAGTTCTACGAGCGCCTCGGCGCAAAGCCCAACTCCGAATGGACGGTGTACCGACTCACAGGCCGGCCGCTCCGCGCGCTTGCCGGACAATAAGAAGCGCCGATGGAAGTTCTCCGCCCGAAAGAGCTCGACATGCACCCCGGCGACGAGATCGTGACGTGGGCGCGGGAGCAGCTTTCGATCGCCGGCTCGATCCTCGACAACCCTGGGGGCGGCCTCCTCTTCGCGACGCAGACGATCGGCCAGGTCGGGGCCGCGTTGCAGGAGCGCGACAACGCACGATGGCGGGAGGTCATCCAAGCCCTCGAGCGGGCGGAGGATGCGGCGGTCCGCCGGGAGTTCACCACCTCGCGGCGGCTCATCGACGAGGCGGGCGCCAGGCTCCGCTAGTCCGCCGCCGCCGCCTCCAGCGTCGCTTCGAAACCAGCGGCCCCGTCGTGGCCCGCGAAAGGACCGATCGCCGGCAGCGTCACGCCGCTTTCTCGGTAGCGGTTGAGGACTTCATGAATCTGGGGTTGATCGCCGATGGCCGCCAGCTGGTCGATCATGGCCTCGCTGACCTGACCCGACGCAAGCTCCTCCTTGAACTCGCTCGCGTCCATCACCTTCCGGTAGTAAGGCAGCGATGCGTATCGCTCGACGGTTTTGCGGTAGACGTCGTGGGCGGTCTTTCGGTCTGAGGTGAGGCTCGCATCGACGGCGGCGACGATCTCGAAGCCTTCCATCGATTTGCCCGCCTTCTCGCGGCCGGCGCTGATCGCCGGAACCACCCGCTCGCGGATGTAGGCCGGCGCGCACATATAGAGGACGACCCCGTCCGCCAGCTCACCGGCGAGCTCGAGCATCCGCGGATTCAACGCCGAGATGAAGATGGGCAGGTCTGGCCGTCGCGGGGCCGAGTACGTCCACCGTGCGGTGAAGAATCGACCTTCGAACGCGCAGCCGCCGTCGCGCAGGCTGGTGCGCACGATCGTGAGGTACTCGCGCATGGCGTCGACCGGGCTCTCGAGGCGCATCCCCCACATGCCTTCGACGGTGACCTTGTGGCTGACCCCTATGCCAAGGATGAAACGACCTCCGGACAGCTCGTCCAGCGTCGCGGCCATCTGCACCATGGCCGTGGGATGCCGCGTGTACATCGGCAGCACGCCGGTGCCCAGCTTGACTCGCTGGGTCGCGCCGGCGTAGGCCGCGAGCACGAGGGAGGCATCCCGCGCGTTGGGCAGCTGGATCGTCCACAGCGACTCGTAGCCGTGCTTCTCGACGAGCTTGGCGCGCTCGACCGATTCAACCAGTGACCTGCCGGCTGGATTGAACGCGGCGAGTCTGGCCATTCCCTGACAATCTAGCGAGTGAGTCTGTGGCAGGCGCTGTTCATGGGCCTGCTTCAGGGCGCGAGCGAGCTCTTCCCCGTCTCGTCGCTTGGCCACGCCGTCCTCGTGCCGAGCCTGCTGCGCTGGACGTTCAAGCAATCGGACCCGTCATTCGTGCCCTTTCTCGTCCTGCTGCACCTGGGCACCGCGACCGCCCTCCTCGTCATCTATCGAGACGAGTGGGTCGCGATCATCCGCGGATTCTTCACCGCCGCCGTTCGCGGCGAGATGCGTACCGAGCCCGAGCGCCTCGCCATGCTCCTTCTCGTCGGGACGATCCCGGCCGCGACGCTCGGAGTGTTTCTCGAAAGTCGAATCAAGGCTCTCTTCACAAGTCCGTATGAAGCCGCGGCTTTCCTGGTCGTCAACGGCGTGCTGATGCTGGGGTTCGAGCAGCTGCGCCGGCGGACTGAGCGGCGGACCGCGGTTGCGGCCGCGTCACGCGATGAGCAGGAGGCGCACTTTGCGCAGGCGGAGCGGATCAGCTTCCGCGCCGCCGCGCTGGTGGGCGCCTGCCAGGCGCTCGCCTTCTTTCCCGGGATCTCCAGGTCGGGCATCACCATCGGCGGCGGGTTGATCGCGGGACTGCGGCATCAAGAGGCCGCGCGCTTCTCTTTTCTTCTCGCGACTCCCGTGATCCTCGGCGCCGGGATCGTCGAGGTGCCCCAGCTGTTCACGAATGGAGTTCCGCTGGGCGAATACCTCGCCGCGGCCGTGCTCTCGGGTGTGGCGGCTTACGCGAGCGCTCGCTTTCTGCTGCGCTACTTCCGCTCGGGTCGCCTCGACCCGTACGGCTGGTACTGCATCGCCGCCGGGCTCGTCAGCCTTGCTTTGTTACGCTTCAGCCTGTGATGAGAAGCAGTTCGATGGCGGTTGCTTTGGGGGTGCTCGGAGTCGTTTTCATCATCCTTGCCGTCCTCTACGCGCTGGGGGTTCTCCAGATTTTCACGTCGACGACGTCTGGGCCGCACTACAAGCACGCGATCCTGCTCGCGGTGCTTGCGGTGGCGAGCTTCGTGGCCGCCAGCTTCGCTCGACCCAAGACGGCCTGAGCCGACCGGCCTGAGCCGGGGTTAGCCCGCCGGGACTCGCTCCGGGACCAAACGGCCGCCGAGGTCGCGCTCGCCGGCCCTTACGTCCTCGTGGTAGACCGCGTCCGCGTTCACCTTCCACGGGTCAAGCAGTGAGCCGGTAGCGATGTTTCGCGCGACCAGAAGGGCGGTCATCATCGAGTGGTCCTGGTTGTTGTACTTGTGCATGCCGTTGCGTCCGGCCAGGTGCAGGTTCGGGAGCGCGGCCGCGAGGTAATCGCGGACGACCGCGACGTTGTCCTGGTAGCGGTCGTCGTAAACGGGATATGCCTTCTGCTGCCGCACCACTACGCCGTCGAAGACTTCGCCCGAGGAGCACATGCCCAGCCGGCCGAGCTCCTGCGTGGCCAGGGCGATGAGCTCCTTGTCCGGCATCGTCCACAGGCCGTCGCCCTCGAAGCAGAAGTACTCGAGGCCGAGGCAGGTCTTGGCTGGATCGGGCACCATGTCCGGACTCCAGTTCTTGAAGTTCTGGATGCGCCCGACCCGGACGCCCGGGTCGTGGATGTAGATCCAGTTGTCCGGAAAGACGTTGGCCCGGTCGATCATCAGGGCGACGCTGATGAAATCGCGATAGCTGAGGCTGTCCGCCGCCTTGCGCACCTTCTCGGGCGCGGGCGGGTCGAGCCTGGCCACCAGCTCGCGGATGGGAATGCTGGAGATGAAGTGCGTGCCTTCGTGCGTCTCGGTGCGGCCGTCCGCGGTCTGCGTCGTCACCGCGCGGACCCGATTGTTCTGGTGACTGATCCTGGCGACCGACCTGCCGAGCAGGACCGGGTGTCCTTTCGAGTCGCTGATCTCGGCCACCCGCTCCCACATCTGTCCCGGCCCAAGCCGGGGGTAGCGGAACTTGTCGATGAGAGTGGTGACGATGGCACCACGCCGGGTTGGCTTGCGACCGGGGAACAACGCGCTGCGCAGGACGACCCACAGGTCGAGGCTCTTGATCCGCTGCGCCGCCCAATCCGCCGACAGCTCCTTGGTGCTGATACCCCAGACCTTCTCTGTGTAAGTCTTGAAGAAGATGTTGAAGAGGCGCCACCCGAACTGGTTGCGGACCCAGTCCTCGAGCGTCCTTGGATTTTTGACCGGCTGGAGTCGGGCACGGGCGTAGCTCGCCATGCACAGCACCGCCTCCAGCGGACCTAGATTCCAGAGCGCGTTGGCGGCCTTGATCGGGTAGGCGAAGAACCGGCCACGGTAGTAGATGCGCGACAGACGGCCTCGGTTCAGCAGCTCGGGGCCGAGGATCTCGCTCCAGAGGCTCTCGACCTCGTCGTTCTTGGAAAAGAAGCGGTGCCCCCCGATATCGAACCGGTATCCGTTGTGTTCGACCGTCCTCGCCAGGCCGCCGACCTGCTTCGGGTCCTTCTCCACGACCGTGACGGCCACCTCGCGCTTCAGCAGCTCATAGGCCGCGGTCAGCCCGGCGGGCCCCGCCCCCATCACGATGACGTGCTTGCGTTCGCCTTCGGCGATCAAAGTGGGCACAAGTATCAACGGGAGTAACTAGTTGAGCGGTCCCTTACTGCGAACTTCGTCCACTTTTACGATGGCGTCCCGCAGCCCCTTGATCCAGTCGGCCTGGTGCATGCCGACCAGGCGCACGCACCAGGCCAGCGCCTCGCTGCGGCTTCGCGCCACGCCGCCGGCGACCAGGGTGTCCAGGATCGAGCGCTCGCCCATCCGGAGCCGGGTCATGACCGGCACGCTCAGGGTGGTGAAGACCTTCACCTCGTCGCCGCAGCGGGCGCCCCAGGCCACCTTGCGCCGAAAGTGACGCTCCGCCTCACGGGCGATTCGAATTCGATCCTCCCGCGATTCCTCCCGGAATCGCTCGAT